>CALCNV010000118.1 GCA_937897645.1 uncultured Lysobacteraceae bacterium
ACGGCCGCGACTGGCGCACCGCGATCTACCGCAACATGGGCCATCCGGAACTGGAAGACTACAAGGACGGCCTGGACTGGCTGGTCGCCAACAAGCAGGGTGATCGCGACCGCGCCGGCATCTACGGCGGTTCCTACGGTGGTTTCATGACTTTCATGGCGCTGTTCCGCGAACCCGGCCTGTTCAAGGCAGGCGCGGCATTGCGCCCGGTGGTGGACTGGACCCAGTACAACCACGAATACACCAGCAACATCCTCAACACGCCTGAGCTCGATCCCGAGGCCTACGCAAAATCCTCGCCCATCGAATACGCGGCCGGCCTGCAGGACCACCTGCTGATCGCCCACGGCGTGCTGGACGACAACGTGTTCTTCCGCGACTCGGTGGTGTTGACCCAGAAGCTGATCGAACTGCACAAGGACAACTGGGAAATCGCGCCGTATCCGCTGGAGCGCCACGGCTTCACCCGCGCCGATTCCTGGCTGGACGAATACAAGCGCGTGCTCAAGCTGTTCGAAAACAACCTGAAATGACATCGGGCATAGGGGACACCGTCGCATGAGCACGCTTCCGCCCCCGCTGCCAGGCTCCGCGCGCACAGCGCCGGCGGCGAATTTCGTCGACGTGCTGGGCAAGATCTCGATCCTGCTGGGCGTGCTGGGCGTGCTGTATGCACTCGGGCAGTGGGCGGTGCTGATGCTCGTGCCGGACGACTTCCTGGCGCGCGCATTCGCCAGCGCCAGCCAGGAATTGCCACCGCTGCCTTCGATGCTGCGCTGGTTGCTGGACCATCTGGATGCGATGGCGTGGCTGACCCTGTTGTCCTCGGTGGCATTCCTGGCCGCGTCCTGGGGCGTGTTGAAGCGCAACGATGCCGCGCGCCTTGGCTTCATCGCCATCATGGTGCTGGGCACGCTGGTGAATTTCGCCAGCATCGTGTTGCTGATGCAGGTGCTGGACTGGGTCAACCAGATCGGCACGTCCCTGCAGGTCCAGGGACAGGGCATGCCCGGGCAGATGCAGGCGTCCAACGCGGTGTCCATGGGCATGGGCGTGGTCAGCGCACTGGCCTTCGCCGCGCTGCACGGCTGGATCATCTACAAGCTGTGCACGCCGGCGGTGCGCGCGCAGTTCAAGCACTGATCCCGAGCGGAAGTGGGAGCGGCGGTGTGGGAGCGGCGTCTCGCCGCGAGCTCCTAGCTTTGTCTGTTGACCGCACCCACAGAAAGCACTGCAACAGCTCGCGGCGGGACGCCGCTCCCACCCCGCCACTCCCGCATCGCCCGCTAGACTATGCCCATGAATGAATTCTCCGACGTCCGCGACTACCTGGCCGGCCTGCAGGACCGCATCTGCGCCGCCATTGAAACGGCGGATGGCGGTGCACGCTTCCACGAAGACAACTGGACCCGTGCCGACTCCGCAGGCGCCACGCTGGGTGGCGGCGGGCGCACACGGATATTGCGCGACGGCGCCGTGTTCGAGCAGGCCGGCATCGGCTTTTCCGATGTGTCGGGAACGCGCCTGCCACCATCCGCAACGGCAGCACGTCCGGAGCTGGCCGGCGCTTCATGGCGTGCAGTAGGGGTATCGCTCGTTTTCCACCCGCGCAATCCCTACCTGCCCACGACCCACGCCAACGTGCGCCACTTCCGCGCCATGCGCGATGGCGAAACCGTGGCCTGGTGGTTCGGCGGTGGTTTCGACCTGACCCCGTTCTATCCCTTCGACGATGATGTGTTGCACTGGCACCGCACGGCACGCGACTTGTGCGAACCGTTCGGCGGCGACGCGCGCTACGACGCGCACAAGCAGTGGTGCGACGAGTATTTTTTCCTGAAACACCGCGATGAGACGCGTGGCGTCGGCGGG
The DNA here is from genome assembly GCA_937897645.1 of uncultured Lysobacteraceae bacterium. GTDB lineage: Bacteria > Pseudomonadota > Gammaproteobacteria > Xanthomonadales > Xanthomonadaceae > Pseudoxanthomonas_A. Next base: position 1,873 of record CALCNV010000118.1, read on the forward strand.
CTGTTCTTCGACGACCTGGGCAGCGACTTCGAGCGTGACTTCGCCTACCAGCGCGCAGTCGGTGATGGCTTCCTGGATGCCTACCTTCCGCTCGTCGAACGCCGCAAGGACACGCCTTACGGCGAACGCGAACGCGAATTCCAGCTGTACCGTCGCGGACGCTACGTGGAGTTCAACCTGGTCTACGACCGCGGCACCCTGTTCGGCCTGCAGAGCGGCGGCCGCAGCGAAAGCATCCTGATGAGCCTGCCGCCCCGCGTGCGCTGGGAATACGGATTCACGCCCGAAGACGGCAGCCCCGAATCACGCCTCGCCGACTACCTGCGACCACGCGACTGGCTGTCAGAGTTGGTGTAGGAACGTGTAGGAGCGCTGTAGGAGCGACGTAAGTCGCGATGAAGCTCCACCATGAAAGCCCCATCGCGACTTACGTCGCTCCTACAGCGCTCCTACATCGCTCCCGCGCACCCAACCACGCTCAATCCCGCTTGATGATGGTGATGTGCCCATTGGTCTCCAGCACGGCCAGCCTGACCTCGTCGACCTCCTCGCAACCCGCTTCGCGCAAGGCCTTGTCGAAATCGGCGCGGCTGATCAGTTCCTTGCGCAGGACCGTGCGATAGACCTCGCCATCGCGCGCCAGCAGCACCGGCGACCCTTCGATCATCGCTTCCACTTTTTCGCTGCGCGATGAAACAAAGCCGACGACCCAGTTGAGGGCGATCAAGGTGGCCGCCAACAGCATGCCGCCGGCGACCGACGTGTCGCTGCCCAGCAAGGCGTTCTGCACCGCATTGCCCAGCAACACCACCAGCAGGATGTCGAACGGCGTGAACTGGCCCATGCTGCGCTTGCCTGACACGCGGATCATCAACAGCAGGATGAAATACACCACGCAGGCGCGCAGCACGAACTGCCACCACGGCATCGCCAGGTCGAACATTCCCTCCAGGGCATGGGGCATTGCAGTAATCCTTGGGGACGGTGCTACACCTTAACCCGGCACGCGTTTTCGCTGCTCGCGCAGGCTCCCCGGCCAACAGGAGCGCATGGATCAAGGCAAGCTGGAAATTGCCGCCGCGTGGGCCTTGATCAGCGCCTGCGTGGAGGTGTCCGTATTGAACACGCTGTACCAGCCTTGCGGCTCGTGCGGTGGATCGCCCAGGTAGGCGGTCTCGCCGCGCTTCATATGGTAATCCGCGTTGAGTGCGCGACCGGCACCGCCCCATGCCCAGAAATTAGAACCGGCCACCGGCCCGCCCGTCTTGACCGCGTTTTCAACCGCGCCATAGATCATTGCGTAGAACTTGTCCTTCCACACGGTGGGCGTACCGGGTTCGTACTGCCCTTCGTCGCGCGGGAAACCGAATTCCTCGAACACCAGCGGCTTGTCCAGCTGCGTGGCCAGTGCGATGTGCTGGTCGATGTAGGCCTGCGTCTTCAGCGCGCCCGCGTCGAAGGTGCCCGGCAGGTCCTTGCCATCCACCCAACTCCAGTTCTGCGGCCAGATGTGCCCGGTCAGGTAGTCGATATCGGCATGCGCGTCGAGGACGTACTGCGCGTTGCCGACTGCGCCCATGGTGCCTTCATGGCCCAGCGACACCAGGTGGTTCTTGTCGATGGAACGGATCAGCTTCGCCGTATCGGAGATCCACTTCAGGTAGGCCGGCTGGTTGGCTGCGGAATCAACTTCGTCGCCGCCCTGGCGTGGTTCGTTGGACAGTTGCCAGGCCATGATGGTGGGGTCGTCGGCATACGCCTTGCCGGTCAGGCTGTTGGTGCGCGAGACCAGGAAGCGCACATAGTCGTGGTACATCGCCACGGCCTGCGGGTTGGAATAAAACTGCGCCGAATGCTTGGCGAAGGCGGGCCACGGATGGTTGGGATCACCGTTATTGATGTAGTTGCCGGTGACGTAATCCATGTAGGCCATCATGCCGCCCGACCATTCCCAGAAATTGGTCAGGTACAGCACGCCCTTCATGTCGCGCTTGCCCAGTTCAACCAGCAGGTAGTCCAGGCCGGCCAACAGCTCGGCGTTGTAGTTGCCGTCTTCCTTGGTGCGGAAGGCAGGATCCAGCGAATTCTTGAGTGGCGACAATTCCGAGGACGCCAGGATGCGCAGGTTGGTCACGCCCAGTGCCTTCAGGTCATCGAGCTCTTTATGCAAGCGTTCGCGATCACCGAAGGCGGCATCGGCGCCCAGGTAGGCGGCGTACCACATGTTGGCGCCGACGTAGCGGTAGGTTTCGCCCTTGAGCTTGAAGTGCGGGCCTTCGACAGTCACGAAATCCGCCGCCTCGGCCGCGGTGTCCCCCGTGGCCGGATCGGCACCAACAGCCGCTGCCGGTTGCTGCGAGCAGGCGGTGCCGCCCAGTGCAGCGACTACGGAGAGACTCAAAGTGGAAAGCAGGACAGTGCGTCGGGAACTGCTGAAGGTCATCGTGGCGTCCTGGTTGGATGGCTGCGGCAATGCATGCTCGCATCACCGATCATCATGCAGCCGATCCTGCAAAGTCCATCCTTCCATTCGCCCAAGGCGCGGGCCTTGGCTTCGGCATTGCATCGGCGGCCGTGGCGCGGACGCATTGCCCGCTGATGCACGCCACCCGCACGTCGTGTTGACGGTCGTTGGATTCGGGCAAGACCGCACCATTGATTCGCTGAAGGCCATGGATCGCATCACGCTAGTGCGCGCATGCGGGAACAGGGCCATAAAAAAGCCCCACAGACCAGGGGGGGGTCTGCGGGGCCAGGGAACTAGGCCTGGGGAGGGGCCTTCGTTCCAGTAGATCACTCCAGGGGATGGGAGGGATCCGAGACAGACCTTGCATCTGTCTGGTGCTATAGAACCACTCCGGGCATGGATAGTTCGTGAAGATTCCGGTTAAAAAACCGTAAGGTTTAGGGCATATTCAGTTTATTGAACTTGCCGGTACTGAATTTATTCCAGACCGGGATCGGCAGGAAAGTGCCGCAACTACCCGAAAAGGCTGCGATTACGCGGAGCGTGCCTCCACGGGAGCCGGGATTTATGCAATTCCTGCCCGCATCCGCGATGCCGGCCGCATGAACACGTCTACGACTAATGGATAAGGCACTGAAAGCTCAGTGCGCCTCGTCCCAGTTGTCGCCTACCCCGCTGTCCACCACCAGCGGCACCGACAGCTGCGCCGCACCCGACATGCGCTGCGTCACTTCCGCCAACAGCGTGTCGACGAATGCCTGTTCCACTTCAAACACCAGTTCATCGTGCACCTGCAGGATCATCAATGCGCGCGCAGCGTGATCGGCCAGCCATGCATCCACGCTGATCATCGCGCGCTTGATGATGTCGGCGGCGGTGCCCTGCATCGGCGCGTTGATCGCGGCGCGTTCGGCGCCGGCACGCTGGCCCTGCGTGCCCTTGTTGATGTAGTCGAGGTAGAGGCGACGACCGAACACGGTTTCCACGTAGCCCTGCTCGCGCGCCTGCATGCGGGTGCGGTCCATGAACTCGCGCACGCCCGGATAGCGACTGAAGTACAGCGCGATGTAGTCCTGCGCCTCGCCACGGCTAATGTCCAGTTGCCGCGCCAGGCCGAACGCGCTCATGCCGTACATCAGGCCGAAGTTGATCGCCTTGGCCGCGCGGCGTTCGTTGCCGGTGACTTCGTCCAACGTGCGCCCGAACACTTCCGCTGCCGTCGCCTTGTGCACGTCCACGCCGGATTCGAATGCGCGTACCAGGCCGGGATCCTGCGACAGGTGCGCCATGATGCGCAACTCGATCTGCGAGTAATCGCAAGCCACGATCTTGCGTCCCGGCGGCGCGACGAAAGCCTTGCGGATGCGACGCCCGTCGTCGGTGCGGATCGGGATGTTCTGCAGGTTGGGATCGGAGGAAGACAGTCGCCCCGTCGCAGCGCCCGCCTGGTGGTAACTGGTGTGCACGCGCCCGGTGTCGCGGTTGATCATGTCCGGCAGTTTGTCGGTGTAGGTGCTGCGCAGCTTGGCCAGCCCGCGGTACTCCAGGATGATGCGCGGCAATTCGTGCTGGTCAGCGATGGCTTCCAGCGCTTCTTCGTTGGTCGACGGCTGGCCGGTAGGCGTCTTCAACACCGCCGGCAGCTTGAGTTCGTCGAACAGCAACGCCTGCAATTGCTTGGGCGAATCCAGGTTGAAGGTGCGGCCGGCGAGCTCGGTCGCCTTCTGCTGCGCGATCAGCATGCGCTTGGAAAGGTCCGCGGATTGCCGACGCAGCTCATCGGCATCGATCCTCACGCCGTTGGCTTCGATGCGCTCCAGCACCGGCACCAGCGGCATTTCGATCTCGCGGTAGACGCTGTGCAGCGAGGGTTCGGCCGCCAGTTTCGGCGCGAGCGCTCGGTGCAGGCGCAGGGTCACGTCGGCATCTTCGGCGGCGTAACGCGTCGCGTCGTCCAGCGCGACCTGCGAGAACAGGATCTGCTTCGCGCCCTTGCCGGCGACGTCCTCGTACTTGATGGTGTCGTAGCCCAGGTAGCGCTTGGCCAGGCTGTCCATGTCGTGGCGACTGCTGCCGGAGTTCAGCACGAAGCTCTCCAGCATGGTGTCGTCGGCATAGCCGGCCACGCGCACGCGGTGGCGACGCAGCACATGCATGTCGTACTTGCCGTGCTGGCCGAGTTTCTTCTTGTCGGCATCGGCGAACAGCGGCGCGAGTGCGGCCAGGGTTTCGTCGCGATCCAGCTGCGGCGGCGCACCGGGATAGTCGTGGGCCAACGGTAGATACACGGCCTTGCCGGATTCAACGCAGAAGCTCAGGCCGACCAGGTTCGCCTGCATGGGATCGAGGCTGTCGGTTTCGCAGTCGAATGCGATTTCGTCGGCGTCCTGCAGCGTGGCGATCAGCGCGTCGCGCTGTTCAAGGGTGAGGACGGTGGTGTAGTCACCGGCAACCGACAGCGCAGGATCGATGGCAACGTCATCGCTTGCCGTAGCCGCCACGAAGCCTGCGCCACGTGCGCGACCCGGTTCCTTTTCCGGGACGGACGTCGTGCCGGCATTGCCGTCCAGTTCCTTCAACGCCTGGTTGAAACCGTACCGCTGGTACAGCTGGCGCAACGCCTCCACGTCACGTTCGCGCATGGCTAGCGTTTGCGCATTGCCGTCCAGCGCCACGTCGGTCTTGATGGTCACCAGTTCGCGATTCAGCGGCAGGCGATCCAACGCCGCGCGCAGGTTGTCGCCGATCTTGCCCTTGATGTCGCTGGCATGCGCGATCACGTTGTCCAGCGACCCGTACTCCGCCAGCCACTTGGCGGCGGTCTTGGGGCCGCACTTTTCCACGCCGGGCACGTTGTCCACGGTGTCGCCCATCAGGGCGAGCAGGTCGACGATCTGGCCTGGCTTGACCGCGAATTTTTCGAACACGGCTTCGTCCGAATCCAGCCGGCTGCCGCTCATGGTGTTCACCAGCGCAATCGTGCCTGTGCCGGCCGCCGCGGGCCGCACCAGCTGCGCGAAATCCTTGTCGCCGGTCGAAATGGTCACGTCGATGCCATCGGCGGCCGCCTGCAGCGCCAGCGTGCCGATGACGTCGTCGGCTTCCACGCCGTCCACGCGCAGGATGGGCATGCCCAGTGCCTGCACGATGTCCATCATCGGCTGCACCTGCGCGCGCAGGTCATCGGGCATGGCGGCGCGGTTGGCCTTGTACAGCGGGTACAGGTCGTCGCGGAAGGTCTTGCCGGGCGCGTCGATCACGAAGGCCAGGTACTCGGGCTTTTCCTTCAGGGTGGCGCGCAGCATGTTGACGACGCCGAACAGCGCGCCGGTCGGCTCGCCGTCGGCGTTGCTCAGCGGCGGCAGCGCGTGGAAGGCGCGGTAGAGGTAGCTGGAACCGTCAATCAGTACGAGTCTGGGCATGCGTGGATTCTACCCTTCCGCTCGCCGGGCCTGCCCTTGCCGGTTATGGGTGTCCTCGGCGCATAATCGTGCCCTTCCCCTCGTACAAGGCCTTGCCATGAAAGCCCTGCTCTGCGTGCCCTTGCTGTTGCTGGCCGGCTGCGCCTCCACCGGTTCCACGCAGGACCCGTCCGACGTGGACCTGACCGGCGCTGAGAGGGCGGTGCGCACGGAGCCGAACGGGGACGTGATCGAGGAGTTCCGCGTCGCCGGCCAGTTGCGCATGGTCAAGGTGACCCCGGCACGCGGCCCGGCTTTCTTCCTGATCGATGACAACGGCGACGGCCGCGCCGACCGCAGCCGCGGCAACAGTTCGATATTGCCGGTGTACTGGAAGTTGTTTGGCTGGTAAGCCCATCCGGCCCATGGCCCTCGCACGACATTGGTGGACTTGAATGCAGGACCAGGTTGCAAACGTACTATCGAGCGAGCTTGTCTCGCAGCTCGCGTTGCGTGGTGACGTCAGGTCGTATGCGCGCAATGACGTGCTTATTTCCGAAGGGGATGTGTCGGATGCGCTGTTCATCCTGGTCTCGGGGCAGCTGAAGGTCTTCAGCCAGGACGCGAAGGGACGCGAGGTCGTCTACAACGTGTTGAACGCCGGCGAGATCTTCGGCGAGATGTTCATGGACGGTGGCGTGAGGTCGGCCTCGGTGAAGGCGATGGTCGATTCGCAATGCATCCTGGTGGACGAGGTGCATATCCGCGAGTTCATCAAGACCTATCCGGAGTTCGCGGAGTGCCTGATCCACAGCCTGATCCCGCGCCTGCGCAATGCCACGCTGATGATCAAGGAGTTGGTGTTGAGTGATGTGTACCAGCGCACGGTCACCCTGCTCAACCGGATTTCCTCGACCGAAGGCGACCTGCGCATCGTGCCGAAATCAATGACGCAACAGGAAATCGCCGACCGCGTGGGTGCTACGCGCGAGATGGTCAATCAAGTCATGAAAAAGCTTACGCAGGATGGATTGCTGGCACGGGATGGCGCGCGGCGGCTTGTGTTCAACAAGAGTTTGCCTTCGCGGTGGGAGCAGGCAGGATAGGTTTCGGGCCCTGCGCGTACGTTTGGATGGTGCCTGCTTATTTACCGCTGTTGCCACCAATACCAGTCGATATACTCCACCCGGATGACCATGGAGATGGCAATGCATAAGGGATCAGGCGCAGCGTTGGTGATGGTGGCCGGCGTTGTATGCGCTGGCTTGGTTTGGGCTTCGCATGGTTTGGCCGACCTCGTCCGCCGGCCTTCCATACCAAGGGCCAGCGTTGCAATAAGCGCAGCATCCCATGCACGCCTTTGGGAAGACATGACGCCCAGCGCACCTGCACGGGCAGGCGCGACGTCCAGCGCACGCACAAGCAGTCGAGCAGGCGTCGCACCACCGTCGATGCTGACGGCACCCCTTGAGCAGCCGTCCTACTCGATGTCTGCACCGGAGTTCCTCGCGGATCCGGCGGCGGCTGTGGCGCGCTCGATCGCCGTGGGCGACGTGTCCGGCGATGGGCGGGACGACCTAGTATTCCTGTCACTGCGCTACGCACCCAACCCGACGGATAACCGCATGGAGATCTACGCCGCCTACCAGGGCGGCGATGGTCGCCTCGATGCAGCAGTCAAGATCGGAGACTCGGGCAACAATCTCTCATACCAGCTCCTGATCGCAGACTTAGACCGCGACGGTGTAGGCGACATCGCTACCGCCACCGTCGATGGTGTCCTGTTGCTCCGCTCGAATGGCGATGGCACGTTTACGTCGAGCACGGCGATGGCTGGCGATCCCTACGACATGTTCGCGACTGACGTCGATCGGGACGGTTACCTCGACGTTCTTGTCGACTCGAGCAACACGTCGGCCACCGTCATCCATGGCAGCGGTCGTGGCGTCATCGATCGTGTATCGGCGCTGCCCCTGCTTTCGTCTGCGGTTCGCACGACGGGCGACGTCACGGGCGACGGCCTGGATGATTTGATTCTCGGCACAATCTTCAACAGACCGCTTGAGGAATTCCGGATCTACCCGGCACTTGCATCAGGGGGCTACGCCGCGCCGGCGGTGCTCTCCCTGCCGCTTGGTTCCAACCACACTGGAGCGCTTGCAGTCGGCGATTTCAACGGGGATGGTCGCGGCGACCTGGCGCTGGACGAAGCGAAGAATTTCGCAAATCTTCACCTGTATTTCCAAGATTCGCAGGGCAACCTCGCGCCGCGCGTCGACATCGCCAGGCAGATAACTTCGAGTGGACCGCTCATCGCCACCGACCTCAACCGTGATGGCCGGACCGACCTGGCGATTGCACACAGTGGATGGAGCTACATTGGTTATTACCTGCAGACGAGTACTGGCTTCATGCCCGAGACCGTCATTCAAGCCTATCAGTCGATGGGTCGAGTCAACTATTTTGCGACAGGCGACCTCAACCATGACGGGTGTGGCGATCTGGTGGTCTCGCGGTGGAGTCAGTCGCCCGTGCTTCTGTACGGCCAAGGATGCGCCAGTCGCCCGCGCATTGCCGACTGCAGAATGCCGCCAGTCCCTATGGAAGGTTCGGGAGTTGTGGCGGCGAGCTCGGCATCTCCGCTCGCACCTCGCGGGAACCGCGATGCGGGCGCAAACGTCAGAGAAGGCTTGGTTCGACGTGATGGTGTGCGCTCTGGACGCAATGGACACCGCTAAGACATCCAGGAGTTCGTCAAGCCGCAAGAAAAACGGAGCAGATGCGACTCACGCCGAGTCATTTTTTTAGCGGCAGGGTAGAAACGATGCGCCATTGAAATCCATTTCAATGTGTTTCTTCCAAGAAAAATCCGCTGTATTCGTATCAACCATTACCCATCCCCCATCTATCTAATCCTGCTTTCTCTTGTTTTCCAAAGTCCCTTCACCCCATGCCCATCATCGCTTCCCTGCGAATCCCATTGGACCGACTTGGTCATCGCTCAGCCAATGGCTGGACATTCATGTATTCCGCCGTGCGCTGCAAGCGCGATTTGATGTGCTCTTTGACAGCATTGCTGTCACCTGCTTTTTGACCATTTCCGTTTCAATGAGTTAGCGAGTGTTGGCAGCAGAACTGTGCGAGCTGACGACAATATTGCTGTCCTGATTGAAATGTGTGCAGTGGCTCCATGCTCATCGCGTACGCTAGCCTTGCTGTTCGCGAAGGAGTAGATAAGCATGAAGCTTGGCATGCGCATCCGCGTGGTTCGACAAAGCTTGAAAATCTCACAATCAGCCTTGGCTGAACGGCTGCATGTAAGCCGCAGCGCGGTTTCCAACTGGGAGGGTGCATTGGCGGTTCCCACTGCAGGGAACTTGCTCATGCTGGCAGAGCTTGCGGATGTTTCATTCGAATGGCTCGCGCTCAATCGCGGCAGCATGAAGCTGGCGCCGAACAACCACCCCATCCCGGCCGTGGACGCTTTGTTGATTTACGAACCAGACGAATTGCAACTGATACAGGCGTATCGCAATGCGCGCGGACGGCAAAAGCTGAAGATCCTGGAATTTTCCGAGGCCCATGCGTCCAAGCTGCATGGCACGCAGGATTCTCCAAAGCGAAGTGCTTGAAGTCCGGCCGTGGCAGTAGTCGGCATCATCGCATCCTCCCGTAGCTTACGGCTTCATAGGCGATTCCAGCCCAACCCCTCGCCACGCCGGTAATAAACCGCCACCGCGCGTCCGTACAGGTCCTCTGCCCGGACCAGACCGAAGAAGCGGCCATCCACGCTGTTGCCGCGTGCATCGCCCAGCATCAGCACCTGGCCTTGCGGGATGACGAGTCCGTGGATATCGGGGCCGCCGCCGTGGCTGAGGTTGAGCGTGGCGCGGTGGTGGCGGAAGACTTCGGTGTCGTCCGCTTCCAGTGTGGCCATGGCCACGCCGTTGATCGACAGCCTGCCGTCCACCAGTTCCACTGCATCGCCGGCCACGGCGGCCACACGCTTGATCAGGCGGGTGCCGTCCTGTGGTGACGCGAACACGGCGATATCGCCGCGTTGCGGCGTGCCGGTTTCCATCAACTTCAACTCGGTAAACGGAAGGCGCAATCCATAGGCGCGCATGTCAACGGCAACGCGGTCACCTATCTGCAGCGTGTGTTCCATCGAACCGGACGGCACATTGTAATGGTTGGCAAACGAATCGCGTGCGGCCAGCAGCAACACCAGCATCGCCGCGATCTGCGGAAGCTCGCGGCGCAGCCAGCGCCTGGGCGCGGTGTGTGCGGGCGTGGGTTGCTGCGACATAGGGCGGCTCCGGGCGAGATTCACACGAGTAACCCACGTAACCCGCCCTTTCCGCATATGCCAACGGTCACGATGCGTGTAATCCGTATCCCTGCGCCATCGGTCGCCACCAGTCATTGGAGTCCTGACGTATCGAGCCAGTACGTGGGGCAACCCGAATTCCGTAGCGCCGAGCTTGCTCGGCTGTTGTTGGCATCTTGCGAAGTGCAGCCGAACAAGCTCGGCGCTACGAATACTGGCTCCATCGGCTCTACCCATATTCACTCGACAAGCCAGACAAACAAAACGGGGGCAGAGTATCTTTTTTTCGGAAAATGTACTCTGACCGCGTTTTCGGCACGCCGGTGGATGGCGATGGTGGGCCGAGGCCCACCCTACTTACTGCGGGGTCGCGCGCGGCTTGCTGTGCCACAAGGCGTTGACGATGATCCATTTTCCGTCGAATCGCCCCATGTGGAAATGATCGACGAACCACGGCGTTTCCAGCCGCACCGCTGCGGTCTCGGCGGTGACATCGAGCACGCGGCAGCTGCGGTTCCATTGCTCCTTCGGCGTCTTCAAGGCGCCCCGCCGCGTCAGTTCGACCAGCTCGTCCTTCGACATGCGACGCAGGCCCAGCCGCTCGTACGGCGTGTCGCCGATGACCGCGCGCTTGGCGAGATCCGGATGCAGGGCACGCGCGACGCGTTGTGGGTCGCCTTCAAGTTGGCCATCTACATAGTCGTAGCAAGTGGCTTCGATGGCGGCGAGGGTGGCTGCGTCGGCACTGTTTGCAACAGGAGTGGTTGCCGCAGCGATTGCAAGTATCAGGGAAAGGGTCGACATGAAGGCCTCGCAGTATGCGGTTGGTGAGAACGTTGAAATGAAGCGCCTGGGGTGGGTCTTGTAGGCGGGGTTGGTTTCTCCAACCCAGCATCACGAGGTCTTGTGCCAACGGCGCTGGGTTGGTGGAGCTAACCCAGCCTACGGACCTGCAGAGCTCATAGGATGGGTTGAGACAAAGCTCGTAGGGTGGGCTTAAGCACACCGCTCTGCGTTCCGGGAACTGTACCTCCGATAGAGGGCAACGGTGGGCCTAGGCCCACCCTACTCACATCACCTGCAGGTTCGCGTACGCCAGCACCAGCCACTTGCTGCCTTCGTCGTCGAAGTTCACCTGCACGCGCGCGTGGGCGCCGTTGCCTTCGTAGTCGGTGACGACGCCCATGCCAAACTTGGGATGCTGCACGTTGGCGCCCAGCTTGAGCGGCGGTGCTTCGATGGGGGCGTGGCCGGTGCTGCGCGGCGCGATGCCGTAGCTGGTGCGCACGGGCGCGGCCTTGGGGCGTACGTCGTGCAACAGCGGTTGCGGAATCTCGCGCAGGAAACGCGACGGGATGTTGTAGTTGTCCTGGCCGTGGATGCGGCGGCTTTCTGCATAGCTGATGACCAGCTTCTGGCGGGCGCGGGTGATGCCCACGTAGGCGAGGCGTCGCTCCTCTTCCAGGCGTCCGCTTTCGTCCATCGACTTGCTGCTGGGGAACAGGCCTTCTTCCAGCCCGCCCAGGAACACGATGGGAAACTCCAGGCCTTTCGCCGAATGCAGCGTCATCAACTGCACGCCGTCCTCGTCCGCCTGCGCCTGCCCTTCACCCGCTTCCAGCGATGCGTACGCAAGGAACGCGACCAGGTCGCTCATGCCCGCAGTCTCTTCCTCGTCACGACGCACGAAGCGCGACGCCACGGACACGAGTTCATCCAGGTTGTCGGTGCGCGAATCCAGCTGGCCCTTGCTTTCGTTGAGATAGAACTCGCGCAGGCCGGAACGCATCAACACGTGGTCGATCTTGTCCTTGAGTTCCAGGTCCACGACTTCCGCGGACAAGGCTTCGATCAAGCTGATGAACCCGGCCAGCGCATTGCGCGCACGGCCGGCGAGTTCATTGCTGATGGAAAGTTCACGCGCGGATTCGAACAGCGATTGCGACAGCGAACGCGCGCGCTTGCGCACTTCGTCCAGGGTGCGATCGCCAATGCCGCGCGTCGGCGTATTGACCGCGCGTTCGAACGCCGCGTCATCGGCGCGGTTGCCGACCAGGCGCAGGTAGGCGAGCGTGTCCTTGATCTCGGCGCGCTCGAAGAAGCGCATGCCGCCATACACGCGGAACGGAACGCGCGGCTCGGCCTGCAGGCGTTCTTCGAATGCGCGTGACTGCGCGTTGCTGCGGTACAGGATGGCGCAGTCGCCGTAGCTGCCACCGTCGCGCACCCATTGGCGGATGCGTTCGACCACGAAACTGGCTTCGTCGATCTCGTTGTAGGCGGCGTACAGGTCGATGCTTTCGCCGTCGCCGCTGTCGGTCCACAGCTGCTTGCCGATGCGGTCCGGGTTGTGCGCGATCACCGCATTGGCCGCGCCCAGGATGTTGGCGGTGGAACGGTAGTTCTGTTCCAGGCGGATGGTCTGCGCGCTGCTGAAATCCTTGAGGAAACGCTGCACGTTCTCCACTTTCGCGCCGCGCCAGCCGTATATGGCCTGGTCGTCGTCACCGACCACGAACACATGGCCCGTGTCGCCGGCGAGCAGGCGGATGAAGCCGTACTGGATGGCGTTGGTGTCCTGGAATTCGTCCACCAGGATTTCGCGGAAGCGCGCGCGGTAGTGGTTGAGCAACGCCGGGTTGTCGCGCAACAGCTCATGCGCGCGCAGCAGCAGTTCGGCGAAGTCCACCAGGCCGGCGCGATCGCAGCGTTCCTGGTACAGCGCGTAGGCGCGACGCAGCGTATCGGTCCACTGGTCGTCGCCGGGCTGGATGTGTTCGGCGCGGCGGCCTTCGTCTTTCTGTGCGTTGATCCACCACGCGATCTGGCGCGGCGGGAAGCGCGCTTCGTCCAGTTCCATCTGCTGCACCACGCGCTTGACCAGTCGCAACTGGTCGTCGGAGTCCAGCACCTGGAAACTTTCCGGCAGCTTGGCTTCCTGCCAGTGCAGGCGCAGCAGGCGATGCGCCAGGCCGTGGAAGGTGCCGATCCACATGCCGCGGCTTCCGTTGCGCAACTGCAGGTCGGTGCGGTGGCGCATTTCGCCCGCCGCCTTGTTGGTGAAGGTGACGGCGAGGATGCCGTGCACGGGCACGCCGTGCACTTCGTTCAACCAGGCGATGCGATGCGTCAACACGCGGGTCTTGCCGGAACCGGCGCCCGCAAGCACGAGGTAATGCCCCGGCGCAGCGGACACGGCTTCGCGCTGCGCGGGGTTCAGTTCATCGAGTAGGTGGGAGACATCCACGCGGTTATTTTACGCTGCGTCGTACGCAGGCATCGGGATCGACCAAAGTGGAATCAATGTCCGCCCTTGGGCTTGCTGGTGACGTGGGTCATCAATCGGTCGGTATAGGCGATGCCGATGGCCGACAGGATGAATACACAGTGGATGATGGTTTGCCACATCACGCCTGCTTCGGTGAATTTGCTGCCTTGCGCACCCAGGTCGCCGACTTCGATGAACGTTTTCAGCAGGTGGATGGAGGAGATGCCGATGATCGCCATGGCCAGTTTCACCTTCAGCATGCTGGCGTTGACGTGGCTCAGCCACTCCGGCTGGTCCGGATGTCCTTCCAGGCGCAAGCGCGACACGAAGGTCTCGTAGCCACCCACGATCACCATCATCAGCAGGTTGGAGATCATGACCACGTCGATCAGGCCCAGCACGATCAGCATGATCGCCACTTCGGCGCTGGGCAGGCCGGCGGCGGCATCAGCGGCCTTTTCGGCTTCGCCGCTGTGCAGGAACACTTCGCTGACCAGATGCACCAGCTCGACTCCGAACTGCCACACATAGACGGCCTGCGCCACGATCAGGCCCAGGTACAGCGGCAGCTGCAGCCAGCGCGAGGCGAAGATCAGCGAGGAAAGCGGGCCAAGGCGGTGCGGGTCGTTGGGCGACATGGGCATGGGATCAGGATGCTGCGTTGCGGGGATGCGGCAGGGTACCGGCCCGTGGTGACGATGCCAAGCACATTGGCGGGGCTACACTCGTGTTCCCCGCGAAGAACGAGCCCCCACATGATCGACCTGCATTACTGGCCCACCCCCAACGGCCACAAGATCACCCTGTTGCTGGAAGAACTGGTTGATGCCGGCCACGCCCTGGAATACACCATCAAGCCCGTCAACATTGGCGCTGGCGACCAGTTCAAGCCGGAATACCTGGCCATTTCGCCGAACAACAAGATGCCGGCCATCGTCGACCATGCACCCGCCGATGGCGGCGCGCCGATCAGCGTGTTCGAATCCGGCGCGATCCTGCAGTACCTGGCCGAAAAGACCGGCCTGTTCCTGCCGCAAGAGGTGCGCGCACACACCGCCACGCTGGAATGGCTGAACTGGCAAATGGGCGGCCTGGGGCCGATGACCGGCCAGATGGGCCACTTCCATGTATACGCACCGGAAAAAATCGCCTACGGCATGGACCGCTACCGCAACGAAGTGGCGCGCCTGCACGGGGTGCTGGACAAGCGACTGGCCGACAATGCCTTCCTGGCCGGCGACGACTACAGCATCGCCGACATGGCCAGCTATCCGTGGATCGACGTGTATCCGAACCTGACGCCTGATTTCAGCCGGTATCCGCACATGAAACGCTGGGTCGACGCCATCGCCGCGCGCCCGGCAACGGCGCGCGCCTATGCGTGGAGTGCGAAGGTGAATCCAAGTGCGGGCAAGCCATTGAGTGATGAGGCGCGGAAGCATTTGTTTGGGCAAAGTTCGCCACGGACTTGATCTGGAGGCGCCGATATAAAGTGAGCATCGTAATCCCGGCGAAAGCCGGGACCCAACTTTCCGCCATCTGACAATTGGGTCCCGGCTTTCGCCGGGATGACGAACTAAAAAATAATGGATGTACTAAATGCTGATCCTGCTGGCGATTCTCATGATGATCACGGGCGCTGCCCAACCTGACGCGGTGGACACCGGAATGTCGCGCATCCAACTTAACCCCATCGCCGAAGACTACGTGCACCTGACGTTGGAAATCGGCGAACACGAAGCGGGTTACGTGGATGCGTACTACGGGCCGGACGAATGGGCGCAGCAGGCGAAGCTTTCCCCAAGGCCATTGCCCGAACTGCGTGCCGCGACCGAAGTGCTATTGAAACGCCTGGCGGCCGTCGACGAGGCAACACTCGCTCCGCTGGAAGTGAAAAGGAAGCGCCTGCTCACCGCGCAACTGGTCGCCGCGCGCACGCGCATGGCGATGATCGCCGGTGAGTCGCTGGCGTTCGATGACGAAGCCGAAGGGCTGTACGCGTTGCGTCCGGTGCTGAAGCCGTTGTCGGACTATGACCCTGTGTTGCAGCGGATCGATGCGCTGCTGCCCGGCGATGGCCCGTTGTGGCAACGCGTGGACGATTTCACCAGCACCACCGCGATACCGCCGGAAAAACTCGAGCAGGTGATGCATGCGGCCATCGCCGAGTGCAAGCGTCGCACTGTCGAGCACATCGCATTGCCCGCAGATGAAAAGTTCACACTGGAACTGGTCACCCAGCAGCCCTGGTCCGGTTACAACTGGTACAAGGGCAACGCGACCAGCCTCATCCAGATCAACACCGACTTGCCGGTGTTGATGAGCCGCGTGGTGGACCTGGGTTGCCACGAAGGCTATCCCGGCCACCACGTGCTGAACATGCTGCTGGAACAACGCTTGTCCCAACAGCGTGGATGGCAGGAATTCACCGTGTATCCGCTGTACAGCCCGATGTCGCTGATCGCCGAGGGCTCGGCCAACTACGGCATCGAGCTCGCGTTCCCCGGCGACGAGAAGGCAACGTTCGAACGCGACGTGCTGTATCCGCTGGCCGGGCTGGATCCGGCGTTGGCCGCACGTGATGCGCAGCTGCTGCAGGCGCGCAGTGCGCTGGCGGGCGCGCGACTCACGATCGCCAGGGATTACCTGGATGGCCGCATTGATCGCGCCACCGCGGTGCAGCTGGCGCAGAAGTACCAGCTGCTGTCACCGGAACGTGCCGAACAGTCGATCAGCTTCACCGACAAGTACCGCAGCTACGTCATCAACTACGGCCTGGGCCTGGACCTGGTGCGTGCACACGTCGACGCGGCGGGAGCAACCGGACAGGAACGCTGGGCGGCGATGGAGCGGATTCTTTCCGAACCGACGCTTCCGGTCGATCTGTTGCCTGTCGCGCCATCACGATAGTGCCCGAGCGCCATGCGTGCCCGCGCTTCCCCGAAGCACGGGCACGGGCCGCTACTCAGCCGCCGCTTTCGCTGACCTTGAAGTTCGTATTGATGTCGTTGACCAGGAAGCCGACCCAACCCAGGTAATTGGGATGGATGGAGCGCTTGCCGTTCTTCTCTTTGTAGCCCAGCTCTTCGCTGCTGACGTAGGCAAGACGCACCTGCTTGTCGTCATAGGTCGCCTGGATGCGCGCCGTGTGCGTGCGCAGGTGCAGGGTGGAATCAATCTGGCCGGGCTGTTCGGAGGTGACGGACCAGCCGCGGGCGATCAATGCACGCTTGATGTCCTTGGCCACCTGTTCCTGGGTCAGGCCAGCCGGAATGGCGATGGGATCGGGGTCGACCAGTGGGGCGCTGCGCGCCAACACGGTCCCGGTGATTGCGAACAACGAAAAAGCAGCCAGCAGCAAGGCAGACAAACGCATGGATGGTGATCCTTCAAGGCAGGAGGGTGGTTCCGCCTCCCCCATGGCGACGGAACCGCGCAAGCATACGATGAAGCAGGGGCGGGTTGCCGCCCCTGGAGTGGCGCGCAGTGCGCTACGGCTTCGCGGGCGCGGGATCTGCTGGCGGAATCGCCGCGGCCGGCACCAGGATCGCGATGCCCGCGGCTTTTTTCTGCGTGGTGGGAATGCCGATGCCGATGCCGCCGGCGACGTTGCCACCGAAACTGCCCGCGCCCACCGACATGCCACCGGCGGACGGCGTGGAGCCGACGCCCATCAGGATGACGCCATTGGCGCCGAGCGCCGCGGCTTCGCGCTTGAGGCGATCCACGGCGGCATCGGTCTGGCCTTGCGTACCGAAACCGACGGCGCTGGAAGATTCGAGCTGTGCGATTTCGATCGAACCCGCGGGCGGCGTGGTGTAGATGCGGACCTGGGCCGGATCAGTCGGCGTATAGGCCTGGCCGAGCATGACTTTCGAGGTGCTGGCGCAAGCGGCCAACGTAGTGGCCAGCAACAGCAGGCCGGCGAGACGGATGGTGTTCATGGTGGAGTTCCTCCCTGGGCGTTGGCGGATGATCCGCTGCCGCCAGTGAATAGTGGCACACCCATGTTGGCAGCGCATGCGCTGGCCGTGTAGGAGCTGCGTGAGCTGCGACCGTAGCGCTTGTATCGAGGTGAACAGGTTGCTTGCTCTCACGGTCGCAGCTGACGCAGCTCCTACATTCGCATGGTCGGAACGTTATAGTCCTCTCACTTTTACACGGAGCGAGTACATGGGTCTGGTCAGCGTGGTGTGGGGCATTTTTGCGATGGTGTGGATGGTGTTGGCGCTGATTCCCCTGCTGGGTTGGGCGAACTGGTTGCTGATTCCGTTCGCGGCCGTGGGCGCCATCCTTGCCGCCATCGGCATCCTGTTCACGTCCACGCCGAATCGTGGCCGCGCCAAGGCCGGCCTGCTGCTCAACGGCATCGTCATCGTGGTCGCCATCGTGCGCCTCGGTATCGGCGGCGGCGTTATCTGAGCGAGCGCGCAGGGAATGTTCCTGCAATCCGTATTGCTGCCGACATGAAAGGTTTCGCCGAACAAGAGCTCGCGGCGGGACGCCGCTCCCACGGTCAGGCGGCGGGGCGTGCAGCGACCAGGGCCTGCGTGTGTGTGTGTTGCGGGTGGGCAAGCACGGCTGCTGTCGGCCCGGTTTCGACGATACGGCCTGCTTCCAGCACCGCGATGCGCTCCGCGACTGCGGACGCGGCGGCCAGGTCGTGGGTAACGAACAACAATGCCAATCCACGTTCGCGTTTCAACTTGGCGAGTAGCGCGAGGATCGCGGCGCGATGATGCGCATCGAGTGCGGACACGGCTTCGTCGCACACCAATAAATCAGGCGACGTGGACAAGGCACGCGCGATGGCGATGCGTTGGCGCTGGCCACCGGAGAACTGGTGCGGATAGCGATCCAGTGCGGATGCCTCCATGCCAACGGCTTGCAGCAACTCCAGTGCTTTTGCACACTGGCTGTCGGCGTCGCCGATGCCATGGATGCGAAGTGGCTCGGTAATGACGCGCGCGATGTCGAAACGCGGATCCAGCGAGGCGTATGGGTCCTGGAATACCACGCCGATACGGCGGCGCAGTGCGCGCAGTGCTGCGGCATCCAATGCGTCGAGTTCGATGCCATCCAGGGTGATGCGTCCGGACGCGCCACGCAGCAACTTCAACACCGCGCGACCCAGCGTGCTCTTGCCGCTGCCGGATTCGCCCACCAGGGCCAGGCCTTCGCCGCGATGCAGCTGCACGCTGACGCCATCCAGTGCATTGCTCGTCGCACCGCGATAGCGCATGCGCAGGTTTTCCGCTTGCAGCAGCATCGGCGCGTCGACCGCGGGGGCTGGCAAGGCGTGGAGCTGGTCGGCCGCCAGGAGTTCGCGCGTGTAGGCGTGCCGTGGAGTAGCGAATACGGCGCGGGTCTCGCCGCGCTCCACCACCACGCCACGTTGCAGCACCAGCAACTGCTGCGCATACGCACCGACCAAGGGCAGGTCGTGGCTGATCAGCAACAGGCCCAGGCTCTCCTCGCGTCGCAAGGTGTCCAGCAAATCCAGGATCTCGCGGGCGATGCGTGCGTCCAGTGCCGACGTAGGCTCGTCGGCGATCAGGATGCGTGGCTGCGTGGCCAGCGCCAAGGCGATGGCAATGCGCTGGCGCTGTCCGCCGGAGAATTGATGCGGATACTTCGCCATGGCCTGGCGTGGCTCCGGCAACTGCACGCGACGCAGCAACGCCTCGGCTTCCGCTTGCGCGGCATCGCGCGACATCCCGCGCGCCACGCGCAGGGTTTCCAGCAGCTGCCTGCCGATGCTGCGCAGGGGATGCAATGCCGCAAGTGGATCCTGCGGCACCAGCCCGAACACGCGGCCACGCAGCGCCGCGTGTGTGCGCGAACCAAACTCGATGTCCCGTCCGTCCACGCGCATTCCGGCTTGTCCGTTCAAACCTGCCGGCAACAGTCCCAGCAAGGCCAGCGACGTCAGGCTCTTGCCGCTGCCGGATTCACCCACCAGTCCCACGCATTCGCCACCACGCAGTTCGAGCGACAGGCCTGCGAGGAGTTCACGCGATCCAGCAGACACGCGCAGTTCCGAAAGCTCGATGTGCGTTGTCGAAGTCATGCGGCAGCAGGTTCCACGGGTTCACTACGCGCGACTTGCCCGCGCACGTCCATCCAGTCACGCAGGCCATCGCCCAGGAACTGGAATGCGGCCAAGGTCACGACGAGGAAGCTGGCGGGAAACAGCAGCGTCCACGGCGCGGTATCCAGTTCCTGCACGCCTTCGGCCAGCAGCGTGCCCCAGCTGGCGGAGGGTTCGTCGACACTCAGGCCGAGGAATCCGAGGAAGCTTTCCACCAGGATCGCCTGCGGCAGGATCAGGCCCAGGTACACGAACGCCAGCGGCAACAGGTTGGGCACCACGTGCCATCGCAGCCGTTGCGAGAAGGTCGCACCAGCCGCATGCGCGGCGAGTACGAACGGTGCGTCACGAAGGCGTGCACTCTCGGCGCGCATCACCCGCGCGAGATCGATCCACACATAGCCGCCGATGGCCAGCAACAGGAGTCCGAGTGAACGTTCGAACAGGGTCAGCAACAGGATCACCACCAAAAGGAATGGCAGGGCGGAGAACACGTCCAGCACGCGCACCAGCGCGCGCTCCACCCGACCACCTGCAAGACCGGCGATGGCGCCATAACCCACGCCAATGACCAGGGCGACCACGCTGGCCAGCAGGCCGATGGTCAACGACAGCCGTCCACCGGCCAGCGTGCGTGCGAACACATCGCGACCGATCGCATCGGTGCCGAACCAGTGCCCATTGACGCCCGGCGCCACCGACAGCGAATCCCAATCCGGTGAGTGCGGATCGAATGCCGTGAACAGCGGCCCCAGCCAGCAGATCGCGGCGAGCATGGCCAGCGTGGCCAGGCAACTGCGAGCGAGAGGAGGCAGGGAGCGGAGGGTTTGCATGGTGGGCATCGTAACTGGTGATTCCCTTCTCCCGCCGGGAGAAGAGCCTGCCCCGTACTTGATACGGGGTGCCCGCAGGGGCGGATGAGGGTGCGGCGGAGTCAATGATGTGGGACTGCTTCAGACTCCGCCGTACCCTCACCCCAACCCCTCTCCCGATGGGAGAGGGGCTTTAACCACAGGCGTATCATCCGCACATCGGATTCGAGGAACCCCCATGGCCTATCCCTACACCCGCCCCCGCCGCATGCGCCGCGACGATTTCTCGCGTCGCCTGATGCGCGAGCACGTGCTGACTGCGAACGACCTGATCTATCCGGTATTCGTGCATGAACTGGAGGGACGTGAAGCCGTGGCTTCGATGCCCGGCGTGGAGCGCCTGTCGATCGAGGAGTTGCTGAAGGTCGCCGAGCAGGCCGTCGCGTTGCGCGTTCCCGCGATCGCCTTGTTCCCGGTCACCGCGCCGGGCGCCAAGTCGCTGGATGCGCAAGCCGCCTGGGACGACGACGGCCTGGCCCAGCGTGCGGTGCGCGCGCTGAAGCAACGCTTTCCCGAACTCGGCGTGATCACCGACGTAGCGCTGGATCCGTTCACCACCCACGGACAGGACGGCATCATCGACGACAGCGGCTACGTGATGAACGACGTCACCGTGGAGGCCCTGGTCAAACAAGCGCTGTCGCATGCGCGCGCCGGCGTGGACATCGTGGCCCCCAGTGACATGATGGACGGGCGCATCGGCGCGATCCGCGAGGCGCTGGAAACCGAGGGCCACGTGCACACGCGGATCATGGCGTACTCGGCCAAGTACGCGTCCGCGTTCTACGGCCCGTTCCGCGATGCGGTCGGCAGCGCCGGCAGCCTGGGCAAGGGCAACAAATACAACTACCAGATGGACCCGGCCAACTCCAACGAAGCGCTGCATGAAGTCGCGCTGGACCTGGAGGAAGGCGCGGACATGGTGATGGTGAAACCCGGGATGCCGTACCTGGATGTGGTGCGTCGGGTGAAGGACGAATTCGGCGTGCCCACCTACGCGTACCAGGTCAGTGGCGAATACGCGATGTTGAAGGCCGCGGCCAACCACGGCTGGCTGGACGAACGCGCCTGCGTACTGGAAGCGCTGACCGCCTTCAAGCGCGCGGGCGCGGATGGCGTGCTCACCTATTTTGCCTTGGATGCCGCGCGCTGGTTGAAGGAAGGAATCGAGTAAACACCTTCATCGTCATCCCAGCGAACGCTGGGACCCATTTTGATTTTGCCCTTGCCCACAGCTGCTCCAGCAAGATCACCACGAGAAACCAGAGCAAGATCAAGATGGATGATCAGCCGTTCGGCTGTTGATAAGCACTTCCAGCGTTCGCTGGGATGACGGCACAAGGGCATCGCGGGCAGGGTCCGCTCCTACCCATCTTCCGCCATGGATGCGAACGTTGCACACTGTAGTCCAGTCAACCGGGAGACCCGCATGAACCACTACGCCGTCTTTGGCCATCCGGTTTCCCACTCGCTGTCGCCACGCATCCACGCGGCGTTCGGCAAGCAGACCGGCATCGCGCTGGACTACACCGCCATCGATGCCGCGCCCGCCGACTTCCTGCAGGCACTGGACACGTTCGCGGCGGCAGGCGGCCAAGGCGCGAATGTCACCTTGCCGCTGAAGCAGGCCGCGTTCGCACTGTGCAGCGTGACCAGCGAACGTGCGCGCCGTGCAGGATCAGTGAATACGCTGATCCGCAACGACGGCCACTGGCACGGCGACAACACCGACGGCGTCGGCCTGGTGCGCGACCTGACCGAACGCCTCGGCCTGGACCTGCGCGGACGCCGGGCTTTGCTGTTGGGCGCGGGCGGTTCCGCGCGCGGCGTGGCACCCGCGCTGCTGGATGCCGGCATCAGCGAACTGATCATCGCCAACCGCACCTCCGAACGCGCGGATGCACTCGCCGACGCACTGGGCGAACCGGAACGCGCGCACTCGCGCTACTGGGATGACCTGGTGAACGAAGGCGACTTCGGACTGATCGTCAATGCCACCTCGGCCTCACGCGGCGACATGCAGGAATTCACCCTGCCCTTCGCCTTGTCCACGCCGCGCACGCTGGCGGTGGACCTGAACTATGGCGAAGCCGCCATTCCCTTCCTCGCCTGGGCACGCACGGCCGGTTGCCGCGACGTGGTCGACGGCCTGGGCATGCTGGTGGAACAGGCCGCGGCGAGTTTCGAGCTGTGGCATGGCGTACGCCCCGACACCGCACCGGTCTACGCCTCGCTGCGTGGCAACGATGCGGCACTGGTGACGGCCGACTGAGGCCAGAATCCCGGGCATCTGCCCAACACCTGGTGTCGCATTATTTACGGCGTGCTTGAAGGGAAAGCCCATATGGATGGCCTGCTTGTTTCCAGTCTCACCACCCTGGGCTATGCGCTGCCAGAGTTGCTCGCTTGCGGCATTGCGCTGGCCTTGCTGTGGACAACGGCGCGCGCCGGCACGCCACGCCGGCTCGGCTTGATCGGGGTTGGACTCATGTTGGCCGGCACCCTTTTGCAGCTTGGCCTCTCGCTGTACCAGAACTGGATGATCCAGAGCTCCTACGACAGCTCGACCATGGACTTGAGTCGTTTGTTCGGCCTGCTCGGCATCGTGCGCGTGCTGGTCCAGTGCGTGTCGATGGGTGGACTGGTGTTGCTTGCATGGGGCCTGTGCAAGGCAACGCAACCGGAGGCCGCCGCGAGATAGTCCGTCGCCGCATAGCGGATGCTGCAAATGGAATGGAATCGACGCCTTCGCCAATGGCAGGGTGCGCTACGATCCACGCATGCAGAAAATCCTCGCGCTTCTTTTCATGGGGCTGGCGTTTTTCGCCACGCCCGCCTTTGCCCAGCAGTTCAAGGTGCTGGTCGCCGCCATTCCCAACAAATACCACAACGAGTACGCCGTCATCGCCAGGCCGCAGTTCGAGCGCATGGCGGAGCGCCACGGCTTCGACCTGAGCTGGGGCTGGAACACCTCGGTGTTCGATGGCGATCTTTCCCAGTACGCCGCCATCGTGTTCCTCAACACGCCGGGCGAAGAACTGGATGCCGCGCAACGCAGCAAGCTGGAAGCCTATGTGCAAGCCGGTGGCGGCGTGGTCGCGGTGCATCGCGCACTGATCTT
The DNA here is from genome assembly GCA_937897645.1 of uncultured Lysobacteraceae bacterium. GTDB lineage: Bacteria > Pseudomonadota > Gammaproteobacteria > Xanthomonadales > Xanthomonadaceae > Pseudoxanthomonas_A. Next base: position 25,423 of record CALCNV010000118.1, read on the forward strand.
CACTGCCAACGAGTGGCCATGGTTCGAACAATTGATCGGGCGCCCGTTCCGCATCCATCCCATGGTGCAGACGGCGGTAGTACGCGTGGAAGACCACGCCTTCCCGGCGACTTTCGGTTTACCGGATCGCTGGTTGTGGACGGATGAGTGGTATGAATTCGGCCCCGAGCTGACAACCGGATTGCACACCGTGTTGAGCGTGGATGAAACCAGCTACGACCCCACGCGCATCTGGCCCGGGCAGGTCGCGAACGGCATGGGGAAGATCCACCCGGTCGCGTGGTACCACGTGTATGCCGGTGGCCGCGTGTTCGTCACCTCACTGGGACACACGCCGGAGCTGTACAACGATGCGCGCTACCTGGAGCATCTTTACGGCGGGATCTGGTGGGCGGCGACGGGCAATGGAATCCAGTCCGGCGAGCAGGCGCATTGAGCTTGGCCATCAGCAAAGTGGGAGAATAAATGTGGGAGGGGCTTCAGCCCCGACTGGCGAAGAGAGAAAGCATCGGGGCTGAAGCCCCTCCCACAAGAGCTGACTTCTCCAGGTATGCCTGCGCTTATGCCAGTCAGTCTTGAGCACATGCGCTGGAAAGGGACAACTGCTTCGCTGCGACTGCACACAGGAATTCAACGTGCGCCTCGCGCGTGTCGGGACCGCCATAAGGCAACACCGTCCATCGTTCCATCGCCTGCATCTCCTCGCCCGGCTTGAGCGAGTGGTAAGGCGCATGGACTTCCATTTCCAGCAGGCCTTTGCTCGCATCGGCCTGGTCGTCCAGGTACAGCTCGATTTGTCCCTGCGCGGGGTGGATCAACTCGCGTGCGTGATGCGGGAAGCGGATGACGAACAGTTGCTCGCCCGCGAAGGCCGCCATCCATCCAGCCGCGGGCTGGGCGAAAACCTTGCCGCGTCGTGCGACCATGCCATCTGGCACCGGCGATGAATCGAGCGAGAACAATCCGTCCTCGATGCGTGTCAACAACGTCCCGATGGAGGTGTCGGTGAAGGATTCCACGCGCACATCGCCTGCGTCGGCTATGGGTACATACACTCGGGCCGACGACGGCAGTCGCGTGTTGAACCACAAGTCCCACGCGATATCGGTGTCGCGGATATTGCGTGCAATCGCGTGTACTTCAACCGTGTCGTCGCGCTCGGTCGAAAGCGCAAAGGTCTTGCGCAGGCGCACGCCGGACACGGGACTGTCCACGCCGTCCAGTACCAATCGCGAGGGCGTCTGCTCGATGATCTTGGTGGTGGCGAAACCAAGATACGGATCGGGCGGCCAATTGGCCTTGGCGTCGCGACGTGCGTGATTGGCGTCCTGCTGCGTCCACCATTCCTGCTGCGGGCCGACCCACACGTCATGGCCCAGGTAACCGATGTCGCCTGCCGTCGCGCTCACTTCCGGCGCTGGTTGGCTGTGCACCGGCTCACCGACCTTGAGCAGGTTGGGATGGTCCTTGAGCGAGAAAGACAGACCGCGACCACCAAGCTCGGGCGTGACTTCGAGGACGACACTCTGGTTTTCGAGGCGAATGACTTCGACCGCCAAAACGTTCGTCGACATGAACCATAAAGCGATTGCCAACCCGAACTTCATTCCAAAACTCCAGAAAAGCAGACCCATTGGTAGGAGCGCCCCATGGGCGCGAGCTTTTGCAACCGATGTAGCGTGCGCCATGCGCACGACCGCATGGAGAATGCATCGCGAGGTCGTGCGCATGGCGCACGCTACCTTGACCCAAATGCTCGCGCCCATGGGGCGCTCCTACCGGTGCATGCATCGGAGCCTACAGCAGACCCTGTCGCTTCACCGCCAGGTAGCGTTCCACCAGCGCTGCTGGCAGGTCTTCACTGGCGACATCCAGGGTCATGACCTTGTGGCTGCGCAGGGCTTCGTGCGCGGCGGTGCGCTGTTCCAGGTAGCGCGCCACGGCGCCGGCGCGGATCGCGCCAGGCAGGTCACGCACTTCTTCCTCCATGGCCTGGTCGAGTTCGCGCTCGCGCAGGCTGGCCACGCAGACCAGATGACGCTTCTGCAGCAGGCGCACGGCGGCCAGCAGGTCCTCGATATCCTCGTCGCGCACGTTGGTGACCAGCATCACCAGCGCGCGCCGGCGCTGGCGCAATGAAAGCTCGGTGGCCGCCGCCAGGTAATCCGTTGCAACCGGTCGTGGCTGCAGGTCATAGCTGCTGCGCAGCAGCGTGTCGAGGGTAGCCATGCCGCGCTTGGGCGCGACCCAGCGCGAGTCGCCGCCACTGGCAAGCAGGCCGACGGCATCGCCCTGGCGCAGGGCCAGATAGGAAACGACGAGCGACGCATTCAACACATGGTCGAAATGCGCCAGCTCGCCTTCCTGCGCCATCATGCGGCGACCGGTATCCAGCAGCATCACCAGCTGCTGGTTTTTTTCATCCTGGTACTCGCGCGAAATCAGCTTGCGCGAACGCGAGGTGGCCTTCCAGTCGATCTGGCGCAGGCTGTCGCCGATGCGGTATTCACGCATCTGGTTGAAGTCGGTGCCTTCGCCACGCCGGCGCTTGAGGTGTGCGCCGACCAAGCGTGACGCCTGTTCGGCACTGAACAGGGCGAACTTGGTCAGCGGCGCGAAGTTGGGATACACGCGCACGCGCCGTGGCATGCCGGCGATACGCGACTGGGTCCATAGCCGCAGGGTCGAATACAGCCGCAGTTGCACGCCTGCGAACGTCGCATCGCCACGCGCAATGGGACGCAGGCGATAGTGGAACGTGGACGCCGTGCCGGGCGCCAACTTCAGCGTGATCGGCATGCCCTGTGCTGGCCACGCGCCCGGATGCAGGTCGAACACTCCCACGCGCTGCGACGACAGGGATTCCACGCGCAGGGTCACGTCGCGTTCGATGCCCAAGGGCAGTGCTTCGGGGATCTCGCGGGCCACGTTGGGGGTTTCGCGGCGGCGCAGTAACAGGGCATCCAGTATTGCGAGCAGCACGATTGCAAAACCGGCCAGCTGCCAGGCCAGCAATGGCACGCCGGCGAACAGTACCGCGAAGCCCGACAGTCCCCACAGCACCAGCAACGCGATCAGCAGTGGTGCCGGCCTCATGACCGCCCTCTCCTTTGCAAAAGGAGGGCTGGGGAGGATTTGCTGTTCGCGTCACCGCTCGGAAGCAAGGGCAAGAGCAAATCCCCCTCGGTCCCCCTTTTGCAAAGGGGGAGGCAAGATGGGGCTGCGGCATGCACTGCATCCCGACCGATCCACTTTCTACGATGGCCCCATGACCACCCCCTCCTTTGGAAAAGGAGGGTCGGGGAGGATTTGCTCTTCGCGTCACTGTGCGGAAGCAAAGTCAAAAGCAAATCCCCCTCGGTCCCCCTTTTACAAAGGGGGAGGCAAAGCAAGAGCGAAGGAGAACAGCGCTGCCTCATTTCCTCGGCGCTTCCACCTTGGCCAGCAAGGCATGCAAAGCATCATCCGGGGACTGCCCTTCGATCTGCAACTCGGGTGCAAGCGTGATGCGGTGGCGCAATGCGGGCTTGGCGATGTCGCGCACGTCGTCGGGAGTGACGAAATCGCGACCCTGCAACACTGCCTGCGCGCGCGCGGCGCGCACCAGCGCGATGCTGCCGCGTGGGCCGGCGCCCAGCGAGATGCCGGGCCACTTGCGCGTCGCCGCCACGATGCGCACGGCGTAGTCGATCACCTGCTCGTCCACGCTGACTTCGGCGGTGCCGTGCTGCATGGCGATGATGTCGGCGGCACCGACCACGCGCTGCACCTGCGACAGGTCGAAATCACTGGCACTGCGGCCGGTGGTGATGGCATCGACCATGCGCTTTTCGTCCGCGAGTTGCGGATAGTCGATCAGGATCTTCAGCAGGAAGCGATCCAGCTGTGCTTCCGGCAACGGATACGTGCCTTCCTGTTCCACCGGGTTCTGCGTGGCCAGGGTGAGGAACGGCGGCGACAGCTCGAACGGCTTGCCTTCGATGGTGACCTGCCCTTCCTGCATCACTTCCAGCAAGGCCGATTGCGTCTTCGCCGGCGCGCGATTGATTTCGTCGGCCAGCAGCAGGTTGGTGAACACTGGGCCGCGACGGATCTTGAAGCTCTCGGTCTTGGGGTCGTACACCGCATGGCCGCTGACGTCGCTGGGCATCAGGTCGGAGGTGAACTGCACGCGTGCATAGTTCAGTTCCAGCGCCTGCGCCAGCGCGCGCACCAGCAGGGTCTTGCCGAGGCCGGGCACGCCTTCGATCAGAACATGGCCGCCGGCGAGCAACGCGATCAGGATCTGGTCGAGCACTTCCGGCTGGCCGATGAAGGCTTTTGCGACTTCCGTGCGAACCGCTGCAACGCGTTCCGCCAGCGCTTCGCCGGTGATCGCCTCCACGGCAGCGACGTGCGCGGGAACGGGATTGGTTTCATCGTTCATAAGCGGTTTCTCATCTGGATCAAAGTGGAAATACGGTCGCGGAACGCGAGCTTGTCGTGTGAAGCCGGTGCCTGCAGCGCGACGCGCACGCTGGCGGCGGGAATACCGAGGCGTTCGGCGACCGCGCTGATTTGTGGTTCGCCACTCAACGCGGCCGCGACCGGATCGCGACGACGCAGGCGGGCCAGGAAGGACTGGCGCACGGCGAAGTACAGCGGCGCGCGCTTGTGGTAGCGGAACAGGTGGGCGCCGCTGGCGCGCACGTGCTCCAGCAGGGAGCGTCGTTCGCCGGCGAGCGGTGGCAACAGTGGGCCGAAGCGCTGCCCGCGAAGCCACAACCACGCCAGCAGCGCCAGCAGCAGCGGCGCCCATATCGGCCAGCCCTGCAGCAACACGCGACGCAGCAGCGAAGGCATTTGCGCGGCATAGACCAGGTGCATCGTGCCGTGGCCGTAATTGGGCGCCAGCAACTGCCGCGTCAGTGCGCGATGCGGGGCGTCGCGCAGGCCGCCCGTCCGTGGATCGGCATCGGCGAACAGGGGATTGCCGCGTTGCGGCCCGCTGTTGGTGAGGAAATCGAAATCCGCCAGCACATCCACCTTGCCGCGCCCATGGCCGATGCGCGCGTACACATAGCCCGCCTGCAGGTCGCCCCAGCTGTGTTCGGGCCTGACCTCGTTGAAGTCGAAGAAGAAACGGCGTCCGCTGCAGAACTCGACGTGGTGGTCCTCGCCTTCGACCTGCAGGGCCTCGCAGTCGGGCGATTCGTCGGTCACGCGTATCCCCAATGCATCCAGCACCGGTATCGTGGCATCGTCCTCGGTCATTCCAGGCGGCGTGCGCAGCAGCAGGTGTCCGCCACCCGCGACCCAGTCGAGCAGGTGGCGCGCATCCACCGGCGTCATGCTGCGCGGGTCGTTGAGGACCAGCAGCGTGTCGCGCGCGCCCAGCGGTTCGGCACCCAGGCTGAGCCGCTGCCGCGAGTTGACCGTGATGCCTTGCGCCTGCAGGGTCTTCTTGAGCGCATACAGCGGGTTGTAGCCGGCTTCACCATGGGGTGGAAGCGTGATCTGCTTCTCCACGCGTTCGTAGGTGTGCAGGAACCACGCCACGACCACGGCCAGCAGCGCGAGCACGGTCGTCGCGATCAAGGCATTGCGCGTGCCGGTATCCATGCCGCTCATGCCGCCCACCGGTAGCGTTGCTGCAAGCTGGCCACCAGCGTTTCGAAATCATCCTGGCTGGGCAATTGCTGCCCATAGGCGGCGTACTGCCACACCCGCACCATGCGTGCGAACAGGCTGCGGTCCTCGCTGTCGGGCATGCGCCGCGACGCGCGCAGGCATTCTGATTCCGTCGCGCCCGGCGGCAGGCTGACATCGGCGCGTTGCGCCATGCTTTCCACGCTGGCGCGGTACAGCAGCGCCAGCGCGTGGCGCGGCTTGCCTTGCGACCACAGGCGCCGCGCTTCGGCAGGCACGTTGTCGGGCAGGTGCTCCGGAATCAACAACGCTTCGCTTTCCACTTCGACCGGCAAGGGCTTGCGCCGGCCCAGCGCGCCGCGCATCCACGGCAGCCAGTGGCGCATGGTCGCGAGCAGCGCCAACGCCAGGATCGCCACCACGATCCACAGGCCCCACTCGGCGATGAAGGCGAAGACCACGCCGAAACCGGCGAGCCATGAGAGGTCCATGTCCTTGCCGGGATCGGGTTTGGCCTTGTCGCGCTTTTCCCAGGTCACCTGCGTGCGTTTGCTGTCGAGCAGCGGGTCGGCGTAGGCCTTGTCGACGTCCTTGCGGAACGCGGCGTCATCGACGCGCGCATCGCCGAATACGATCGGCAAGGTGGGCGGCGTATTGGTGTCCTGGTTTGCGGCTTCTTGCCCGCGTGGCGCGGGCGGTTCCTCGCGTTCCTGTGCGCGTGCGGTTGGAAGTCCTGCGCCGAGCAATGCGATCACCAGCGCGAACGGCGCTGCCGTCGCCGCAAGCCGCGCACGCAGCTTGCGGAACGCGATCTCCACGTCCCAGGCTTCGATCTGGGTGCGGCGATTGAGATACAACCCGAAACCGCCGCCGACGAAGAACGGCTCCACCACGGTCATCGCCAGCCACGCGAACACGTTGAACGCGACCTGCGTCCACCACGGCGGCTGTTCGGTCACCAGCGACCAGCCCGCGCGCATTGCTTCCGGCAGGTAGTCGAAGGGCACGAACATCAGGATCAGGAACACGCAGGCAAGGGTGAGCGCGGCCTGGAAATACAGGCAGGTGAAGGTGAGCAAGGCGGCATTGCCATACACCGCCCCACCCAGCACGCGCCGGCGTTCACCAAGTTGCGCGCCCTGCCCGCCTTCCAGCAGTTCGATGGGCATGAACAGCGAGCGCGCGGGACTGAAGCGACGCCAGGTGAGGTAGTGCAGCAGCGGTTTCCAGCCCCAATGCAGTTGCGCCGACAGCGTTTCGCGCACGCTGGGCGTCGCACCGAAGGTGGCGCGCGAAATGACAAACAGCGGGATGCGGTCGAACACCGGCTTCAACCACCACATCAGCAACCCGGCCAACCCGATCAGGTCGAGGGCCCAGCCGATGGCGTTCAACATCACCAGCACTGGAACGGTGACGAGCAGCCACGGTTTCCAGATCGCCGCCGCGTGCCTGCGCACCAGCGCGAAACCCAACTCCACCGCCTCCCATGCGGAGCGCGCGCGCAGGTGCACGCTCATCTGCTCAAGGCGCATCGCCGTCTCCCGGCTGGTTGCGCCCGCCGAACCACAGCCATGCGAACACCAGTGTCCACAGCACGCCGGACACGCTGAACTTGATCCACGCCGGGATGGACTGCGTGGACGACCAGAACGCTTCGATGAAGGCCGCGACCAGCAGCATGAAGGCGATGCCCAGGCAGAGCCTGGCGCCCTTGATGCCGGCGACGACGAGTGCGTCGCTGCGACGCCGGCGCCCGGGTGCAACCAGGTTCAAGCCGAGCCGCAGCCCGGCACCACCGGCGATGACGATGGCCGTCAGTTCGAACGGGGCATGCCCGGCGACGAAGCGCCACATCGGATCGCCGGAACCTATCTGCTGCAGGTGACCGAACGTCGCGCCGATGTGCAGGCCATTGAAGATCAACACCAGGATAGTGCCGATGCCGAACAGCAATCCACTGGCGAAGGTACGCAGGCCGATGCTGATGTTGTTCATGATGTAGTGGCCGAACATCTGCCAGTCGCTGCCGCTGTCGCGACCCAGCTTGCTGTGCGCCGCCGCGGGATCGAAGCTGCGTTCGGCCTGCGCGATGGCGGCAGGATCCATGACGCCGTAGATCAGCTCCGGCTGCCACTGCAGCAGGAAAAACATCGTCACCAGCGGCACCACGAACAAGGCCGCCGCCGCCCACATGCAGCCGGCTTCGCTGCGCACCAGGCGCGGGAAGTCGGCGAGCAGGAATTCCACCGCCCGCTGCCAGCGCGGCGCCGGCGTGCGGTACATCAGGTTGTGCCCGCGCTGCATCAGCGCCTGCAGGCGCGCCGTGACCACCGGGCTGTAGCCACGCTTGCGCGCGAGTGCGAGCTGCTGGCACAGGCGGCGATAGCGTGCGGGAATGTCCTCGTCGCCGACGTCGCCGGTATTGCGTTCGGACAAGGCCTTGCGCAGGTCTTCGCGGGTTTCCAGCCAGTGCTCGAAGGCCTGCCATTCGGCCTGGTAGCGGGCGACGAATTGCTCCTGCCTCATCGCCGCCCCAGCAGCCAGTTGGCCATGCCGAACAGGCGCAGCACGCCGCTTTGTCCGCGCGTACCGGTCAACGGTTCGGCCAGGTCGGCGAGTTCCACCTGGCGCGCAGGGGTAAGCAAGGGCGCACGTTCGCCGAAGGCGACCACGGCACCCTGTTCCTGCGGCTGCAACGCCAGCGGCGGCACCAGCACCGCATTGATCGGCGCGGGCACGGCATCGCGTTCGCGTGCGGTGTGCACCACCAGGGTGCCGGCGACCATGTCGCCCAGGCGTCGACCGTAAGGATCCGCAAGGCTGGCCACCAGCCCGGTCGCATAGCCGAACGGCAGCATGTCCACGGTACGCAGCAGGTTGCGGGTGATGGCGGGCAGCCAGCCGACCGGCGCACCGTCGCCATTCACCACGCGCAGGCCCAGGGCTTTCTTGCCGAGCGTCTGCCCGCTCCAGATCGCTTCGAGCACGATGGGATACGCCCAGAAGATCAGGAACAGCACGACCAGGTACAGGCCCTGACCCGCCGCACCCAGCATGGCCAGCACCATGCTGGCCACCAGCAGGATGCCCAGGCGGATGACGAAGTCGATGCTCCATGCCAACGCGCGCGGTACCGGTCCAGCGGCGGGCAGGTGCAGGGCCACGCCTTCGGGCGTGACCACCTCGCGGTAGGTGTCCAGCATCAGGCGCTCACCGCGCGCGCTGTCGGAACGCGGGCGCCGGGCCGGTGCGTGGCCGGCACTGGATGGCCTCCTGGCCGTGTGCGTCTGCTGCGCGCCATGCGCGATTCCCGTTCCATTCCCCGTATGCGCTGACTGTAGCGGCGAATCGCGGACTTGCCCAGCACGTCTTGCACGGAACGCTAGACTGCAACCGTGATGTCGATCCCTTCCACTTCCTGTCGCAGCCACTGTGGCGCCTGCTGCATTGCGCCGTCGATCACTTCGCCGATACCGGGCATGCCGCTGGGCAAGCCGGCGGGCATGCGCTGCGTGCAATTGGACGAAACGATGCGCTGCAAGCTGTTCGGCAAACCCGAGCGCCCGGCGTTCTGCGCTTCGTTGCGGCCGAACCCGGAGATGTGTGGCAGCTCGCGCGAGGACGCCATGGCGATCCTCATGGCGCTGGAGAAAGCCACAAAACCTTAGGAGCGCCCCATGGGCGCGAGCTTTTGCCTGTTCGCATACATGACGAGGAAAAGCTCGCGCCCATGGGGCGGTCCTACGCGGGCGTTGCGTTTAGGTATTGGTCCTTCAGTCGCACGTAATGCTGCGCGGAATACAGCAGGCTTTCGATTTCGGTGTCGCTGAGCCGGCGCACGAAGCGGCCCGGGTTGCCCAGCCACAGTTCGCCTTCGCCCACCACCTTGCCGGGCCCGATGATCGCACCGGCACCGACGAACCCATGCGTCATCACCCGTGCGCCGTCCAGGATGCAGGCCCCCATCCCGATCAGGCAGCGATCACCGATGGTGCAGGCGTGAATGATGGTGCCGTGGCCGACGGTGACGTCCTCGCCGATCAGGGTCGGATAGCCCGCCTGGTTGTACGGGCTGTGGTGGCTGACATGAATGATGGTGCCGTCCTGCACGTTGGTGCGCGCACCGATGCGGATATGGTTCACGTCGCCGCGGATGATGGTGCCAGGCCAGATGGATGCGTCATCACCCAGTTCGACGTCACCGATGACGGTGGCGGCCGGATCCACGTAGACGCGCTGGCCAAGCACGGGCATCTGGCCAAGATAGGGGCGAAGTGCAGTCATGCCGACATTGTATGGGCAGGCCTGCGGTGCCGGACTACACTGTGGCGTATGGAACCCGCCAACGACACGCCGATCACCGAACTCCACCCCAACCTCGCCGGCCTGCGCAGCGCATGGCAAGGCAAACGGCCCGATTACGCGCAACGCCGCGACGACCTGCAGCGACTGCGTGATGCCCTGAAGCGCCGGCTGCAGGAGATGGCCGACACCGTGGCCGCCGACTTCGGCCATCGTTCGCGCCATGAAACCCTGCTCGCCGACGGCATGACCGTGCTCAACGAGATCGACCACCTGCGCAGCCACCTGCGCGGGTGGATGAAGCCGACCCGCGTCGGCGTGGGCTGGCGCTTCTGGCCGGCGCGCGCGGAGGTGCGATCGGAACCGGTGGGCGTAGTCGGCGTGATCGCGCCATGGAACTACCCGGTCAACCTGGCCCTGATTCCGCTGGCCACGGCCATCGCCGCCGGCAACCACGTCTATCTCAAGCCCTCCGAACACACGCCACGCACCACCGACTTCCTGCGCAGCCTGCTGGGCGAGGTATTCCCTGCCGATCGCGTCGCCGTCGCTACAGGTGGCGCGGAGATCGCGGGCGCGTTCGCGGCATTGCCGTTCGACCATCTGGTGTTCACCGGCTCCACCGCCGTCGGCCGCAAAGTCATGGCCGCGGCCGCGCCCAACCTGACGCCACTGACGCTTGAGTTGGGCGGCAAATCGCCGGCGATCGTATGTGCGGATTTCCCGGTCGAACAGGCCGCGGCGCGTCTCGCGACCGGCAAGTGGTTCAACGGCGGCCAGACCTGCATCGCGCCGGACTACGTGTTGATTGACGAAGGTCGCGCACCCGCGCTGGCCGAGGCGCTGAGCGGCCAGGTGCGCGCCCGCTACGGCACGCTGGACGATGCCAGCGACTACACCCGCATCATCAACGACGGCCAGTACGCGCGCCTGCAAAGTTACGTGGATGATGCGAAGTCGCTTGGGTTGCAGGTGCTGCCCTTGACCGGCAACGGCGATGCAGGCGAGCGTTTGTTCCCGCCGACGCTGGTGCTGGAACCCGGTGACGATGCCAAGGTGATGCAGGAGGAAATCTTCGGCCCGATCCTGCCGATCAAGTCGTACCGCACGCTCGACGATGCCATCGCCTACGTCAACGCCCACGACCGGCCGCTGTCGCTGTATCCCTTCAGCCATGAACGCGACAGCGTGGAGAAAATCCTGCGCAACACGCTGGCCGGCGGCGTCACCGTCAACGACACCGTGCTGCATTTCGGCATCAACAACCTGCCCTTCGGCGGCATCGGCCCCAGCGGCATGGGCGCCTACCACGGACGCGCCGGTTTCGACGCCTTCAGCAAGGCCCTGCCGATCCTGTGGCAACCGCGCCGCGCCGGCAGCGACCTGCTCAAGCCGCCGTATTCAAGGGTGGCGCGCTTCATCGATTTCATCATCCGCTAGGTTTTGTTGTAGGAGCTGCGCAAGCTGCGACCACAGCATCGATACTCACGGAACCTGCGCTACACGCGGACTTTTCCAGGTCGCAGCTTGCGCAGCTCCTACAGGGCACAACTCATGAAAATCGCCAGCTGGAA
>CALCNV010000119.1 GCA_937897645.1 uncultured Lysobacteraceae bacterium
CCGAGATGTTCACGGTCATGTTCGCCATCGCGCGCACGGCCGGCTGGGTGGCGCATTGGCTGGAACAGCAGGTCGACCCGGAAGCCAAGATCGGGCGCCCGCGCCAGATCTACACGGGCTACGACAAGCGCGATTACAAGGATTTCGACCAACGCTGAGGTGCTGCATCGAATCCCGCACCGCAAACGAAAACGCCCCGCACTACGGGGCGTTTTCCTTTGGTGCTGTGCTCAATGCATACGCATCGAGCACGCCGCTATTCCGAAAGTGCCTGCTGTTGTTTCACGTATTTCATGATGTTGAGGAAAGTGTCTACCCAATACACATCCGGCTGTGACGCCAGATGCTGCAGCAGTTCTTCATGCGCCTCGTTGGAAACCGTGAGGTAGTCGCCACCGATGCCATGGAAGGTGAAGTTGGCCATGGTGCCTTTCGTTGCTGCTTCCTTCACCCGCGCGATCAGCTGCGCACCGGTGACATTGGCTGGGGCTTCAACGGTTACCGCATGGAGATCCAGCGCCAGCATGTCGGGCGTTACGGCGCCATTGCCCAGCTTGATAGCGACGAACTCTGGTGCAACGGATTGGACGTAGTTTCCGTCCTGCGCCATCACGTCGCCGCATGGCACGGTCATGGTGCGCTTGGTCTTGCCATCGATGGCGTTCAACATCACGTTCGCCAACAGCACCTGGTCTTTCATCTGCGCGACTGGGGTCGTGTCCAAGTCGCGCTGTGGCTCGACCCATTCGCGTCCAGGCAGTGATCCCGAGCATTGATGGAAGAGCGTGTGATTGCCCAGTTCGTGTCCGTTTGCAGCGGCCGCACGCCACTCCGCAAGGCGGTCCCGAACGGGGTCGCGTGACAATTGCAGGTAGAAGCTTCCCTTCAGACCATGCTTGTCCAATGCGGGTATCGCGTGGTCGAGCTGTGAGTCCAAGGCGTCGTCATAAGCGAGGCTGACGGCAGCCTTCTTGCCATCGGGCCACGTGAAGGGCTTTTGAGCGGCAGCCATGGTCGGTGAGGCAACCAGCGCAACGAACAAAGCAAGCGAAGTGGCCAGGTGCACGCTCATGGCGGGGGCTGTCCATGTGCGCTGATTGGACACACGTGGAGATCCATCAGTGCACCAGTGTTTGTATGGCATGTGCAGGAATATCCACTTGCGCCGACGCCATGCCAACGTAGAAGTTGTAGGTGATGTCCTTGTCGGTCGGGTTCATGACGATCGTGGCCAGCGTGTTGTCATCGTTGAGGAATGACGTGGTCAGCAAGTGGCTACGACTACTGGCCGCACCGACACGCCGTGCATTGGGACGAATGAACTTGGAGAAGTGCCCGATGTAGTAATAGCTCGGTGTGTAAATCAGATCGCCCGTGTTGGTGTCGGCATGGATGGGTGCGAAACACCAGTTGCCCACGTGGTTGGGGCCGCCTTTCTCGTCCAGCAGGATGTTCCAGTCGGTCCAGGCTTCCGCACCGTTGTTGAGGTCATTGATGATGGCGCTGCCGTAGCGCTCCGCATTGGGCCAGTACTGGTAACGCGCCGGGTCGAACTTTTCCACCGAGGCTTCGGTCAGCAACAGGTGCTTGTCGGGATAGGCCTGGTCCACGACGCCTACATTCCGGTACATGGGATCGAATCCCGCCCAGGTCTCATACCAGTGGAAGCCCATGCCCCACGCGTACTTGGACGCGTCCGGGTCATCGAAAATCACGTGCGCACGATGGGTCATCATGTCGCGGTTGTGGTCCCAGACGATGATCTTGGTGTCTGCATAGCCGGCCTTGTGCATCGTCGGGCCGAGATGGTTCTTGAGGAAGTCCCGCTCTTCTTCGGCCGTGTACAGCATCGATTCCCATTTCTGCGTTGCCATGGGTTCGTTCTGCACGGTGATCGCCCAGATCGGGATGCCTTCCTGTTCGTAGGCCTGGATGAATTTGGTGAAGTAAGTCGCCCATGCAGCCGCGTATTCCGGCAGCAGCGAGCCGCCTTTCAGCATGTTGTTGTTGGTTTTCATGAAGGCCGGTGCGCTCCACGGGCTCGCGAACAGGGGCAGCTTGCCGCCTGCGGCAGCGATGGCTTTCTTGATCAGCGGGATACGCGCCTGGCGGTCGTGGTCGATGGAGAAACTTGCTAGCGACTTGTCGCCTTCATCGATGTACGTGTAACTCGCACTGCTGAAGTCCGAGCTGTGGATGGTGGTGCGCGCCAGTGAATAGCCGATTCCGCCTTCCTTGTCGTAATACGCTGTGAGGAACTCCGCCTGTTTGGCTGGATCAAGCTTGGCGAAGACCTCGGCGCTGGAATCGGTAATCGCACCACCGATGCCGATCAGCGACTGGTAGCGCTTGTCCGGGTCGATGAAGATCGAGGTTTCAGCCTCGGTCAGGGGGTGGCCAGCCTTCAACGTGACCGTGCCGCTCTTGGCGAGGCGCTGTTGCGAACCCTCTGCGCTCGTGTAGATAGAGACGGAAGTGTCATTGCTCGAGTATTTCTTCAAGGGTTTTTCAGCGGCTTGGACGGAGTGGGGGCTGCCAAGCAGCATGGCGAATACAGCCGCTGCCGACGATAGGTGGTGATTTCGCATCGATTGTCTCGTGGTCACGGGTCTGGCGGGTGCCAGGTTGCCTGCATGTCATGTCGCGGTGCCGCATGGCAAGCCCGCAGACTTTCTGACAGCGCTGTCATATAGTTGTGTGGGGGCTGTGTCAATCCTTGCGAAGGGAACAGACGATTTTTCTCTGTCGTGACTTGGCATTGCAAGCATTCGGAAGCTTCAGGCAGAACTTCGTATTGCTGTGCAGCATGTGTATGCGCGCAGGGAACATTTGCATGTGCATTCGCGGAGCAGGGCATCGAAAACCATGGGGGTGTGTGGTGATGGTCAACAGGTCGCAAGATCCAACGCTGGATTTCCTTGAATCAATGCGCATGCCGCTTGCCTTGCATGTGCCCGAGCGAGACCTGCAGCATGCGTAGTCGTATCGAGGACGTGGCGACCGCGGCGGGCGTGTCCATGAAGACCGTCTCGCGTGTCCTGAACAACGAGCCGAACGTGCGCGAGGTGACCCGCGCGCGCGTCATGCAGATGGTCGAACAGTTGCAATACAAACCCAACTTGTCTGCGCGCAGCCTGGCGGGACAGCGTTCCTACGTAGTCGCGCTGGTCTACAACAATCCTTCGCGCAACTATCTGATGGAGATCCAGAGCGGCATGCTGGAGGCATGCCGTGCCAGCCACTACAACCTGCTTTTGGCGCCGGTGGGTTCCGGGAAGCAGCGTGCAGCCGATATCAAGGGACTCTTCGAATATTTCGGTCCCGATGGCGTCGTGCTCATCCCGCCGCTGACAGATGACGATGTCGTGCTGGCGTATCTCAACGAGCATCAGGTGCCGTACGCCTGCATTGCCCCACGAAACCCTGAATCCCGCATCGGCGTCATGATGGATGAAACTGCTGCCGTCATGGCCTTGATGGAGGGTCTGATTGCGCTGGGGCATCGCCGCATCGGCCATATCAAGGGACCGCCATCGCATGGTGCCTGTGAATGGCGCTACAAGGGTTATCGCGACGCGCTGAGGCAAGCGGGGATTGCATACGATCCTGATCTCATAACTCAGGGTGAGTTTTCGCATGAGTCGGGCATCAATGGAGCCAACCGCCTGCTGGATCTTCCCAGTCCGCCCACCGCGATCTTCGCCGCCAACGACGACATGGCGGCGGGCGTGATACGCGCTGCGTGTGAGCGCGGATTGGTAGTGCCGCGGGATCTGTCGGTATGTGGTTTCGATGACACACCAATCGCGCGCCAGATTTATCCGGCGCTGACTACAGTGCGCCAGCCGACTTCGGAAATGGGGCGATTGGCCACGCTGGAGTTGCTGGAGAAAATTCGTTCGCCGGTTGCCGGTTGCATGGTGCATGTCGAACACGCGTTGATATTCCGCGAATCAACCCGTCCGCCCAAACAGCCTTGAAGAAGGTGCTTTCCATGAACCTGCGGATGCCGCAAAGGTGACACTTGCGGGCGTATTTTCCGCTGCATTGCAGCATAAATTCAGCTGGAAAAGCCGCTACAGCGGGCTTTCCGGGTAATTTGCACTGCAGATTGACAACGCTGTCAATTGGGCGTTCAATGCGGCGGGAAATGTGAATAAAGAGCATTCGATAAACCAAGCCACACCAAACTAATTCGTGAATTCCGGGGAGGGAAGAACATAAAACAGCTTCACAACGTACCCAAGAAAAGAATCCTCACGTCCGCATTGCTGCTTGCACTGGCAAGTCCGGGCTGGGCACAGGAAGTCGTAGAAAAAGAAGCAACTGCAGCGCCTGCAACTGAAACCGAAGCCACCGACCTGGATGCCGTGGTAGTAACCGGCATCCGCGGCAGCCTGACCTCTTCGATGAACCTCAAGCGCGATGCGCAAGGCATCGTCGATGGCATCGTCGCCGAGGATATCGGCAAGTTCCCGGACACCAACCTGGCCGAATCACTGCAGCGCATCAGCGGCGTGTCGATCGACCGCTCGCTCGGTGAAGGTTCGCGCGTCACCGTTCGTGGCGTGGGTCCGGACTTCAACCTGGTGTTGCTCAACGGTCGGCAGATGCCAGCGTCCAGCAATGCGGGCGGCGCAGGCATCTCCAACTCGCGCGCGTTTGATTTCGCCAACCTCGCTTCGGAATCCGTGTCTGCAGTCGAGGTCTACAAGACCAGTCGCGCGGAAACGCCACCGGGCGGCATCGGCGCCACCATCAACATCAAGACAGCTCGTCCGCTGGACTCGGCACCGGTTGCCAATATCGGCATGAAGCTGGTCAATGACACGTCCAATGGCAACCTGCCAAAATCGCTGCAGGGCAGTGATTTCACAGGTGAAATGTCAGGCATCTTCAGTCAGACCTACGCAGACGGAAAATTCGGCGTTGCGCTGAGCGGCAGTTACCAGGAACGCGATTTCGGTTACAGCCAGGCATCTGTGCCGGGCGGCTGGCGTGCCTTCCGTGGTGATGAGAACAACTGGGGTACGATCCCGCAGCCGGGTACGCCGGGTTCGGAGAACATCACCAACCGTCCGGGGCCCGATGACCTCTATTCGGTGCCGCAGAACCTGAACTACAGCATCAATGGCGTGCAGCGCCAGCGCACCAACGGGCAGGTAACGTTCCAGTACGCGCCCACCGACAATGTCACCGCGACGCTGGACTACACCTATTCGGAAAACAAGATCCAGCAGCAGCGCAATGAATTGTCGGTGTGGTTCAACTATGGCCCGTCGGTGACTTCGTGGACCGATGGTCCGATAGCAGCGCCGCTGATCTATTCCGAGACGATCCCGGCTGCCAACAGCGACCTGTCGATGGGCGGCATGCGCCTGGCCAACGTCAACGAAAACAAATCACTCGGCTTCAACGTCGAGTGGGAAGTTAACGACGCACTCAGCCTGGAGTTCGATTACCACGACTCTTCGGCAGAGACCCGCCCCGACAGTCCATGGGGCTCGGCTGGCGTATTGGGCATGGCGGCGTTCGTTCGCGGCACAACCACCGCGGATTTCAGTCGTGATTTCCCAGTGCTCACGGTTACTCTTCCGGCCGGCGTGACCGAGGTATCGCCTTCGCAGGCGCTGGTCACCGGCTCCGTGTTCCAGAACGCATACACCAAGTCTGAAGTCGAGCAAGGCCAGATCAGCGGGCGTTTCCAGCTTGGTGATTATTCGGGACTGGATTTCGGCGTGTCCTCCACCGAGGTCAACAACCGTACCGCGTACGCATTCATGCAGCGCGATACCTGGGGTGGCGTGGGTACGCCGGCGGATTATGCCGATGACATCTTCCAGGCCGACAACATGGGTCGGTATTTCGATTCCTTCTCCGGCAGCAATAGCGCGAATTTCACCGATCAATTCCTCTTGTTCGATTTCAACCGCTTGCGCGACGCCGCGGTCGCTGTCACGGGCCGGGACGACTGGTATCGCGCGCCGAGCGTGTTCGAGCGGGATATCCGTACGACCGAGAAGTCGCGCGGTTTCTACGTGCAGTGGAACACGACGTGGGACTGGTCCATGCCGGTCAACATGAACCTGGGCGTGCGCTACGAGGATACCGAAGTGGTCTCGCAGGCTTTGGTGCCGGTCGCAACCGGCATCCAGTGGCAGGCGGCGAACGAACTCAATCTGGTCCTGGCTGGCTCCAGCTTCAGCACCTTGACGGGCGAGTACGACTACTGGTTGCCCAATCTGGACTTGAGCGTCGAGTTGACCGACGACATGATCCTGCGCGGCAGCTACGGTCGCACCATTGGCCGGCCGGGTTGGGCGGATACGCAGGGCGGCCAGACCCTCGATCGCATCGTGCGCATCGACGGCGGCACGGGTTCATCGGGCAATCCCGCGCTTGAGCCGCTGGTGTCTGACAACTTCGATCTGTCATTCGAGTGGTACTACGGCGAGGCCAGCTATTTCTCGGTCGGCTATTTCCGCAAGGACCTGGAGAACTACATCGGCACCACGTCGATCACCGACGTGGGTGGCAGTGACGGCGAAACGCCTTTCAACCTGCATACCCCGGTGGGCGGCGCTTACTGGAATGCGGCCTTGGGCAGCGGTTGTACGGTGTCGGATGTGGTCTGCATCCGAAACTACATTTTCGCCAACTTCAATGGCCAGCCGGGCGTGGATGCGGCTAACGGCATCATCACCGGCCAGCCCGGCGATCCCTTGGCCAATTTCCGGATCAACGTGCCCGCGAACACGGGTTCCTCGTCCCTGGATGGCTGGGAGATCAACGTCCAGCATATGTTCGGTCAAAGCGGTTTCGGCCTGTCCGCCAACTACACCATCGTCGACAGTCCCGACCTGAACTATGACAACAACTCCACGGTTGACCAGTTCGCACTGCTCGGGCTTAGTGATTCGGCGAACTTCGTGGGTTTCTACGAAAAGAACGGTTGGTCAGTCCGTGCGGCCTACAACTGGCGCGATGAGTTCCTGTCCGGCAGGTTCGACAGTGAACGCCCGAACCCGAACTACACCGAGGCCTATGGCCAGTTCGACTTGAGTGTTGGCTACCAGGTGAATGACCAATTCTCGGTACAGTTCGAAGCCATCAACGTCACCGACGAGACGCAACGGATCCACGGACGTAACGACCGCCAGCTGCTGTACGCCACCCAGAACGGGCCACGCTACATGCTGGGATTCCGGTACAACTTCGAGTAACCGCGGGCATGGGGAATCGCGAGGTCAAACGACCTCGCTGGGAAAAGCCGCCGCGTATCGGCGGCTTTTTCTCATCGTCCGTTTCCAACCAGAATATCTACCGAGGTGTCTGATTGAGTGACGCCATAAAGCATGTGGTAATCCTCGGCGGTGGTTCTGCAGGGTGGTTGACTGCGGCCGTCATCGCCGCCGACCACCATGCGGCCACCGATACAGGCCTCAAGGTAACGCTGATCGAATCGCCGGACGTCGCCACCATCGGCGTCGGCGAGGGCACCTGGCCGACCATGCGCGACACCCTGCGCAGGATAGGCGTGACGGAGACCGACTTCATCCGCGAATGCGACGCTGCCTTCAAGCAGGGATCGAAGTTCGTGCGCTGGAGCGAGGATCGCGAGGGCGATGCTTACTACCATCCCTTCGTGCTGCCACAGGGCTACCTGGAAACCAACCTCGTCGCCGGTTGGGCGCAGCACAGCGACGTGCCATTCGGAAAACTGGTGTGCTTCCAGCCGCATTTGTGCGAAGCGGGCAAGGCGCCTAAGCAGTTCTCCACGCCGGAGTACGCGGCTGTGGCCAACTACGCCTATCACCTGGATGCCGGCAAGCTGGGTGTGTTCCTGCGCAAGCACTGCGTAGAAACACTTGGCGTTCGCCACGTGTCCGACCACATGACCGCGATCAACACCCACGAGAATGGCGACATCGCCTCTCTGCAAACACGCGATCACGGCGCGATCACGGGTGACCTGTTCATCGACTGCAGCGGGACACGTTCGCTGCTGCTAGGTGAGCATTACGGCGTCGCACTGGTTTCGCAAAAGCACGTGCTGTTCAACGATCGCGCGATCGCCGTT
Organism: uncultured Lysobacteraceae bacterium; assembly: GCA_937897645.1. Taxonomy (GTDB): domain Bacteria; phylum Pseudomonadota; class Gammaproteobacteria; order Xanthomonadales; family Xanthomonadaceae; genus Pseudoxanthomonas_A. Next base: position 8,081 of record CALCNV010000119.1, read on the forward strand.
CAAGTGCCCTATGCAGCCCCTGATTCGCCGATCGCCTGCCAGACCGTTTCCACCGCGCAGCGCAACGGCTGGATCTGGGACATCGGTCTGCAAAGCCGTCGTGGCATCGGCCATGTCTATTCCAGCAGCCATGCCACTGACGAATCCGCCGAACAGGATCTGCTGCAGTACGTGGCCAGCGCCGGTGGCCAGGTAAAGGATTCGGCGAAGCTGGTGCGGATCAAGTTCAATCCGGGATATCGCGAGCAGTCCTGGCATCGCAATTGCGTTGCGATCGGGCTGGCGAGCGGATTCGTGGAGCCGCTGGAAGCCTCTTCGCTGGTACTGGTGGAACTGGCTGCAGGCATGTTGAGCGAGCAGATGCCGGCGACGCGCGCGTCCATGGATATTGTTGCCAATCGTTTCAACGATACCTTCACCTATCGTTGGGAGCGCGTGGTCGATTTCCTCAAGCTGCATTACGTGCTCACGAAACGCACCGATACGGAATTCTGGCGTGATAATTGTAGACCCGAATCTATACCGGACCGCCTGGCGGAACTGCTGGCGCTCTGGCGCCATCAACCGCCGTCGCGCTACGATTTTCACCGTTTGGAAGAAGTGTTCCCTTCGGCCAGCTACCAGTACATCCTGTATGGAATGGGTTTCCAGCCGGATGCGCGTCCTGCTTCACGACGTGTGGACGATGTGCGCATGGCGGAAGGCTATTTCCAGGAGGCCGCCGAACTGGCCCGCAAGATGCTGGCAGCCTTGCCGGGACATCGCGAGATGCTGGACCATGTGAGGGCGCGTGGCATGCAGCGCATCTAGGATGTGCCTGGGGATGAATGCAATGCACCAGTTCAAGTTTCCACGCAGAAGATCAATCGCATTGACGCGTGATTGACCGCGCAAGCGCCAAGAATTGCCGCGCCGACCCTCAATGAAGGCGCGTAGGATAGGTTCCTCCAGCCACATGCTTTACTCCGGAAGCCCCAATGGCCCAACACGTTCTGCTCAACAACATCGATCACATGAACCTGCGCGTCGACGCCGCGCGCAGCGCCGCCTTGGGCGACAACGTGATGTTCGCCCTTACTTTCCCGGCCGAATTCCGCAACGTGCAGGCTTATTACCCCATCGTGTTCCGCAAGGCGGACGACGGTGCATTCCAGCCAGTCGCGCTGTTCGGATTCCAGGAAGGGCGCAACCTGTTCCTGGGCAACGACCGTTGGCATGCCGCCTATGTGCCGCTTGCAATCGAACGGCAGCCGTTCCTGATCGGTCGTGATGGCGATGCACTCATGGTCCATATCGACATGGACAATCCCCGCGTTTCCAGCGAACGTGGTGAGCCGCTGTTCGGGGACCAGGGCGGCACCACCGCGTTCCTGGATCGCATGACTTCGGTGTTGCTTGCCTTGCATGACGGCCTGCAGGCAATCCCAGCGTTCGTCGAGGCACTCCTGCAGCATGAGCTTCTTGAACCGTTCGCACTCGATGTCGAACTTGAGGATGGCTCATTGAGCCGACTGGTGGGGTTCTACACGATCAATGAAGAGAAGCTTGGCGCCTTGGATGGGATTGCGCTGGAAGCACTGCAGCGCAGTGGTTTCCTGGAACCCCTGTACATGATGGTCGCTTCCCTGTCGCGATTCCGTGACCTCATAGACCGGATGAGCCGGGCACATGTTGGCAGTCGATAAACATATCCGCGAATTCAGCGGCGTCGACCCACGGGCGTTGCCGCACGAGGTGCTGAAATCCTCGGAGCCTGCCGTACTACGGGGCGTAGCGGCGCGGTGGCCCATGGTGCAGGCAGGGCAGCAGTCGGCGCAGGCTGCGGTGGCCTATTTGCGTGGGTTCGAGCGGAAGGATGCGCAACCCGTGGTCGCGATGGTGGGTCCACCGGACATCAATGGACGGTTTTTCTACAACGCCAAGCTGGACGAATTCAATTTCCGCCGCGAAAACGTGCCGCTGGGCGTGGCCCTGAACACGTTGCTGAAGTACGCGAAGGAACCCACCCCGCCAGCCATCTACATCGGGTCCACCACCATCGACACGTGGTTGCCCGGCTTCCGCAACGACAATGATTTCGCGCTCGGCGACAGGGAGACGCTCGCCAGCATCTGGATCGGCAATCGCACGCGCATCGCTGCGCACCAGGACGTGCCGGACAATCTCGCCTGCGTGGTCGCGGGTCGCCGGCGGGCGACGCTGTTTCCGCCACAACAACTGTCCAACCTCTACATTGGCCCGCTCGATTTCACGCCTGCGGGGCAAGCCATCAGCCTGGTGGATTTCGATGCACCTGACTACGACCGTTTCCCGCGCTTCGAAGAGGCGCTACGGCACGCACAGGTAGCGGAACTCGGACCCGGCGATGCCGTGTTCATCCCCAGCATGTGGTGGCACCACATGGAGGCGCTGGAAACATTCAACGTGCTGGTCAACTACTGGTGGCGACAGACGCCGGCATGGATGGACACGCCGATGAATGCACTGATGCTGGCACTGATGACCGTGCGTGACCTGCCTGCCGAGCAGCGCGCCGTCTGGGAGGACGTGTTCCGCCATTACGTGTTCGCGCCGGATGAAGCGACGGCCGACCATATTCCAGCGGACGCACTGCGTACGCTTGGCCCGATCGATGAAGCCAGGGCGCGCGCCATGCGCGCCCGCCTGCTGCAACGGCTGAACCACTAAGGACGCATGACGCGATGAATGACGCGAGCCACCACCCGCAAAGACCCATCAAGCGCATCGTGATCGCCGGCGGTGGCACGGCCGGGTGGATGGTCGCCGCCGCGCTTTCCAAGACGTTGGGCAAGGTGCTCGACATCAAACTGATCGAGTCAGACGAGATTTCCACGGTCGGTGTGGGTGAAGCCACCATTCCTACCCTTGTAACCTTCCACAGGTTGTTGGAGATCAACGAACGGGAGTTCATGGCCGCCACGCAGGCTACTTTCAAGCTGGGCATCAGCTTCGAGAACTGGCGCAACGTGGGTGAGGACTACATCCATTCATTCGGCATAACCGGCAAGGACCATTGGACCGCCGGCTTCCAGCACTTCTGGCTGAAGGGTCGCGAACGCAATCTTGCCAGCGACTACGGTGACTACTGCCTTGAATTGAAGGCTGCACTGCAGAACAAGTTCGCGCATCTTCCAAATGGCGGAATGAATTACGCCTTCCACATGGATGCGTCGCTGTATGCGAAGTACCTGCGCGGGTTCAGCGAGAAATTCGGCGTACAGCGCATCGAAGGCAAGATCGTCGAGGTCAAGACCGACACGCAGCCCGGCCACATCAGCGCGCTACGGCTGGACTCGGGCGTGGACATCGAAGGCGACCTGTTCATTGATTGCACCGGGTTCCGTGGGCTGCTGATTGGCCAGACACTCGGCGTGGAGTACCAGGACTGGGCGCAGTGGCTGTATTGCGACAGCGCGGTGGCGGTGCAAACCGAATCCGTGGGTGACGCTGTTCCCTATACGCGCTCCATCGCTCGTGATGCAGGTTGGCAATGGCGCATCCCGCTGCAACACCGTGTCGGCAACGGCATCGTTTTCAGCAGCCGCCATACGGATGACGCACACGCCACCCAGACCCTGCGCGACAACATCCAGGGCGCGATGCTGACCGATCCGCGCGTCATCAAGTTCCGCCCGGGCCAGCGATCCAGTACCTGGAGCGGCAACTGCGTGGCCATCGGCCTGGCCAGCGGCTTTTTGGAGCCGATTGAATCCACCAGCATCCACCTGATCCAGCGCGGCATCCTGCGACTGCTGCAGATGTTCCCGGCCAACGGCATCAGTCAATCCGATATAGACGAATACAACCAGCAGACCCGCTCGGAGATCGAGCACATCCGTGATTTCATCATCCTGCATTACCACGTCACCAATCGCCAGGACACGGCATTCTGGCGTGCATGCCGCGACATGGAGATTCCCGAATCGTTGCGCCATCGCATCGAGTTGTTCCGGGAAACCGGCCGCGTATTCCGCGTGCCCAACGAATTGTTTGCCGAGAACTCCTGGATCCAGGTGATGCTGGGGCAGGGCATCATGCCCCATCAGCGCCACCCGGTCGCCGACTTGATGGGTGACGCGGAGTTGGCGCAGTTCCTGGACGGGATTCGCACGACCGTGGATAAAACGCTGGGCCAACTTCCATCGCACCAGGTGTACGTGGAGCGGTACTGCCCGGGCATGCGTCCGACCTAGCGGTACGCGGCGGGGTCGTAGCCGGCGATTTCCTCATCCGCAATGAGCTGGCGTAGTTGCGCCGCAGAAGCGCGTTTCATGGGCCGTTCGTCCACACCGGACAGCGGTGCTTGGCGCAGGGCATCGTGGGGCAGGACGGTCACGTCGAAGGTCAGTTCCTCGGCCGTGAATACCCACACAGGGAAATCATCGCTGCGTTCCCGATCCAGGCGCAGATGACGCGTGCGCACATCGGCAGGGATGCGGTGTTCGTCCAGGAAGCGTGGCACCGCGTCCGCATCATCCGTATGCAGTTGCAGGTGCACGGGTGAATGCGCATCGGCCGTGCCTTCCAGCACTGGGCCCGCTAATCGCGGTGAGAATCCGCTGAAGAATTCCAACGCCCGTAGCGCTGCCTCGCGACGTACCTGCACGGCCTGTTGCTGCGGTTCGCCTACGAACAGGCGCTGGTACTCGCGCAGGGCCTGTTCAATCTCGCGGTTGCGCGGCAGCGAGGCGTCGTCGTGGATGCCGAGGCGTTCGGCGGCTTTCAGCTTGGCTTGGTGGTAGTCACGGAAGCCGCCTTCGGCCATCAGCCGAGCAGCTTCGTTCGCCAGCCGAAGGCGGCGTTCGCGGGTGCGGGTTTCGGCATGTTGACGGGCGTGGTGCATGGAGAGCCTCCGCGTCGAAACTGACGAAGACTGTACCTGACACCGCGTTGCGAATGTGCAACGCGGTGTCGCCAAGTTCATATGCAGTTGTTCATGCGTATCTGGACATGCGTATTTGGATCAGAAGATGTCGAAGGCGGCTTCGTCGGCCATTGCATCGTCGGTGTTGTAGATCTCTTCGCTCTGGATGCGCTCCAGGTCCTCCACCTTCACCCATTCCACGACGCCGTTGCTGGTCACCTGGGTCATGCCATCCGGCGGATCGTTCTGTGCGATGGCCTGTTCTTTCAATGCCGTGCGCATGTAGTCGATCCAGATGGGCAGTGCCGCCTTGCCGCCGTACTCGCGGTGGCCAAGGCTGCGGAAATCATCGCGACCCACCCACACCACGGTGGAATAGGGGCCGCCGAATCCGCCGAACCACGCATCGCGGTGGTCGTTGGTGGAGCCGGTCTTGCCGCCGACGTCTTCGCGGTTCA
>CALCNV010000120.1 GCA_937897645.1 uncultured Lysobacteraceae bacterium
GGCACCAGCTTTGAAAACACAACCCTCGCGCAAGCGGGGGTTTTGTTTTTTCCGGGCGCAGGTTTTCCGGCGCGCATTTTTTCCGGCCTGTTGGCGTGGCGGGTAGAATCGCAACCACGATCCAGCGATTCCCCCGGAAACAGATGACCGACACCGTCCGCCCCACCTTCCACGGCTTCGAACAGATCCCGCTGCGCGAATATGCCGAGCGCGCCTACCTCGATTACTCGATGTACGTGGTCCTGGACCGCGCCCTGCCCTTCATCGGCGACGGCCTGAAGCCGGTACAGCGCCGCATCATCTACGCGATGAGCGAACTCGGACTCGCCGCCGGCGCCAAGCCGAAGAAATCCGCGCGTACCGTCGGTGATGTGATCGGCAAGTACCACCCGCACGGCGACAGTGCCTGCTATGAAGCACTGGTGCTGATGGCGCAGCCGTTCTCATACCGCTATCCGCTGATCGAGGGCCAGGGCAACTTCGGCTCGCCGGACGATCCCAAGTCGTTCGCGGCGATGCGCTACACCGAATCCAAGCTGACCCCCATTGCCGAAGTGCTGCTGGGCGAACTGGGTCAGGGCACGGTCGACTGGACGCCTAATTTCGACGGCACACTGCAGGAACCGACGTGGATGCCGGCGCGCCTGCCGCACCTGCTGTTGAACGGGACGACCGGCATCGCGGTCGGCATGGCCACCGACGTGCCGCCGCACAACCTCAACGAAATCGTCAGCGCCTGCATCCGCCTGCTGGATGACCCGCAGGCCACGGTCGCCGACCTGTGCGAACACGTGCGCGGCCCGGACTACCCGACCACGGCAGAGATCATTACCCCGGTCGCCGACCTGCGCGCCATCTACGAAACCGGCCACGGCAGCGTGCGTGCCCGCGCCACCTTCCAGAAGGAAGGCGGCCAGAACATCGTCATCAACGCATTGCCGTACCAGGTCTCGCCGTCCAAGGTGATCGAGCAGATCGCCGCGCAGATGCGCGCCAAGAAACTGCCGTGGTTGGAAGACATCCGCGACGAGTCCGACCACCTCAACCCGGTGCGCGTGGTGCTGATCACCCGCTCCAACCGCGTCGATGCCGAGCAGTTGATGGGGCATCTGTTCGCGACCACCGACCTGGAGAAGAGCTACCGCGTCAACCTCAACATCATCGGCCTGGACGGGCGCCCGCAGGTCAAGAACCTGCGCATGCTGCTGGGCGAATGGCTGGAGTTCCGCACCAGCACGGTCACCCGCCGCCTCAACCATCGCCTGGAAAAAGTCGAGCGCCGCCTGCACCTGTTGGAAGGCTTGCTGGTCGCCTTCCTCAACCTGGACGAAGTGATCCACATCATCCGCACCGAGGACGAGCCGCGCGCCGCCTTGATCGCGCGCTTCCAGCTGAGCGAAGAACAGGCCGACTACATCCTCGACACGCGCCTGAAGCAGTTGGCGCGCCTTGAGGAAATGAAGATCCGCGGCGAACAGGACGAACTGGATGCCGAACGCGACCGCCTGATTTCCACGCTGGAGTCGAAAGCCAAGCTGAAGAAGCTGATCAAGGACGAACTGCTGGCTGACGCGAAGAAGTTCGGCGACGCACGCCGTTCACCCCTGATCGCACGCGAGGCTGCGCAGGCGCTGGACGAAACCGAATTGGTCGCCAGCGAACCGATGACCGTGGTGCTGTCGGAAAAAGGCTGGATCCGTGCGGCCAAGGGCCATGACGTGGATGCCGCCGGCATGTCGTACCGCGACGGCGATGCCCTGCTGGCCGCGGTCCGCGGACGCAGCACGCAGCAGGTGGCGTTCCTGGATTCGGAAGGCCGCAGCTATTCCACAGCGACGCACACCCTGCCTTCCGCGCGCGGCAATGGCGAGCCGCTGACCGGTCGCTTCTCGCCTGCGCCGGGTGCGTCGTTCGTGGCACTCGCCACCGGCGACAATGACCTGCGCTTCGTGCTGGCGTCATCGCACGGCTATGGTTTCGTCACCCGCTTCGAGAACCTGACCGGACGCCAGAAAGCCGGCAAGGTGATGCTGAATCTATCGACCGGTGCGAAAGTCCTGCAGCCTGCCGCCACCACTAACCCACAAACCGACCGCATCGTCGCCGTCACCAGTGCCGGCCACCTGCTCGCATTCGCGCTGGCCGACCTGCCGGAACTCGACAAGGGCAAGGGCAACAAGATCATCGAGATCCCGAAGGCCAAGCTGGGCACGGAGCGCGTGGTTGCGATTGCCGCGGTTTCACCCGGCAGCACGCTGCTGGTGAAAAGCGGCCAGCGCACCATGAGCCTGTCGTTCAAGGACCTGGACGAATACGTGGGCGCACGCGCGAGTCGTGGTGGGTTGCTGCCTAGAGGCTGGCAGAAAGTCGACGGCCTGGCCGTCGAATAATTGCGCGCGGGGCGCGTAGGGCGCGTAGGAGCGACGTAAGTCGCGACAGAAAGGCATTGGACACGGATAAAGGCGGATGACGGCGGATGCTTGAAAAAGCCTTCAGATTTGATCCGCTGTTATCCGCGTCCAAAAAGCTTGAAGCCATCCATCGCGACTTACGTCGCTCCTACGGCAAACTTTGCGCGCTTGGCAATGGGATTGCGGAAGAGCTCGCGCCCATGGGGCGCTCCTACGGGTTTCAGGCTGGGGATTTGGCGTCGAGCTTGGATAGCTGGTAGTTCTGCATGCCGATGCGCTGGATGAGGGAGAGCTGCTGCTCCAGCCAGTAGGTGTGGTCTTCCTCGGTGTCGCTGAGCTGGGTGCGCAGCATCTCGCGGCTGACGTAGTCGCCCAGGCGTTCGCACAGGGCGATGCCCTTGGCCAGCTTGTCGCGCACCTCGTACTCCAGTGCCAGGTCTTTCTTCAGCATCTCCTCGACGCTGCGGCCCTGCTCGAACGACTTGGGACTCATGTCCGGGTCACCTTCCAGAAACAGGATGCGACGCAGCAAGGCATCGGCATGCTGGGCTTCCTCTTCCATCTCGTGGTTGATGCGCGCGTACAGCGCATGCAGGCCCAAGTCCTCGTAGCGGCGCGAATGCACGAAGTACTGGTCGCGTGCAGCCAACTCGCCACGCAGCAGGTCCTTGAGGTAATCGACGACGTCTGGATGGCCTTTCATGGGGGCACTCCCTGGGGCAGGCGTGCATGGTGCCTGATCGTCGCAGGCCATGGCCGAATCGGAATCAGTTGCAGTTACCGGCCCGGCCACGGGCGAGGCTGGCGTGGAATAATCACCCAGGGGCGAGCATCGACTCGACGTATTCTCCAACGGCCTGTCATCGGGAAGTCACATGCTGAAGTGGATCAAGCGCATTGCGCTGCTGTTGCTGGTGCTGGTCATCCTGGCGTTTGGCACCGGCTGGTGGTTGTTGCGCGGCAGCGTGCCCACGCTGGAAGGCGAACTCGCCCTGCCCGGCCTGTCCGCACCGGTCAGCATCCAGCGTGACGCCAACGGCGTGGTCACGATCGATGCCGCCAACGAAACCGACATGGCGCGCGCGCTGGGCTACGTGCATGCGCAGGAACGCTATTTCGAAATGGACCTGATGCGCCGCACGTCGGCGGGTGAACTGGCGGAACTGTTCGGTCCCATCGCCTTGGACCTGGATAAGCAGCATCGCGTGCACCGCATGCGCGCCCGGGTAATGAAGGATCTCGATACCTTCGCGGGCGACAAGCTGCCGCAGTTGCAGGCCTACACCGATGGTGTCAATGCGGGGCTTGAGAACCTGCGCGTGCGCCCGTGGCCGTACCTGATGCTGCGCCAGCAGCCGCGCCGCTGGGAGTTGGCAGACACGGCCCTGACCGGGTATGCGATGTATTTCGACCTGCAGGATTCGGAGAACACGCGCGAGTTGGCGCTATGGAAGATCAAGTCCCACGTGCCGCCGGCGCTGTATGCATTGCTCACGCGTGACGGTACCGAATGGGATGCGCCGCTGTTCGGCGAGGCGCGCGGCAATGCCGTGCTGCCGACCGCCGCAGAAGTGGATCTTCGCAAGCTGGCCATGCCCAAGACGGATGACCATGCACGCCTCGCGGACAAGGGCACGCCGGGCAGCAACAACTGGGCCGTGGGCGGCGCGTTGACGGCTGATGGACGTGCAATCGTCGCCGACGACATGCACCTGGGATTGCGTGCGCCGAATATCTGGTTCCGTGCGCGGCTGCGGTATGCGGATGCGCGTGCACCCGACGGCAAGGTAGACGTATCGGGATTCACACTCCCGGGATTGCCAATGATGGTGGTGGGCAGCAATGGGCATGTAGCTTGGGGCTTCACCAACAGTTATGGCGATTGGGCGGATTGGGCGGAATTGCCGCTATGTGCCTCCAGCAATGTCGCAATTCCAGAGCGTGTCGCGGGGACCACCGCCTGCGCCGTAGCCACCGAGTTCAAGGAAGTCATCAAGGTCGCTGGCGCCGATGATATGGATTTCCGGGTCCGTGAAACCCAATGGGGTCCGATCCTGCATGAATCGAAGCATGGCTATGCGTTGGCACTGCGCTGGACGCCACATCTCTCAGGATCGCTACTTGCGTCTTTTGCGGATCTCGCGGTTGCCAAGGACCTGGATGGCGCGTTTGTCGCGGCCGACAGGTCCGGAATACCAGCACAGAACTTTGTCGTCGGCGATTCGGCGGGCAAGATCGGCTGGCGGATCATCGGCGCATTTCCCAAGCGCGATGGCGGATGTACGCCAACCACTCCGGAGCATGAAGTCGTCAGTTTCGAGGCCCCATTGCCTGTCGTGGAAGATGCTCCAAGCACTGGATGCTCTCCCTGGAACACGGACCCAACGGCCTCGCCACGCCTCATCAATCCGGAATCCCACCGCCTGTGGACCGCCAACAACCGCACCATGGACGACGAAGGCCTGAAGCTCGCGGGCGACGCCGGTTATGCCTTGGGCGCACGCGCCAAGCAGATCCGCGATGACCTGTTCGCGAAACAGACCTTCACCGAAAAAGACCTGCTCGCCATCCAG
>CALCNV010000121.1 GCA_937897645.1 uncultured Lysobacteraceae bacterium
GCAACTTCCTGACCAAGATCAACGCCAACATCGGCAACAGCGCGGTGTCGTCGGGCATCGCCGAGGAAGTGGAGAAGCTGGTGTGGTCGATCCGTTGGGGTGGCGACACGGTGATGGACCTGTCCACCGGCAAGCACATCCATGAAACCCGCGAATGGATCATCCGCAATTCGCCGGTGCCCATCGGCACCGTGCCGATCTACCAGGCGCTGGAAAAAGTCGATGGCCGCGCCGAGGAGCTCAACTGGGAGATTTTCCGCGACACGCTGGTCGAGCAGGCCGAGCAGGGCGTGGATTACTTCACCATCCACGCCGGCGTGCTGCTGCGCCACGTGCCACTCACGGCCAAGCGCGTCACCGGCATCGTCTCGCGCGGCGGTTCCATCATGGCCAAGTGGTGCCTGGCGCACCACAAGGAAAACTTCCTCTACACGCATTTCGAAGACATCTGCGAAATCATGAAGGCCTATGACGTGGCCTTCTCGCTGGGCGATGGCCTGCGTCCCGGCTGCATTGCCGATGCCAACGATGCGGCGCAGTTCGGCGAACTGGAAGCGCTGGGCGAACTGACCAAGATCGCCTGGAAGCATGACGTGCAGACCATGATCGAAGGCCCCGGCCACGTGCCGATGCAGATGATCAAGGAGAACATGGACAAGCAGTTGGCCGAGTGCGGCGAAGCGCCGTTCTACACGCTCGGTCCGCTGACCACCGACATCGCGCCGGGCTACGACCACATCACATCCGCGATCGGCGCGGCGATGATCGGCTGGTTTGGCACGGCGATGCTCTGCTACGTGACGCCGAAGGAACACCTGGGTTTGCCGAACCGCGAGGATGTGCGCGACGGCATCATGGCCTACAAGATCGCCGCGCACGCCGCGGATCTTGCCAAGGGCCATCCCGGTGCGCAGGTGCGCGACAACGCGCTGAGCAAGGCGCGCTTCGAGTTCCGCTGGGAAGACCAGTTCCACCTGGGCCTGGACCCGGAGAAGGCCAAGGACTTCCATGACGAAACGCTGCCAAAGGATGCGCACAAGCTGGCCCACTTCTGCAGCATGTGCGGCCCGCATTTCTGTTCGATGAAGATTACCCAGGACGTGCGCGACTACGCGGCCGAACACGGGGTCGAGGAAGCCGCGGCGCTGGAAGAAGGCATGGCGGAAAAATCGGCCGAGTTCCGTGCGCAGGGTGCGCAGGTGTACCGCCAGGGCTGAGTGGTTCGCAGGCGCTTGCCAGACGAGGCGAGCGTCCTTCACCCGGGCGGCATGCACTCGTGGTAGCGTCTGGTTTCCGTGATGGATGGGGACAGATCATGAAAGCATTGCAACGCATCAAGGCAGTATCCATCGCCGCGTTCGTCCTGCTGCTGGCCGCCTGCGCCAGCAGTGGTCCGCGCATCACCAGCGAAGTCGATCCGCAGGCCGATTTCGGCAAGTACCGCAGTTTCGCCTTCTACTCGCCGCTGGCGCTTGAAAACGCGGGCTATGCCACGCCGACCACCGACCGCATCAAGGCCGCTACGCGCGCGCAGATGGAATCGCGTGGCTACGTGTATAGCGCCGAGCAGCCGGACCTGTGGGTCAACATCAACGGCAACCTGCAGGAACGCACCGATGTCAGCACGGTCCCGAGCATGGATTACGCGCGCTACTACAGCTACCGCGGGCGCGGCTTTTATTCCGTGCCGGTGTGGACCGAGGAAACCCGCGTCAGCCAGTACACCGAAGGCACGCTCAACATCGATGTGGTCGACCGCGCGCAGAACAAGATGGTGTGGGAAGGCGTCGCGGTGGGACGGGTCAGCAAGAACGTCAAGCCGGAAGAACGCGCCGTCCGCATCGACGCCGCGGTGGCGGATATCTTCGCGCAGTTCCCGTATCGCGCGGGTAGCGGCACGCCCGTGGCCACGCCATGAAGGGAGGCATGACGGCAGCCAAGGCCGGCATCGGCTTTGGCACGGCGTTGGCGATCACGATTTCGTGGAGCGCCAACAAGTCGCTGCTGTGGGCGGTGATCCATGGGCTGTTGTCCTGGATCTACGTGGTCTATTACGCGTTGGTCTACCACTTCTGATGATTGTCGCTGCATGACTATGCCAACGAGCTGGTTACGCTGGCTGGTGACGGCGCGACGCCACCCCTCGGCGTTCCTGTTGATCGTGCAGTTGGCAGGCGTCGTGCTGTACCCGGTGATGGACGACACCGATCTCGGCCGCGTCCTGCTTGGTGCATTCGGCATCCTCGTTTTGTCGCTGGCGTTGTGGGTGGTGAATCGCAGCCCGTCGATCAACTGGATCGCGTGGTGTCTGGCGATACCCGCCGTGTTGCTGTCCTTGCTGTCGATCGGCATCCAGCATCCCGGCCTGCTGGTCTACGCGCACCTGCTGGAAGGCGCGCTGTATTTCTACACGGCGGCCAGCCTGACCGCGTACATGCTGCAGGACCACAAGGTCACCAGCGATGAACTGTTCGCGGCCGGCGCCACCTTCACCTTGCTGGCATGGGCCTTCGCCTTCTCGTTCTCCGTTTGCCAGGCGTGGTATCCGGGCAGCTTCACCGCCGCGGTCGATCCCGATGCGCAACGCAGCTGGATGGAGTTGCTGTACCTCAGTTTCAGCACCCTGTCCGGCGTGGGCCTGAGCGACATCATGCCCATCAAGCCGCACGCGCGCGCCCTGGTCATGCTGGCCCAGTTCGCCGGCGTCATGTACATCGCCGTGGTGGTGTCGCGCCTGATCGGGTTGACGGTGAGGGTCGGCCCGCGGGCTTGAGCAGCTGCGCCCGGTCCGGTGCGGCAAGGTCGTGATGGACCAGTTTGGTTAGAATGCGGCACCCGACTTTGGCGTCTTTCGATGAAGCTTGACCATCCGTTCCTGCAACTTCCGCTCCTGTTCGATGCGCAGCGCATGGCACAGGAAATCGAGGCGCTGGGGGAATCGGTGTGGCGTCCGCACCCGCAAGGCTTCGCCGGCAACAGCGCGCTGCCGCTGGTGAGCGTGGACGGGGACCCGGCCAGCGATGCGGTCAGGGGGCCGATGCGTCCTACGCCGCAGCTGCTGGCATGCCCGTACGTGATGCAGGTGATGCACAGCATCGGCGCGGTGTGGGGGCGTTCGCGCCTGATGCGTCTGTCGGGGCAGGCGGAAGTGATGCCGCACGTCGACATCAATTACTACTGGCGCGAGCACATGCGCGTGCACGTGCCCATCGTCACCCAGCCCACGGTCCGCTTCCATTGCGGCGACGCCAGCATGAACATGGCCGAAGGCGAGTGCTGGATCTTCGACACCTGGCGACTGCACCGCGTGCACAACGACGACCACCGTTCGCGCATCCACCTGGTCGCCGACACCGTGGGTGGCCATGGCTTCTGGCAGAAGATGCGCAACGGCCGCCCGCTCAATCGCGAGATTCCCGGCTGGGAAGCGACGCGCCTCGTGCCAACGACGGCAACGCCCGCGCTGGATTACGAATCCTTCAACCTGCCGCTGGTGATGTCGCCGTGGGAAGTGCGTGAACACCTGGGCTTCCTGATGAGCGAGGCTCAGCCGCATGAATCCTTGCGCGCCTTCGGCCAGACCGTGATCGGGCCTTTTACGCGTGAGTGGCATGCGCTGTGGGCGAAGTATGGCGATTCGGGTGAAGGCCTCGCTGAATTCCGCGCGCTGCGTGACCAGTTCCGCGCGCAGCTTCCACGCTATGAGGCCTTGCGCCTGGTCAATGGCATACCGCTGGTGAAAGCGCTCACCGCCATCGTGACCGGCAACCTGGTGTACTCCGCGTCGGCCATGGATATCGAGTCGCGTGACCAGCCGGCAGGCATGGGCCCCACGCCACCGGCCGCAGCAAAACCGGCCGTATCGCCGCCTCCCGTTGCCATGCAGGCCGTTGCAGCGCCGATGTTGCAGAACGTGGGTGCGCCCGAGCGCCCGGTGCCGGTATTCGAGCGGCCGGTGATCGTGCTGAGTGCGCCGCGCTCGGGCTCGACGCTGCTGTTCGAGACCATGGCGCGCGCGCCCAACCTGTTCACCATCGGCGGCGAAAGCCATCGCGCCATCGAGAGCCTGCCTGGCCTGCATCCGTCCGCGCATGGCTGGGCATCGAACCAGCTCTCTGCGGCCGATGCCAGCCCCGAAGTGATCGCCGCCGTGCGCCACAGCTTCGCGCAATCGCTGCGTGACCGTGATGGCGTGGCGCCGCGGCCAGGGCAGCCGGTGCGACTGCTGGAAAAAACACCGAAGAACACGCTGCGCGTCCCGTTCCTGCGCGAAGTATTCCCGGGTGCGCAGTTCGTGTTCCTGTATCGCGAACCGCATGAAGTCCTCGCCAGCATGATCGAGGCCTGGGGTTCGGGTCGCTTCCGTACTTATCCCGATTTGCCAGGCTGGTCCGGGCTGACGTGGTCGCTGTTGCTGGTGCCGGGCTGGCGCGAATACCGTGACCTGCCGGTCGAGGAACTCGTGGCAAGGCAATGGGCCACGACCCTGGAGCGCTTGCTCGACGATCTGGAATCCGTACCCGCCTCCTCGATTGCGCCGATCCGCTACGCCGATTTCCTTGCGCAACCGCAGGCCCAGATCGAGCGCCTCTGTACACGCCTGCAACTGCCGTGGGACGTCGCCCTGGGCACGCTGCCGCCGTCGCGCCACACCCTGACCAAGCCCGAGCCCGACAAGTGGCGCAAGCACGAGGACGTGTTGTCCCGCGTGCTGCCGATGGTGGAACCGACGCGCCTGCGCGTGGAAGCCTTCCTGCAACGCCTGGGCTGACCTGCCATGAAACTGCCCGCACCGTTCATCCAGTTGCCGTTGCTGTTCGATGCACAGGCACTTGCCGCGGAAGTGGGAGCGCTGGGCGAAGGCGCATGGCGTCCGCATCCGCAGGGCTTCGCCGGCAATTCCATGCTGCCGCTGGTGGCGGTGGAAGGCGACGCCGGCAACGAGGCATTCGCGGGGGTGATGTCACCCACGCCGGAGCTGCGGCGTTGTCCGCTGCTGCAGCAGGTGCTGGTGTCCTTGCAGGCCACCGTGGGCCGGACCAGGCTCATGCGCCTTGCCGGGCAGGCGGAGGTCAAGCGCCATGTCGACCAGGGCTATTACTGGGCCGAGCGCGTGCGCGTGCACGTGCCCATCGTGACCCAGCCGACGGTGCGTTTCGAATGCGGTGGTGCGGCCATCAACATGGCCGCGGGCGAGTGCTGGATCTTCGATACCTGGCGCCAGCATCGGGTGTTGAATGATGCGGCGGCCTCGCGCATCCACCTGGTGGTCGACACCGTCGGTGGCAAAGGGTTCTGGGAACTGGTGGAACGCGGGCGCACGCATGATGCGTCGCCGGCGGACTGGCAGCCTTCCACGCTGCCTTGGGCTGCACCGCGCGAACTGCAGATCGGCTGCGAGTCGCGCAACGTGCCCGCGGTGATGACGCCCTGGGAACTGTCGGCACACCTCGAATTCCTGCTCGGCGAAACGCTGCCGCATCCACAGGTCGCGGTGTTGCACCGGCACGTGCAGCGCCTGCTCACCGACTGGCGGGGCCTGTGGGCGCGCCACGGTGACGAGGCGGCCAGCAGGCCGTTGTTCCGCGCGGCCTTCGACGCCTTCACCGCCACGGTGAAGCCGCTGGCGGAAGGCGTGCTGCTGATCAATGAAACGCGCTGGATCGACGGCGTGATGCTGATGCTCGGCCGTGCCGCCGTGCCGCCCCCCAATGCCGGATCGGTACGGCGCGCACCTTCCAACATGGCCTGAGCACAGCGCAGGTTGCATGCAACCTGCGCCGGGTTTTCTTCAGAAGTTGGGCTTGACGGCGGTTGCTTCGTAGCGGGCAATCGACTCACGCAGGATCTGCTTGGCTTCGTCGGCGTTGCCCCAGCCGTCCAGCTTGACCCACTTGTCCTTCTCCAGGTCCTTGTAGTGCTCGAAGAAGTGGCCGATGCGCTCCAGCCAGTGCGGTGACACCTGCTCGATGTCATTGATGTGGGCGTAACCGTTGAAGACCTTGGTCACCGGCACGGCGAGGATCTTTTCGTCGCCACCGGCTTCGTCGGTCATGCGCAGCACGCCGACCGGACGGCAGCGGATCACCGAGCCGGGGATCAGCGACAGCGGCAACACCACCAGCACGTCGGCCGGGTCGCCGTCGCCGCACAGGGTGTGCGGCACGTAGCCGTAGTTGCAGGGGTAGCGCATGGGGGTGGAGAGGATGCGATCGACGAAGATCGCGCCGCTTTCCTTGTCCACTTCGTACTTCACCGGCTCCGAATCCTTCGGGATTTCGATGACGACGTTGATTTCGTCCGGCGGGTTCTTGCCGGTGGAAACGTGGTCCAGACCCATGGCGTGCTCCAAACAATGCGGTGTGCGAGGGCGGGCATTCTACGCGCTTGGGTGCTGCGGTGCAGCAGGGGGGGGGTGCTGCTCGGCCCGTCGACTTCTCGCGAGAAATCAACAAAGGTGTATCCGAGGTGTGTGCGAAGCCGCCCCTCTCAGCCCTGCACACCCTACGGGCGCCACAAGGGGAGAGGGACGCTTCGACTGGTTTCCGTATGCGAAGGGAGAGGGCCAGTTCAACTGGATCTACACGCCCAAAGAAAAAGGCGGCCGAAGCCGCCTTTCCCATGCAGTCTTCCCAACCCCCGCTAGTGCACGTCCACCTC
This sequence comes from uncultured Lysobacteraceae bacterium, assembly GCA_937897645.1. Taxonomy (GTDB): domain Bacteria; phylum Pseudomonadota; class Gammaproteobacteria; order Xanthomonadales; family Xanthomonadaceae; genus Pseudoxanthomonas_A. The sequence goes on from CALCNV010000121.1 coordinate 6,661, forward strand.
GACACGGCGGGCTTCTTCCGCACCGCCTGCACCCGTGGTCACCACCGGCTTGGCCAGGTCGATGCGGTCCGCCGCCACGCCATTGGCCACCAGCCACTGCTGTACCGCCAGCGCGCGCTGCTTGGCCAGTTCCTGGTTGCTGGCCAGGTCGCCGCTGTTGTCGTGGTAGCCGGAGACGCTGGCCTTGCTGTCCGGGTCGGCGCTCAAATCGCCGAGTACCGCCGCCAGCTGGGTGCTGGCATCGGACGGCAGCACCACCGAACCGAGGTCGAAATAGAGCTTCGCGTTGACCTTCACCGTGGCCTGCGTGGTCGCCGAATGGGCCACGGCGGCCTGCGGCTCGCTGCCCAGCCAGCCGGTGACCGGCAGCACCGGCACCAGCAGCAGGGCGACGATGTTGATGATCTTGATCAG
>CALCNV010000122.1 GCA_937897645.1 uncultured Lysobacteraceae bacterium
TCGCGCCATCAACCTGCTGTCGGCGGCGCGCATGTTCCTGTTCGGCGCGCGCGATATGTGGTTCGTGGTCGCGTTGCCGGTGTTCCTGTCGGAAGTGCTGGACTGGGAGTTCTGGCAGGTCGGAAGTTTCATGGCCGCGTGGATCATCGGCTACGGCCTGGTGCAATCGCTGGCGCCGTATTTCACTGGCCGGCGCAATGGGTGCGCTGCAGATGGAAGTGCACGCGATAGAAGCGTGCCAGATGGCCGCACAGCGTTCGCCTGGGCAAGCGTGCTGGCCCTCGTGCCGGCGGTGATGGCATGGCTACTGCATGCCGGTCATGACGCGCAGACCGTGGTGATCGCAGGCCTGTCGGTGTTCGGCGTGCTGTTCGCCATCAACTCGTCGCTGCACAGCTTCCTGATCGTCAGCTACGCCGGACGCGACGGCGTATCACTGGACGTGGGTTTCTACTACATGGCCAACGCGATGGGTCGCCTGCTGGGCACGCTGCTGTCCGGCTGGGTGTACCAGGTGGCGGGACTGGGCGCGTGTCTGGTGATTTCCGCGCTGCTGGTGGCGTTGGCGGCGGCGGTTTCGATTGCGTTGCCGAGGCATGCATCGGTGTAGTTTTGGTTGGAAGCTGGAGTGGCACCAGATACTAAGCACAGTCAGTAAAAGCATGACGTCATCCCAGCGAACGCTGGGATCCATTTTGACGTTGCCTTGCATCAAGAAGAGCCAAATATTCCGCGAAGATCAAGATGGGTCCCAGCGTTCGCTGGGATGACGTCATGGGGGAAATGGAGAACGTCTGTGCAAACGCTCCTAGTGATCCAACGGACTCAACACCCCATTCGCCCCGCGTCCCAATACATGCGTATAGATCTGCGTGGTCGCGACGTCCTTGTGGCCCATGAGTTCCTGCACGGTGCGGATGTCCTGTCCTGACTCCAGTAGGTGGGTGGCGAACGAATGCCGCAAGGTGTGGCAGGTGGCGGGCTTGTCGATGCCGGCGGTGGTGCGGGCGTTCTTCACCGCGCGCTGCAATACGCTTTCATCCACGTGATGACGACGTACCTGTTTGCTGCGCGGGTCCCGTGAGTGACGCGGCGAGGGGAATACGTATTGCCACGCAAACTCCGTGGCGGCGTTGGGATATTTCCGCTGGAGTGCATGCGGCAGGTACACGGCACCAGCACCGATCGCCAGATCCTGTGCATGCTGGATGCGCACGCGCTCCACCTGTTCCTGCAGGCGTTCGCGCAATCGTTGCGGCAGTGGCACACGGCGATCCTTGGCGCCCTTGCCGTTGCGCACGCAAATCTCGCGACGATCGAAATCCACGTCCTGCACGCGCAGGCGGATGCATTCCATCAGGCGCATGCCGGTGCCGTAGAGCAGGGCGCCCATCAGCCACACCTGCCCATCCAGCATCGCCAGCAGGCGTGTGACTTCACTGCGTGACAGCACCACGGGCACGCGTTGCGGGCGCTTGGCGCGCACCACCGATTCCATCCACGGCAGGTCGATACCCAGTACTTCACGGTATAGGAACAGCAAGGCAGACAGCGCCTGGTTCTGGGTGCTGGCGGCGACATCGTCATCGGTAGCCAGGCGCGACAAGAAGGCTTCCACTTCCACCGCGCCCATGTCACGCGGGTGGCGCTTGCCGTTGGCCAGGATGAAGCGCCTGGCCCAGTCGCGGTACACGCGCTCGGTGCGGATGCTGTAGTGCTTCACCCGACAGCGCTCACTCACTTGATCCAACAGCCGTGGCGCCCGTGTTTGCTGGACTTGGCCAGCTGATATCACTGCATCTTCGGGGTGATAAGACATACAGCCTCGCAAACGTCGGATTAGCCCGAAGCATCTGCGACATGTGACTAGCCTGGAATCAGGTAACCCACTGATCTTCCGTAGGAATACCCCGATTGACTCCCGCCCGCCGCACCCCCCACTATCCCTTATCACCCCTACTTAGGGGTCTACTTAAAGTTAGGCGGTACGAGCAGAACATGGCGACTGACAAGATCACCTATAGAGAAATATTTTTTACTATTCTGGTGAAGTTGCTCCCTGTTCTAGTGCTCATCGTCCTAGCGTATAGAGCAGCTCGTCGAGAAATCCCCGTGATCGCTGCAATGCCGGCTGATCTAACCGACTTTGTGTTCATACTTCTCGTTTTTTTAGCCGTGTACCTGATTGCCGGAAATCTCGTTCTTCGGCTACTGCGTGAAAACAAGCCCAGAGCATCAGATTCTGATGGTGCCGCCTAACAATTCATTCAAGCCGAGCCCGCATCAGGTTCGCTAACTTCGGGTCGTTCTGGGTAACATCGGCTTCGGTGCCTATCCAGCGCGGGTCGGCTTAATTCAGGCGTTAGGCCGCATGGGCAAATTCACTGCAACTCTTAGACAGGCAACGCGCCGCTCCTGGCTTGTCGGTTTGCTGTTGCTTCCAATCTGCATATTTGCCGTCCATCTGATCTCGGACATTGTTGTCGGGACTTATGCACAAGGCTTGGACTATGTTTCTGCGATTACGGAGCCGTGGAGTTCTGTGTGGGATTGGTTTATGCCCAAGTACGGGCCGCGCCTAATAAGCATTAAGTACATGGAGTATTTCTTCGGATTGCTTCTTACGATAAATGTTGTCTTGGCATACATTGTCACGCGGATAGTTTGGATAGCAATGCGGCCTAACAATTCATTCAAGCCGAACCCGCATCAGGCTCCCTAACTTCGGTTAGTTCTGGGTAATATCGGCTTCGGTGCCAATCCAGTGCGGGTCGGCTTAATTCAGGCGTTAGGGCGCACAAGCAGGCACATGGATCTCATGCTCAAGCTACTTATCGTTGTTGCAATTTTCTTAGCGCCTTCATTCTTGGCGGCGTGGCTTATTCCAAAATCCTGGCCCCGGCTACGTTATTACCTAAGTGTCTGCCTTTTTGTTTTGCTCGCCACTCCATCGTGGCTTGTCGGCGAGATGACGACCTTCCCTGTTCCATTTGGGCTGGTGCTTCTAGTCAGTGTTATCGATGCTGATATAAATGTGTTGTTACGGTCGTTACAGAGCTGGGTTATTTGGTATGTTCTAGCCTTCCCGGTTACTGCGTTGATGGCTGTTCGGTTATTTCGCAGGGTGCACCCTAACAATTCATTCAAGCCGAGCCCGCTTCGCGGGTCGGCTTAATTCAGGCGTTAGGCCTCACATGAGAGAACTCTGGCTGCTACTGCTTCTAGCTTTTAGTGTTTCTGCGACGGCAGAGGAACCTGCTTTACTTTCAGATGAGCACACGGCTTTTCTTGGGCGCTCGCTAAAGCAGCAATTCCTGCCAGATGTGGTCCAAGACTGCCCAGATGACGCTGTGTGTATGGATGGTTATTACGTCTGGACTCTGGAGGTAAAGGAGCACATTTCTGGCCCCGTAGTTTCTCGCATTGTGCGAGCAGCAATGTTGCAGCACGGCAAGTTCCACACCGGCAATGAGCGCTCACTCTTTGTCATCGCGCGGATCCTTGACTCAGACAAACGGAGTCTATTGGGCGTGGAGTACTACATTGAGGAGTACGCGCCTCCCAGGACATTGTATTGCCTCGACGACAAGAGCATCGATTATGGCCTGGGTAATTCCGAGAAAATTCACTCAAGCTTGGTCCCTGGCTGCTACTCACCGTGAGTCGGGTGAGGCCTAACAATTCATTCAAGCCGAACCCGCATCAGGTTCGCTAACTTCGGGTCG
>CALCNV010000123.1 GCA_937897645.1 uncultured Lysobacteraceae bacterium
CAAGACCGACATCGTGAAGGCGCGCCAGGAAATCATGGCCAACCTGACGGCCGGCTTGGGACAGCAGCCGGTTCAGTTGAACGCGCCGAGTGCGGAGCGTCGCGTCCGCAAGTGATCTGGCAGGGTGGCCAACGGCCAACGACGGTCGAATGCCTGCAACTGCAGTCGCGCGTCGTCCACGCGGCCTTGTTTGGCAAGCGCCTCGGCCGCGACCAAATGCCCAAGGGTGGTGTCCAGCACGTTGAGCGGTTGCTGACACCACCCGCAACCCAACTCTATGTAGGCGCGCCCACGATGAGCCGCAAGCCAATCGGCTTGCGCGCTTGCCTTGTCGGCATTGCCATTGGCGGCATAGGCCGACAGCAGCGCCATGTGCGCCTGATAGGGCGGGTTGTCTTTGGCTATTTGTTCAAGCCTGCTGATCGCCAACCCCGGCTTGCCGTCCAGCACCAACTGCCCTGCGTGCAGTACTTCAATCAGTCCCGATACCGGCGCGATGCCCTTCAATTCTGGTTGTTCGTCCAACGCTCCAAGCACGCGATCCGCTTGCTGGCCACTGCCCATGCGTTGTGCAAGTAATGCCGCTGACACCGCCACATAGGCGTCGGTGACGGCTTCGCTGTTGCTGCGCGGAGACTGGATGGCGACCAGCGTTTCATCCACCATCCTGTCCACGGTTCGCAGCGCTTTTTCTTGGTCGCCACTGAACCATTCACTCACCGCCAGCGGGTACAGGGCGCTGCGTGACGCGGCGGTACCCGGCGCGGGATAGGTGTTCCGCAACAATGATTCGCGAACGGCTGCATCCCAGTTGCCTTGATCCAGGTGCATCGACACGCGATCGAAACGCGCGGCGTTATCCTTCGCTTCGGCCACCTGCCTCCAGGCATCATTTGCTTCGGCGAACTTGCCTTGGGCCGCGGGAATCAGGGCTTTGTGAATCGCGGCAGCCTTCACGCCCGCCGCCGACGCGAGTGAATGCATCTTGTAGGACTCGGCGTAGCGCTCCTCGGCCAGCAGGTAGTCGCCGATCAGGCGCTGCACCTGCGCATTCGCCGGATTCTTCACAGAATTCGCCTTGTTTGCAGCGGCAAGCCCTTCCGTGTAACGGTTCTGTCCGCTCAACTGGTAGGCGACATTCATGGTCGCCCGGAAGTCGTCGGGATACAGGCCGGCCATCTGTTGCCACATAGCCAGTTCCTCGGCAGGCCTGTCGATACGCGCAACCCATGCATCCAGGTAAAGCTGGTCGCGCGGAGTCAGCTTGTTGCGCAAGGCTTGCGCGCGGCGCAGGTGTGGGACACCCGCCGCCTCGTTGTTCTTTGCATTCTCCACGCGCAACAGGCCGATTTCGGCCAGCGCGAAACCGGGGTCCAGTTCTACCGCGCGCTGGTAGTACCCACCGGCCTGATCGTAATCACTGCGCGCGAACGCATTCTGCGCAAGCGCATAGGACCTGAGTGCATCGAGATTGGAAGAGGTGACATTCGGCAGCGGTTCGGAATCTTCCCGGATCGAAGCCAGCGCCTCGCCCAAGCTCTCGCGCAAGGTCGCCGTCACCTTGTCTATCGAATCCAGCACCGAGCCGACGCCTGTCCCATCGGCCGATTCGGCATACACCGTCGTCTGCGAATACGGGTCGATCACTTCGGCGCTCACGCGCACGCGGCCGCCCACTTCCGCCACCGTCGGCAGGATCACCGCACGCGCACCATCACGGATCGCGATTTCCGACGCAACGGCGCGGTCCAGCACCGTGCCCGGCTCGCGCTGCATGCGTGCCAGCGTATCGCGCGCTTTCATGTCGCTCAGCACGTTTACATAGCGCGACTGTTCCAGGCTGATGCGGAACGCCTGCTCCAGCGAATCATCCAGCACCTTCTCGCCAGTCAGGTTGCGCAGGTCGCCCACCACCACCCAATCACGTTCCGAGAATGCGATCGCCGGCTGCGGCTTGGTCACGAACCAGACCCCGACCCCCAGCCCCACCAGCAGCACCACTTCCGCCGCCAACGCCGCCGGCCGCCGCCACA
>CALCNV010000124.1 GCA_937897645.1 uncultured Lysobacteraceae bacterium
GGCCGCTGGATCGCCCAGGTGGAAATATTCATGGCGTGGTGCCGGGCTTCGCGGCAGTCGTCTTCGCAGCCGTCGCCGTGACCACGCGCACTTTGTCGCCTTCACCCAGGAAGCCCGCGCCCTGTTCCACCACGCGCGCACCCGGCCTCAGGCCTTCGATGATCTCCACGCGCCCGTCCACCACCGCGCCGGTGCGCACGCGCAGGCGTCGCACCACGTCGCCGCTTTCCACGGTGAACACATACGCATGTCCGTCGCGTTGCACGACCGAGGCCACCGGCACCATCAGCGCATTGCCCGCGCCGGAGACGATGCGGCCTTCCAGGTAGGTGCCGGATTTCAATGGGCCGGGTTCCGGCAGGTCCGCGTAGATCGTGCCGGTGCGGGTGTCGCTGTCCACGCCCGGGCTGACCGCACGGATGCTTCCCTGGATCGCGGTGCCGTCCGTGCCAGTCAGCGTTACCGCTGCGCCGGGCGCGACCCGTGACAAGCTGTCTTCGGGCAATTCGGCGCGCCATTCCAGGCGGCCATCGCGGATCAGGCGCAGTAGTTCCGTGCCGGCCGCGACCACCTGGCCGGGCTGCACCAGTCGTTTGGAAATAATGCCGTCGGCCGGCGCACGCAGCTCGGCGAAATCGCGGCGCAACTGCGCGGCATCGCGCTGCGCGCGCACGGTGCTGCGGCGTGCTTCGGCCTGGGTCTTGTTGGCGCGCAATTCGTCGAGCGCATTTGCGCTGATCAATTGATCCTTGGCCAACGGACTGCCGCGGTTGTAACTGGAGGTCGCCAGCGCCACCGAGGCATCCGCCTCGCGCAACGCGGCTTCGGCCTGGGCCAGCTCGCTGTCCAAGGTGCGATGGTCCAGTTCCAGCAGCACCTGGCCCTTGCGCACGGACTCGCCTACATCCACGTTCAACGCAGTCACGCGCGCACCGCTGATTTCCACGCCCAACTGCATTTCCTCGAAGGCGGACACCGGCCCCGACGCAATCACGCTGCGCTGGATCGGGCGCTGTTCGGCGGTCGCCAGGGTCACGGCGAGGGTGGAAGGCGTTGCGTCAGCTTCGTCCTCTTTGCTGCAGGCCGACACGGCCACGGCCATCACGGCGACGAGGAGCAGGGGAAGGCGGGGGAGCGACATGCACAGGATCCGGGACATAGGCGCGGGAAGGCGCGTCGCGATTGTACTGGCAGGTTTACTAATGCGGCGTGCGTGTCGCCAAATTCAGCCGGGCAGCCGAAAGAACGCCCGGGCCGTCGCCGTGGTCGCGGCGGCCGCGGCCTCGACAGGTTCACCGCGATCACGCGCCAGCTCTTCGACGATATGCGCCAGGTACATGGGCTCGTTGCGGCGGTGCGAGGGTTGCGGCTTCACCGTGCGTGGCAGCAGGTAGGGCGCGTCGGTTTCTATCATCAGGCGGTTGGCGGGAATCGAAGGCACCAGTTCGCGCAGATGCAGGCCGCGGCGTTCGTCGCACAGCCAGCCGGTGATACCGATGTGCCAGTCGCGGTCCAGGCAGTCGAACAGTTCCTTGCGAGTCCCAGTGAAGCAATGCACAACCGCCGGGCCCAACTGGCCCTCGAAGTTCTTCATCACGGCGATGAAGTCGTCGTGGGCATCGCGCTGGTGCAGGAACAAAGGCTTTCTGGTGTCGACGGCAATCTGCAGCTGGCGTTCGAAGGCGCGGCGTTGCGCCGGCCGCGGCGAGAAATCGCGGAAATAGTCCAGCCCGCATTCGCCCACGGCCACCACCTCCGGGCGTGCCAGCAGGGCGCGCATCTCCGCATCGCATTCCTCGGTGTATTCCACCGCGTGGTGCGGGTGCACGCCGGCAGTGGCATACAGGAAGCCGGGATTGGCCTGCGCCAACGCCAATGCCTTGGGCGAATGTTCGCGGCTGGCGCCGGTGATGACCATCTGCGCCACGCCGGCGTCGCGGGCGCGCTGCAGGACCGCATCGCGGTCATGGTCGAAACTGTCGTGGGTGAGGTTGGCGCCGATATCGATCAAGTCCATGCGCACAGTTTAATCGGCATGCCGTGGTAGGAGCGCCCCATGGGCGCGAGCTCTTGCTGTCCTGGTGAAAAGCAAGGGGCGCGCTCCTACCTTGGTGACGCTTTATCCTTGGCGGCATGACGTCGCCTGAATTCCCCATCACCCCGCTATTGCCGCAGATCCTGCGCAGCCTGGCCGGACATCCGCGGCTGGTGCTGGAAGCGCCGCCGGGCGCGGGCAAGACCACGCAGGTGCCGCTCGCGCTGCTCGACGAACCATGGCTCGCAGGCCGCAAGATCCTGATGCTGGAACCGCGCCGCGTCGCCGCACGCGCAGCGGCAGGGTTTATGGCCAGGCAACTGGGCGAAGCGATGGGCGAAACGGTCGGCTATCGCATCCGCTTCGAGAACAAGGTGTCCGCACGCACGCGGATCGAAGTCGTCACCGAGGGCATCCTCACCCGCATGCTGCAGGACGATCCCACACTGGAAGGCGTTGGCGCGATCCTGTTCGACGAATTCCACGAACGCCACCTCGCCGGCGACCTCGGCCTCGCACTGGCATTGGACGTGCAATCGTCACTGCGCGAGGACCTGCGACTGGTGGTGATGTCGGCCACGCTGGATGGCGAGAAGCTGGCGCGTTTCCTGGATGCGCCGCGCTTGAGTAGCGAAGGCCGCAGCTATCCGGTGTCGGTGTCGCATTTCCCGGCACGCCGCGACGAATCACTGGAAGTGCAAGCGCGACGCGCAGTGGAAATTGCATTGGCGGAGCATTCCGGCGACGTGCTGGTGTTCCTGCCGGGGCAGCGGGAGATTGCGCGCGTGGAAGCAGCTTTGAGCCCCTCTCCCACCGGGAGAGGGGTTGGGGTGAGGGTGCGGCCAAGCAGCGATCTCTCCGACGTCATTGGCTCCGCCGTACCCTCACCCGGCCCTTCGCGCCACCCTCTCCCGGCGGGAGAGGGGAGCGCAGTCGTCGTCCTACCGCTGCACGGCGAACTCTCCGTAGAACAACAATCCCTCGCCCTGCAGCCCGATCCGCACGGCCGGCGTCGCGTGGTGCTGGCGACCAACGTCGCCGAATCCAGCGTCACCCTGCCGGGCGTGCGCGTGGTGATCGACAGCGGGCAGGCGCGCGAGCCGCGCTACGATCCGAACAGTGGCTTTTCGCGGCTGGATATCGCCACTATCTCGCAGGCATCCGCCGACCAGCGTACCGGCCGCGCCGGTCGTGTCGCCGAAGGTTGGGCCTACCGCCTGTGGCCACAATCGCAGCGACTGGAGCCGCAGCGGCGTCCTGAAATCGCGCAGGTCGAACTCGCCGCATTGGCGCTGGAACTCGCCGCATGGGGCAGCGACGATTTGCGCTTCGCTGATGCGCCGCCACCCGGCGCGCTGTCTGCGGCACGCGACCTGCTGCAGCGTTTGGGCGCCTTGGACAGCACGCTCGCCATCACTGTGCTCGGCAAACGCATGCTCGCGCTCGGCACGCATCCGCGCCTCTCCGCCATGCTGCTGTCGGCACGCGGCGAAGAAGACCGCGCGCTAGCCTGCGATGTGGCCGCGCTGGTGGAAGCACGCGATCCGCTGCGCAATGCCGGTGATGCACTGGCCGCACGCTGGCGCGCACTGTCTGCATTCCGGCAGGGGCGGGTCGCGGGCGATGCACACCGTTCCGGCCTGGCCGCGATCGATGCGGCCGCCAAGCAATGGCGTCGTCGCTTGCGCATCGAATCGCAATCACCGCGCGAGATCGAAGCGCACCGCCTCGGTGATTTGCTGGCGCATGCGTTCCCTGATCGCATCGCCCGCCAGCATCCCGTTGACCTGCGCCGCTACCAGTTGGCGAACGGACGCATGGCGCGCGTGTTCGACGACAGCGCGGTCTTTGGCGAACCGTGGATCGTGGTCTCCGAATTGCGCTTCGAAGCCAAGGATGCGCTGGTGTTGCGCGCTGCGCCGGTCGACGAGCAGTTCCTGCGCCAGGAGTTCCCGGATCGTTTCGTCAGTGAAGATGCGGTGCGTTGGGACGCCAGCCGGCGCGCGCTGTCGGCGCAGCGCGAAACCCGTTTCGACCAGATCGTGCTGGATACACGCCCCGCCGGCCGCATCGATCCGCAGCATGCGGCGGCTGCACTGACCGACGCGGTGC
>CALCNV010000125.1 GCA_937897645.1 uncultured Lysobacteraceae bacterium
ACCTGTCGTACTCGACAGGTGATACCCACCTGCTGTGTTACGCAATCAGCGACAGTCCTTATGGTCCGTTCGTGTACCAAGACGTGTTGCTGACGCCCGTCGTGGGTTGGACCACGCACCACTCGATCTGCCAATTCCAGGATCGCTGGTATCTGTTCTACCACGACTCGATTCTTTCCGGTGGCGTCACCCACCTGCGCTCGGTCAAGATGACCGAGCTTCACTACGACACACAGGGACGCATAGCGACCATCGATCCGTATGGCGGCTGAGCGCCCACGCTGGGTCCAGGCCGATGCAACGGCGCCGCTGTCTCCCGGCCCACTGATCAGGATCGCGCATGGCGGGCTGCAAGTGGACATCGCGCCGCAGGCCGGCGGTCGCATCGCCAGTATCGTCCGACACGGCGTCGAACAACTGGTTGGCTACGGCGAGCCGCACACGGCGATGATCGATTGGGGGTGTTACCCGATGCTGCCGTGGGCAGGGCGCATACGCGGTGGACGATTCAAGTTCGACGGCCGGGATTTCCAGCTGCCCATGAACCTTGGAGCACACGCGATCCATGGGACCGGTCTTGCCATGTCCTGGCAGGTGCAATCCCGTGATGCGCGTTCGTTGGAACTCTCGTTGGCGTTGCCGCAGGATGCGCGCTGGCCGTTCGGAGGCACGGCCTGCCAGCGAATGGAATTGTCTGACGACCAATTGGAACTGCACCTGTCGCTCGAGGCGGGAACGCTGGCAATGCCTGCCGTCGTAGGTTGGCACCCGTGGTTCCGTAAACCGGAGCGACTACGGTTTTCTCCGGACGCGATGTATCCCCGGGACGAGGCTGGCATTGCCACCCTGCCAGTGGTGCCGCCAGCACCGGGTCCGTGGGATGACTGCTTCATCAACACGCAGCGGATATCCCTCGACTACGAGGGGTTCCAGCTGCACTTGAGTTCGGACTGCAGGCATTGGGTAGTCTATGACCAAGCCGATGGCGCGGCCTGTGTCGAACCCCAGAGCGGCCCGCCCGACGCGTTCAACATCGAGCCATGCGTGCTAGCTCCGGGTGACGTACTTCATCGCTGGTTTCGCATGGAATGGAAAGACGGGTAAGTCCACAAATCGTCATCCCTGCCTTGATAACGGGCGACAAGAGGGGGGCTGGCTATGGAGTAACAGGTTAGGCCATCAACCGGAGATGATCTGTACCTTCAGTGATCCGGTGAATGGTGGAAGTGCCGCTTGAACGGCACCTCGGCGCCGGCGGCTTCCTCCAGCTCGCGCGCATAGCGGTGGCCTTCGTAGACCGCATGCACGATCAGGCCCGGCGCGAGTGCGTCGCCGATGCAGCGGATCGACTGGATGCCGGCATCCGCCCATTCCGCTTCACGCGACAGCAGTTGCTGGTAAAGCACATCGTTTGGAAGACGCGAGGTGATCGCCACCACCGCATCGCAGGCAAGCGTGCGTGGCTTGCCGCTCCACACGTTTTCCAGGTCCAGTTGCGTGCCGTCGAACCCGGTGATGTTGTGCGACACGACCTGCTCCACGCCCAGTTCGGCCATGCGCACCTGGATGTGCTTGTAGTCGAGCGTGTGCACGCTCCATGAGGCGATGGTGTCGTCAGCGGTCAGGTAGGTCACGTCGCAACCCTGCTTACGCAAGGCTTCGGCAAGTACGCTGCCGAGGTAGAAATAATCGTCGTCGAAAATCACTACATGGCCTTGAGGAAAGCGTCCTTCCATGAGGTCATCAGGCGTGAAGACGCGCGCATTGCCATCGAAGCCGGCGATGCCCAGGCCATTGCTGCGTCCGAAGCCATCGCGACGCCAGTGGCAGCCGGTGGCCAGCACCACGTGCTCCGCGCCGAAGTCCAGCACGTCCTGCGCGGTCAGCTGCGAGTCCAGGTACACGTTCACGTTGTCCATCTTGCCGATCTGGCCCACGCGCCAGTCGCGCACGCGCGCCCACTCGGACAGGCCGGGCAGGCGTGATTCGCGGGTGACGCGGCCGCCCAGTTCCTTGCGACCTTCGGCCACGTTCACTTCATAACCGCGCTGACCAAGTGCGCGCGCCGCTTCCAGCCCTGCGGGACCCGCACCGACCACCAGCACGCGCGATTCCGACTTGCGCGTGTCGATATTTTCCGGATGCCAGCCCTTGCGCCACTCTTCACCCATGGTCGGGTTCTGCGTACAACGGATCGGGGAAATGGTCATGTCGCCGGACACGCAGATATTGCAGCCGATGCATTCGCGGATATCGTTGATGCGGCCTTCTTCAATCTTGCGCGGCAGGAACGGGTCCGCGATCGAAGGGCGCGCTGCGCCAATCATGTCCAGCACGCCGCGCTTGAGCTGCGAGACCATCGTGTCCGGCGAGGTGAAGCGGCCGACGCCAACGACTGGCTTGGTCGTCGTCTTCTTCACGAAATCGATGAAGGGTTCCTGCGCGCCTTCGGCGGCGAAGCGCGAGGGCAGGGAGTCGTTGTACCAGGCGGCCACGTTGACGTCCCACAGGTCGGGAAGCTCGGCCAGCATGCCGACGATGTCCTTCGCCTCGTTCAACTCCACGCCGCCCGGCCCCAGCAGTTCCTCGGTGGCAAAGCGGATCGCTACGGCACAGGTATCGCCGACGGCGTCCTTGGTGTCCTGCAGCACTTCACGCAGCAGGCGCACGCGGTTTTCCAGCGAGCCGCCGTATTCGTCGGTGCGCTGGTTGCGCCGGCGCTGCAGGAAGTGCATGGCCAGCGACAGGTCGTGGCCGGCATACACGTAGATGATGTCCATGCCGGCGCGCTTGCCGCGGATCGCGGCTTCGCGATGCCAGCGGCGGTATTCGCGGATGTCATGCAGGTTCATCGCGCGCGCCTGCGCCGGGTAGCCGTATTTGGAAGGCTGGTGCGAGGGTGCGAGCAACACTTCGCGCGAGTACAGGTTGGAGGCGGTCGGTCCGTTGTGCGACAACTCCAGTGCGGCGAGTGCGCCATGCGCATGCACCTTCTCGCACATCAGGGCGAGTGCGGGGATGTCGCGGTCGTCCCACAGGCGTGCCTCGACATAGGGCGTCAGGTCGCTGCTGGGGTGGATCTCGCATTCTTCGGTCGAAATCACCGCCCATCCGCCTTCGGCCTTCACTTCGCGCATCGCGGCGTGCGCCAGCGGCATCGCATGGCCCATGCCATTGCAATGCGGCACCTGGAAGAAACGGTTCTTCGCGGTCACCGGTCCAAGCTGGATCGGGGTGAACAGAATGTCGTAACGTGGATCGCGCGCCATGGATCAGGACCGGTTGAGTCGGGTGCGCAGGACGCGCATGAACAGGTACAGCGGCAAGCCCGCAGCCGCGAGTATCAATGCCATCTGGAAGGCCTCGTGCCCCATGCCGATGAAGGCGAAGATGGAGTAGGCGGTGCCCAGCACGGCGATCAGCAACAGGCCGCGCACGCCTGGATCGTCCAGGCGCTTGCCGCGCTTCCACAGCACGGCCAGTGCGATGGAGCAGCACAGGTACAGCGGCAGGTTGGCGGCGGTGACCACCTGGCTCAACACCGTGAAGCCGTTGACCAGCGATTTGCTGTAGTTCATCAGGATCATGCCGCTTGCAAGCACGGCGGTCATGACCAGCGCAAAGGCCGGTGCGCCACGGCGGTTGTTGCGTGAAAGGAACGCGGGGAGTACGCCGTTGTCGGACATGGTGCGGGTCAGTTCGCCGACCAGCAGCGTCCAGCCATTCAATGCGCCGAGTCCGCTGACCACGACGAAGAGCGCCAGCCAGCGGCCCGTACCCTCGCCGACGAACCGGTCCATCAGCAGTGCGAAAGGCGCTGGCGCGTTGGCAAGTTCCTGCTCGGGCAACAGCAGCATGGGCACCGTGGAGACGATGAGGTAGATCGCCGCGGTCAGCAGCGTGCCGACGATGGTGGCGCGCGGAATCGTACGCCCGGGGTTCTCGACCCGTGAGGCGGGAACGGTGGCCGACTCGATACCCAGCATCGCAAACAGTGCAATGGTCGACGCTGCCATGGCATCGTGCAGCGTGACTGGCCGGGTTGGCAGGTGCGCGACATAGGATTGCGGTGAATACACAAGCATCCACACGCCCAACACGGCGATGGCCAGCATCGGCATCAACTTCAACGCCGTAGTGGCGATCTGCACGCCACCGCCGCTACGTACGCCGAACAGGTTGATGGCGACGAACGTCCACAACAACCCCAAGGCCAGCAACGACGGCTGCAGGGTGCCCATTCCCGGGAACACGGCCGTGATGTACGCCACCACGCCCGTTGCCAGTGCGGCATTGGTGATCCACAACGAGACCCAGTAGCACCACAGTGCGATGTAAGCGGGCAGTTCGCCGAGCGTGCTGCGCACATAGCCGTAAGGGCCGTCCGCGTTGGGCATCTCCCGCGCCAGCCGTGCGAACACGCGCGCCAGCGCAATGCAACCCATGACGGTGATGACCCAGCCGATGGTGGCGTTGAACCCATACGGCGCCAGCGATGCAGGCAGCAGGAAGATGCCCATGCCGATGCAGTTGCCCACGACCAGCGCAGTGCAGGTCCAGAAACCGATCTTCTTGCTGTCGTTCACTGATGCTTCCCCTACAGGTTAAACAGCGGGCTTGGACGCAGATAAGATCTGAAAAAAGCGGATAAAGCATTTCATTGAAAAAGCTCCATCTGCTTGAATCCGCTCTTATCCGTGCCGAGGATTTTTTGCCGTTCTCAATCCAGCGCAACCGGTTGTCCGCCCTTCACCACGCCGCGCACCTGGCGCAGGCATTCGATGTCTTGCAGCGGATTGCAGCCTACGGCGACCAGGTCGGCGAATTTTCCGGGCGCGATCGATCCGAGTTCCTTCTCCTTGCCCAACAAGGTCGCGGAATTGATCGTCGCGGACTGCAGCGCCTGTAACGGCGTCATGCCGTACTTGACCATGTAGGCGAACTGGCGCGCGTTGTCGCCATGGGGATACACGCCGGAATCGGTGCCGTAGGAAATATTGACGCCGGCCGCGACCGCCTTGCGGAAGCCCTGGCGCTGCGCGTCGGTGGTTTCCAGGTTCTTGCGCAGGATTTCTTCCGACCAGCCATCCGCACGGCCCACCGTGTCGATGTAGTCGCCGTTGTAGATATCCGCGTCCAGCCACGTGCCGTACTGCTTCATCAGGGCGATGGATTCATCGTCCATCAGCGAGCCGTGCTCGATCGAACGCACGCCCGCACGCACGGCGCGCTTGATGCCTTCCGCCCCATGTGCATGCGCGGCGACGAAGGTGCCGTGGCGCTTGGCTTCTTCCACCGCGACGCGGATCTGTGCCTCGGTGTATTCCGACTGGCCTGGTTCGGTGCCCGCCGCCAGCACCGCGCCGGTGGCGATCAACTTGATGAAATCCGCGCCGCTGTCGAGCAGGAAATCCACGCGTTCGCGGATTTCATCCTCGCTGTTGGACACGCCCAGGCGGAACTGTTGCGGCACTTCGGTGCCTGCGGGCAGGCCGGTGATTTCACCGCCACCGCCATCGACGGTGATGTAGGCACCCGCGACGTACATGCGCGGTCCCGGCACCAGGCCGGCATTGATCGCATCGCGCAGGATCACATCGGACAGCCCACGGTAGACGCCTACATCGCGCACCGTGGTGAAGCCGGCCTGCAACGTCTTGCGCGCATTGCTTGCGCCGATGAGCGCATCGCGGCCGGGATTGCTTTTCAATGGCGTGGCGGGATCGGCGTACGGGCCCTCGTCGGCGACGTGGGTGTGCATGTCCATCAGGCCGGGCACGACCGTGTAGGCGGACCAGTCGATGACACGGCCATGGACCGTCGCGGCGTTCCACGCCTTGATCGACACCACTTTGCCGCCCTCGATGCCGATGGCCTGGTCAAGCAGTACGTTTCCGGATTCGACATCGATCACGCGGCCTGCATGCACGGTGCTGTGTTCCGCCGCGTGCGTGGCGAAGGCAAGCACGGACAAGGCGAGGGCGGAAAACAAAGGGGTGGTGCGGACTTTCATGCGTTGTCTCCCGCGTCGGCATACGCCGTGCGCAACTGGTTCTGGAAATGCCACACGCCGCTTTCGCGCTTGGGACACAGGCGGCCGGCTTCGTAGAAACCGGAGGCGAGGCCTTTCTGCACGGCTTCGCAGATGGTCACGTCTTCGATCTGCACTTCATCACTGAAGGCCTGGTCGGCGGCGATGCGTGCCATCGCCTTCTCGTCCTGGGCATAGTAGTAGTCGAACTCCACCCGACAGCGGCCGGGGCCCAGCGGCAGGATGCGGTTGGTCTGCAGGCGGCCTGGCATGATGTTGAGCATCACGTTGGGGTACACGAAATAGTAGTACGCCTGTCCTTCGCCATAGGCATCGCTGCCGCCGCGTAGCGGCGAGGACTGCAGCGAATACCACGGGAACAGTTCCGTGTCGTAGGCGCGGTAATCCAGCACTTTCGACAGGCCGGGGTGCACGTGTGGCAGGTGGTAGCCTTCCAGGAAGTTGTCGATGTAGACCTTCCAGTTGCAGTCGATGTCGTAGGAATCGCGGCGCAGGTAGCGCATCGCCGACAAGTCGATCGGCGCGATGCGATCCACGATGCCACCGTAAACGTCCTCGAATGGCGCGACATGTTCGTCCAGCGCCACGAACACCAGTCCCTGCCACTCATGCACGCGCAATGGAGGCAGGCGGATATCGTCCACGCTGAAATCGGCGGCGGCCTGCATCTCGGGCGCACTGCGCAGTTGACCTTCCAGCGTGTAGGTCCAGCCGTGGTACTTGCAGTGCAGGGCGCGCGCACCCTTGCCGTTGCACAGGGCCAGCGGTCCGGCGCGGTGCCGGCAGACATTGGGGAAGGCGCGCAGCACGCCGTCCTGCCCGCGGACCACGATCACCGGGACCTGGCCGATGGTCTCGACCACGTGGTCGCCCGGGTCTGCCAGTTGGCTGTGGTGCGCGACCAGCTGCCAACTGCGGGCGAAGACCGCACGCTGTTCCATGGCCAGCATGTCGTCTCCGAAGTAATAGCGTGCCGGCAGGGCACTCGCCAGTTCCAATTGCATCGCCCCGTCAATTGACCGCATTGGGTTCATCCCCCTTGGTTGTAAGCTTCAAGCCCGACCGGACCGTTGTGGAGCATCCATGATCCGTTTCCCCGCCCTCCTTGCATTGTGCGCGATCTGTGCACTGGCGTCCGCCGCCGAACCGCGTGCTCGCGACCTTGGCATCCCCTTCGAAGGTTCGCCGGGACCGCTGAATGCAATCACCGACATCCAGGGCCTCACGGTCGGCCAGGTCACGCTGATCGAAGACCGCGCAGATGGCAAGAAGGTGCGTACCGGCGTCACCGCGATCCTGCCGCGCGGGCGCGGAAGTTTCGACATGCCGGCCTATGGCGCGTGGTTCGCGCTCAACGGCAACGGCGAGATGACCGGAACCGCATGGATCGACGAATCGGGCCAGTTGGAAGGGCCGGTGATGTTGACCAATACGCACAGCGTCGGCGTGGTCCACGATGCGGTGATTGCCGAACGCGTGCGTCTGGCCGGACCGGATGACTCCGGTTACTGGTGGTCGCTGCCGGTGGTGGCCGAGACCTGGGACGGGCACCTCAACGACATCAACGGTTTCCATGTGCGTCCCGAGCATGCGGCCAGGGCGATTGCGGATGCGCGCGGCGGTCCGGTCGCGGAAGGCAATGTCGGCGGCGGCACCGGAATGATCTGCCACGAGTTCAAGTGCGGCATCGGCACCGCGTCGCGGCGCACGAAAACGGAGGCGGGGGAGTTCATCGTCGGTGTCCTGGTGCAGGCCAACTACGGCATGCGCGACCCGCTGCGCATCGCGGGCGTGCCGGTGGGGCAATACCTGCGCAACGACCGCGTCTATAGCGAGCCCGAGCCCAGGTCCGAGACCGGCTCCATCATCATCGTGGTCGCCACCGACGCGCCGCTGTTGCCACACCAGTTGAAGCGCATCGCCAAGCGCGCAGGCATGGGGTTGGCGCGCATGGGCAGTTATGCCGGCAACGGGTCGGGTGATCTGTTCGTCGCGTTCACTACCGCCAACGCGGGTGCGTTTGCCAAGGGTCCGCTTGCGACCGTGCAGTCCATCGACAACGACCATCTGGATCCGTTGTTCGAAGCCACCGTGCAGGCCACCGAGGAAGCCATCGTCAACGCCATGGTCGCCGCGCGCGATATGCAGGGGCAGGACGGACGCTATGCAAAGGCGATCCCGCATGCGGAGCTTGTGGAATTGATGAAGCGGTTTGGGCGCTATGCGCCGAAGCCGTAAACGAATCGATCCGTTATCTTCCCAATCGTCGCCGCCGCGCAGGCGGGGATGCAGTGGCTTTCGCGCATCAAATGCAAAGTCCATGGGTCCCCGCCTGCGCGGGGATGACGATTCATTTTTATCGCAACAGATGGACATCACTTCCATTCACGGCTTCAGGTACTTGTCGTACCAGGCGATGTTGCGTTCCATCCGGTCGCGCAGGTAACTCGGCACCGTTAGTCCGTGGTTTTCGCCGGGATAGACCACCAGTTGCGTCGGCACGGCGAGTGAGCGCAGCGCCTGGTACATCTGCTCGGCGCCCAAACATGGCACGTTCAAATCCTCTTCCGCACATTGGAACATCGTCGGCGTCGTGATCCTGTCCGCATGCAGGAACGGATAGCTCGCTCGGTCGTACTGTTCGCGGTTTTTCCACGGCGTGCCCAGCTCCAGTTCGTATTCACGGATGTACTGGTCGTGCCCGTACATCGCGTACATGTTGGACGCACCTGCGCCGCTGATCGCGGCCTTGAAGCGCGGATCGCGCGCGATCACCGCGTTGGTAAGGATGGAACCGTAGCTCCAGCCGCCGACGCCCAGCCGGTCAGGATCGGCGATACCCATCGCCACCACGTGGTCGACGCCGGCCAGCACGTCTTCCACGTCCTTGTTGCCCCAGTCCGCGTAGATCGCCTTGGCGAAGTCGAATCCGCGCCCGGAACTGCCGCGTGGGTTCACCGCGACCACGGCGTAGCCGGCGGCCGCATAGGCCTGCCAGTCCGGCATGAATTCATGGCTGTAGGTGTAGACCGGGCCGCCATGGATGCGCAGCAAGGTCGGGTAGCGCTTGCCGGGCTGGTAGTCGAGGGGCTTGACCAGCACGCCATCGATCCCAGTGCCGTCGGCGCTCTTGAAATGGATGGCCTCCACGTTCGCCAATGGCTTCCGTTCCAGCCACTCGTTGTGCCTTCCAAGTGCACGCAGGCCATCGTTGTCCATGGCGCTGATCTCGTAGGGATGGCTGTCATCACCACCCAGCACTACCATGCGCCCGTTCGCGGCCACGTCCAGGTCGTAGTCGAAGCGCTTGCCATGGGTGAGGTCGGTGACCTTGCCATCCGCAAGATCAATTCGCGACAAGTGCGTCACCAGGCTCTGCTCGATCAAGGCGTAGATGCTCCTGCCATCCGCCGACCAGCGTGGCTTGGTGAAATTGCGATCGATGGGCGCCGGGACGATGGCCTTGCCGGTGGCGACGTCGACGACAGCCAACTGCCACGGCGCGTAGTAGATCCACTTGTCCTCACCGCCCTGCAAGTAGGCAATGCGACTGCTGTCCGGACTCCATTCCGGTCGGGTTTCCCAATAGGGATCAAGGTCCGCCCCGGGGAACGTCGTCAACTGGCGTTCGCGCGCACCGGCCTTCGGTTCGATGACATAAAGATCGAAATTGAGGTGCCGATCCGGATCCTCGCCGCGCTTGGTGACGTAGGCGACCAGGCGTCCGTCCGGCGACCATGCGGGCAGCACCTCGTCGTGTGCGCCGGAGGTCAGTTGTTCGACCTTGCTGCTGGCGAGGTCGAACAGGTACAGGTGCTTGCGCCTTGCGCCCAGATAGCCCGCACCGTCTTCCTTGAACTGGTAGCGTTCACTGACGATCGGCGGCGGGTTCTTGGGCTTGTGCGTGCCCTCCGGAAACTCCGGGTCCATTGCTATCAATGCGAGTTGCCTGCCCTCCGGTGACCACACGAAATCCTCCACGCCAGCGGCGAAATCCGTGAGCCGTTTTGCATCACCACCCTGCGCGGGCATCAGCCAGACTTGCGTCATGGCCTCTTCGCCGTCGTCCTCGGGGTTCTTTTTGCGATCCGACAGGAAGGCGATCCATTGCCCATCGGCAGACCACTGTGGCCGCCAGTCGCTGCTGTCAGCGGTGTGCGTGAGTTGCATCCGCTTGCTGCCGTCATGGTTCACGCGCCACAGGTCGGATTGCGATGTGTCCGCCTCCAGGTTGGCGGTGGTCAACGTGTAGACAACCGTATTGCCGTCCGCGCTCAAGTCCGGCTCGGTGAGGTCCGCCAATCGTGCGAGGTCGGCAGGCTGGAAGCCGCGATCCGCCGCCAGCGCTTGCGTGTCGAGTGCCATGAACAGCATCAAGCAACAAACGGCCCTCACGCGATAACAGCCATGGCCAGTGCTTCATCGATACTGAGCTTCAGCATCGCGATGGCTTCATCCACCTGGGATGCATTGACGTTCAGTGGCGGCATGAAACGCACCGTGCTAACGCCACATGAGAGCAGCAGCAGGCCGTTGTGGAACGCACGGGTAACCACGTCGTCGCAGAGTTTGCGCGCTGGGGTCTTGTCGCCATCGGGTTCTATCAGTTCCATGCCGATCATCAGGCCCCGTCCGCGGATTTCGCCGATGCAGGGATAGGTGCCTGCAAGTTCATTCAAACGTTGCATGAAATGTGCGCCTACGCTGGCCGCGTTGTCGACCAACCCCTCGCGCACCAGGTCTAGTGTGGCGTTGGCCGCGGCGCAAGCGAGCGGATTACCGCCATAGGTGTTGCCGTGTGCGCCGCGCTTCCATTGCGACATCAGCGAGCGTTTCGCCACTACGGCTCCGATCGGCAAGCCGGAACCCAAACCCTTGGCCAGGCTCATGATGTCGGGTGAGACGCCGGAATGCTGGCAGGCGAACATCCTGCCGGTGCGGCCGATGCCCGACTGCACTTCGTCGAAGATCAGCAGGATGCCGTGCTCGTCGCAGAGCTTGCGCAGGCCGCGCAGGAATCCGTCCGGCGGCACCACGTAGCCACCTTCGCCCTGCAGCGGCTCGACAAGGATCGCAGCCACTTCAGAAGGCGGCACGTTGCGTTCGAACAACATGCGGAGGTAATCCAGCACGGCCTTGCCCTGGTCATCGCCTGCAAACAGTGGTCGGTACGGATTGGGGTAGGGCACGTGGGTGACGCCGGGCATGGTCGGCGCGAAGCCAAGCTGTTGGGTGTACTTGCTCGACGTGAAAGACAGCGACCCCATCGTGCGCCCGTGGAAGCCGCCGAGGAAGCCAATGAAGCGTGGCCGCCGCGTCACGTAACGCGCGAGTTTGAGCGCGCCTTCCACCGCTTCGGTGCCGGACTGACAGAGGAAGCTCATCGCCGGTTCGTCCATGGGCGCGACCGCGGCCAGGCGTTCGCCTAGTGCGGTCATGTGCTCGTGCCAGTAGTCGCTGGAGATGTGCAGGAAATCATCGGCGGCCGCCTTCACCGCCTCCACCACGCGCGGATGCGCATGGCCGGTGGCGCACACGGCGATGCCGGCGGCGAAATCCAAGAAGCGGTTGTCGTCCACGTCCCATACCTCGGTGCCGCGGCCATGCGACATCACGAAGGGATAGTCGCGGGGATAGGAAGGAGAGATCACGTCCGCATCGCGCGCGATTATGGCGCGCGCCTTGGGGCCGGGAAGTTCGGTCTTGATGTGCGGGTTGTGCATGTAAGCGCGGCTCGTGGAAGGTGTATTCGGAATGACGGGATTACGGTGGAATGCCTGTCCTGCAATCACCCGACGCGCGTGCGCGATTGCTCGCGTAGATACTGGGCGAGATAGTAGAACGAAGCGATGGCCTTGCCGGTGGTGCCTGAGCCCTTCCAGCCACCGAACGGCTGGTAGCCCGGCCACGCGCCGGTCGTCGCGCCCTGCGGGCGGTTGGCGTAGGTGACGCCGGCTTCGATGTGTTCGAAGAAATAGTCCACGTCGTCGTCGCTGCCGTAACAACCCGCAGTCAGGCCGAGCGGTGAATCGTTGGCCAGGCGCAGCGCTTCCTCGCGGCTCTTCACCCGGCACAGCATCACGATGGGCAGGAACATTTCCTCGCGGAACAGGGGGTGGTCGGCGGGTGCTTCGGCGAGTGTCGGTGCAACGAAGTAGCCGTGCGCAAGTTCACCCTGGTCCAGGCGACGTGCACCCTGCAGCACGCGCCCGCCATGCGCTGCCAACTCTACTGAATAGCGTGCGTAGTTACGCAGAGCATTCGCCGTGGTCACCGGGCCCAGCCAATTGTCCTGCCGCGTCGGATCGCCGATGCGCAACGCCTGCATCTTGGCCAGCAGTTTTTCGATCAGGGCATCGGCGACCGCATCTTCCACGTACAGGCGCGAAAGCGCCGAACACTTCTGCCCACCCATGCCGAAGGCCGAACGCACGATGCCGGTGGCAGTGCGCTCCAGGTCCGCGTTGGCGGTCACGATGCAGGCGTTCTTGCCGCCCATCTCGGCAATGCAGGGTCGTGGCCATGCTCCGTTTGCCATGGTGCGATACAGGCGCATGCCAACTTCGAACGATCCTGTGAAGGTGACGCCAGCGGCGTGCGCATGGTCGACCAGCGCCTGGCCTACCTCGCTGCCGTTGCCATTGAGATAGTTGAACACTCCAGGCGGGAATCCCGCATCGCGCAGGCAGTCGGCCAACAACCGACCCGACCACGGCGTGTCGCTCGCGCCCTTGAACACCACCGTGTTGCCGGTGACCAGCGCGGCAGCGACCGGTCCACCCGCCAGCGCGAACGGGAAATTGAAGGGTGCGATCACCACCCATGCGCCATGCGGCCGCATCACGCTGCGGTTGTGCGATTTGAAACCGGGAAGTGGATCGTCCGGCAGCGCGTGGTCGAAACCGCCTTGGCGCTCGAAGTCCTCGGCGTACAGGCGGAAGAAATCCGCGGTTTCCTGCACTTCACCCAGCGCTTCCATGCGGTTCTTGCCGACTTCCAGGCTGAGCGCTGCGCTGATGGCGTATACGCGCTCTTCTATCAACGCGGCGACGCGTTTCATCAGGCGCACGCGCTCCGTGGCCGCCTTCGCGCGCCATGCAGGGAACGCGGCATGTGCAGCCTGCATAGCGCGGTCGGCATCGGCTACATCAGCCACGGCGAAATGTCCCAGCACGCGGCGTTGGTCGATGGGGCTGCGGCGTTCGTCCAGCGTATGCGTTGCCACGTCCACGCCATTGACATGCAGTGCATACGTCGCGCCCAGGCTCGCCTCGACGTCCTGCAGGGCGGCATCGAAGCGCACATGCAGGTCGGCAGGTGGGTCGAACATGGTCGCGTAGGTGAGTTTGTAGCTCATGCTTTTCCCTCGCCTGTGGTCGCGATTTCTGCAAGCAGCCTATCCAGCAGGTCCAGCGCATCAGCCAGCTCCTGCTCTCCGATCACCAGCGGCGGTGCGAGCAAGATCAGGTTGCCGCGTGCCGCAAAGGACACGCCCTGTGCCATCGCGTCCTTGAGCAAGCGCTTCAACGCCAACGGCATCTGCGGCCACGGCGCCAATGGTTCACGACTCGCGCGATCCGCCACCAGCTCCACCACGGCGAACAGCCCATGGCCGCCGCGTACGTCACCGATCACCGCATGACGTGATTGCATCGCCTTCAACGTATCGAACATGCGGCGTCCGAGCATGCGTGAGCGCTCGATCAGTCCTTCTTCCTCATACGCCTGCAACGCTGCCAGTCCCGCCGCGCAGGACAAGGGATGGCCGCAGTAGGTCAGTCCGGTGGACAGCATCTGTTGCTCCAGACGCGCTGCCATCTCCGCCGACAGCACCACGGCGCCGAGCGGGATGTGGCCACCGGTCAGGCCCTTCGCCAACGTCATCAGATCGGGCTTCGCTGCGTCGCCATGTCGTTGCCAGGCGAACCATTCGCCGCAACGGCCGAAACCACTCATGACCTCGTCCGCGATCAGCGGAATCCCATGCGCGCGGGTCAGCGCACGCAACCCAGGCCAATAGTTGTCGGGTGCGACGATGCCGTTGGTGCCGGCGTTCGGTTCCATCATCACGGCGGCGATTCGGCTCGCGCCGTGGTCCTCGATCATCTGCGCCACGGCAGCGACGGCGTGCTCGCCGCATCCGGTCTCGCTGTCACTGCCAAACGGGCAGCGATAGGAATAGGGCGGCGGTGCATGCAGTACATGGAATGCAGCCGGGTCCACCTGCGTGCGCGTGCGGCTGTCGCCCGACAGCGCCATGCCGGCATAGCTTGCGCCGTGGTACGAACGGTCACGGGTAATGACTTGGCCCTGCGGCAGGCCACGCGCCTGGCGTGCGAACTTGATCGCGTGCTCGTTGGCATCGGCGCCGCCGAGGGTGAAGAACACGCGTCCGCCACTGAAACCCGATTTCTCCAGCAGCGCCTCGGCCAGTTCCGCACGCGGCTGGGCACCCCACGCCGAAGTCACGAAGCACAGGCGCTCGGCCTGTTCGCGGATCGCGGCGACCACGCGTGGATGCTGGTGGCCGAGGTTGCTGCACTCGGCCAGGCTGCTCATGTCCAGGTACTCGCGACCTTCCGCGTCGCGCAGGCGTGCGCCCCGGCCACCGACGATCGTCGGCGCATTCCATTCCGACTGCACGCACCAGCTGTGCAGGACGCTGTCGGCCTCACTCGTCACGCGCCGCTCCTCGGGGTGAATTTGTGCGGTAATCGAACATTAATTCGTATTGCGAACCCATTGGAAACCTTCTACGCTCGGGCTGTCAATCGGATCACGTAGCGCATGGCGGCAAACCTGTTCGAGCAAAGTCCCGACTACGTGCAATCGCTGGCACGCAGCTTGCGCGTGCTGCGTGCCTTCGGCCACGACCTGCCCACGCCCAGCCTGTCCGAGCTCGCCGCGCGCACCGGACTGTCGCGTGCGGTGGTGCGGCGCATCCTGCTGACGCTGCAGCACCTGGGCTACGTGGGCGTGCGTGGGCGCAGCTTTTTCCTGACCCCCCGCGTGCTGGAACTCGGCTACAGCTACCTGTCGTCGCTGGACCTGACCGAACTCGCGCAGCAGACCATGGAACAGTTGGCGCAGCGCGTCGGTGAATCCTGTTCCATGGCGGTGCTGGAAGGCAACGACATCGTCTATGTATTGCGCGTGCCGGTGCGGCGGGTGATGAGCATCGCGTTGGGAGTCGGGGCGCGCCTGCCCGCCTTCGCCGCTTCGATGGGACGGGTGATGCTGGCCGACCTGAAGGATGCCGACCTCGATGCATGGATGCAGGGCAATGATTTCACCGCCTGCACGCCGAATACGCTGCGCACGCCCAAGGCATTGAAGGCGGAACTGCTACGCGTGCGCAAGCAGGGCTACGCCTTGGTATCGCAGGAACTCGAGCTCGGCCTGTGCTCGATCGCCGTTCCCATACGCGCCAGCAATGGCCGCGTGGTGGCCGGTCTGAACGTGAGCATGCAATACACCGACAAGGCAAGCGAGCGCGCACTCAAGGACATCCTGCCGGCGCTGCTGTCCGCGCAACCCGAAATCGAGCTGGCCGTACGCCAGGGCAGTTGGGCGCCGCAGGTGTTCCCGCGCCAGGGCCTGTGATCCATCCCTTGCCGGCTGCATGGCGTCAGCGTCATGGATCCATGAACAGCACTACCGGAGCAGCAATGCATTACCCACGGTCATTCGTAGTACGCACTGCAGCGTCAACCGCCCTGCTCACCCTTGCATTTGCCGCAACCGGGGCAGAGCACGCGCCTGCCACGCACCAGGCGCTGGGCCGCGACCTGCTGCGTGAACTGATCGGGATCGACACCACCCCGGACCATGGCAACACCACGGCCGCGGCGGAACAACTGGCGAAGCGTTTCCTTGCGGCAGGCTTCGATCCCGCGGATGTCCACGTCCTCGGCGACAACCCGTTGAAACGCAACCTCGTGGTGCGCCTGCGCGGCAAGGGCGAGCGCGAGCCGATCCTCTTGCTCGCACACCTGGACGTGGTGGAAGCCAAGCGCGAGGACTGGAACGTCGATCCCTTCGTGCTCACCGAGAAGGATGGCTACTTCTACGGCCGCGGCACTTCCGACAACAAGGCTGGCGCGGCGGGCCTGGTGGCGACGCTGTTGCGATTGAGCGAAGAAGCTTTCGTGCCGCGCGGCGACTACGTGCTGGCGCTGACCGCAGGCGAAGAGGACGGTGGCGACAATGGCGTGCAATGGCTGCTGGCCAATCGACCCGAGCTGATCAAGGCCCAGTACGCACTCAATGTGGACGGTGGCGGGCCGGAAATCCGCAACGGCGCACCGGCGGTGCTGTCGGTGGAAACCGCGGAGAAGGTCTACGTGAGCTACACCCTGACCGCGCGCGATCCGGGCGGGCACAGTTCCTTGCCTACGCCGGGCAACGCCATCCAGCGCCTCGCGCAAGGTCTGTCGCGGCTGGCTTCGCACCCGTTCCCGCTGCACACCAATTCGGCCACGCGTGGCTATTACGCCGGACTTGCGAAGCTGTATGCCGGCGCGGTCGCCGACGATATGCTCGCCGCGTCGCGCGAGCCGCAGGATCCGGCGGTGCTGGCACGGCTGGCAGCCACGTCCACGTACAACAACTCACAATTACGCACCACGTGCGTGCCCACACTGCTGAAGGGCGGGCATGCGGAGAACGCCCTGCCGCAGATGGCCCAAGCCACGATAAATTGCCGGGTGCTGCCCGATGAAGACCTGGCGAGCATCGATGCGGCGTTGAGGGAAGCGCTGGCTGATCCCGGCATCGAAGTGGCGCGTGTCGCGGAGCCGCAGGCGGGTCCGCCCTCACCGGTCAATGCCGGGCTTTTCTCGCACATCGCCGACGCGGCACACGGCCTTTGGAGTGAAATACCGGTTTCACCTTACATGTCGGCCGGTGCCACCGACAGCGTGTTCTTGCGTGCGGCCGGCATGCCCGTGTATGTGTTCAACGGCATGCCCTACGATGTGGACGACGACCGCGCCCATGGCCAGGACGAACGCATCCTGGCCCAGTCCTACTACCAATCATTGCAATTCAACTATAGATTGCTGAAAGCGCTATGAGGAAAGGGGTGGTTCCAGTGAAGCGCAAACCATTCGAAATGGGTGCGTGGCCGGCGGGCCGGCAGGCGCATGTGCGATTGGAAAGTCGCGCATGAATGCAGCTTCCGAAGCCAGCGCCACGTTCGATACCGCGCTTGCCCACGCCATGCGCCTGCTGGACACCGACCCGGCGTTGGCTGCGGAACAGGCCAGCGAAATCATCCGTGCGGTCGGCGAGCATCCGATGGCGCTGCTGGTGCTGGGCACCGCGCACCGCATGCGGGGTGATATCCATGCGGCCCTCGACGTGCTGCGTCCGCTTGCCTCCGCCCAGCCCAGGTCGGCCACGGTCCAACTGGAACTTGGCATTGCCTTGGGGCATGCGAAGCAAGGGGGCCAGGCGGTTGCAGCGTTGCGGCGCGCGGTGGCACTGAAGCCGGACCTGCCGCGGGCATGGCTGGCGCTGGGCGATCATTTGACCGGCATGGACGACATGGCGGGCGCGGACGCGGCATACGCCAATCACATCCGCTACGCAACGCGTGATCCGCAATTGCTGCGCGCAGCCAGCGCCTTGTCCGAGAACCGTATCCCGGAAGCAGAGCTGCTGCTGCGCGAGCTGCTGCGGCAGAAACCCACCGACGTTGCCGCCATCCGCATGCTGGCCGAAGTCGCGGTGCGCCTGGGCCGTAACCAGGACGCGGAAAACCTGCTGTCCCGCTGCCTGCAATTGGCCCCAAGCTTCCACGCCGCGCGCCAGAACTACGCTTTGGTGCTGCACCGTTCCAACAAGCCGGAGCTGGCGTTGGCGGAACTGGACACCTTGCTGGCTGCCGAGCCTGCCAACACCGCCTACCGCAACCTCAAGGCGGTGGTGTTGTGCCGCGTCGGTGAATACGAGCAGGCGATCGCGCTGTATGCCGACATCCTGGCCGAGTACCCGAGCCATCCCAAGATATGGATGAGCTACGGCCACGCATTGAAGACCGCCGGCCACCAGGAGCGGGCCATCGACGCGTATCGCAGCGCCTTGCGCTTGCAACCCGGCTTCGGCGAGGTGTGGTGGAGCCTGGCCAACCTGAAGACCGTGCGCTTCTCTGCCGACGACCTGGCCACCATGCGCGGCCAGCTTCAGGGTCCGGATCTGTCCAGCGAAGATCGCCAGCACCTCGAATTCGCGGTCGGCAAGGCGTTGGAAGACCTGGGCGAATACGAAGCGTCGTTCCAGCACTACCAGCAGGGCAACGACCTGCGCCGGGCGGAATTGCAATACGTGGCCGACGACATATCGGTGCGGGTCGCACGCATCAAGCGCACCTACACGCGCCAGTTCTTCGAAAAGCGCAGCGGCTTTGGTGCCACGGCGCCCGATCCCATCTTCATCGTCGGCCTGCCACGCGCAGGTTCCACCTTGATCGAACAGATCCTCTCCAGCCATTCCGCGGTCGAAGGCACCATGGAATTGCCGGAGATCATCAGCATCACCCGCACCTTGCGCAGCCAGGGCGATGCCAGCCAGGCCCTGCCTTACCACGACGTGCTGGAAACCCTGGACGCACCGGCGCTGCGCGAATTGGGCGAGCAATACCTGCAGCACACCCGCATCCAGCGCAAGACCGATGCACCGTTGTTCATCGACAAGATGCCGAACAACTTCCTGCATATCGGGTTGATCCACCTGATGCTGCCCAATGCGAAAATCATCGACGCGCGCCGCCACCCGTTGGCCTGCTGCTTCTCCGGCTACAAGCAGCATTTCGCGCGCGGCCAGGGCTTCACCTACAGCCTCGACGACATCGGCCGCTATTACCGCGACTACGTGGAGCTGATGGCGCATTTCGACGCCGTGCTACCAGGTCGCATCCATCGCGTCATCTACGAAAACATGGTCGACGACACCGAAGCCGAAGTGCGTCGTTTGCTGGATTACTGCGGCCTGCCGTTCGAGGAAGGCTGCCTGCGCTTCTTCGAGAACGCACGCCCGGTGCGCACCGCCAGCTCGGAACAGGTACGCAAGCCGATCTACCGCGACGGCGTGGACCACTGGCAGCACTACGCGCCGTGGCTGGGGCCGTTGGAAACCGCATTGGGACCGGTACTGCAGGCGTATCCCGCCGTGCCGGAGTTCGGGGAGCAAGCGTTGGACCTTACCTAGCAACACCTACTGGAGAGAGGCGAAGTTGATGAGCAACCACAACAAGAAACGAACAGCACTACGCAGTCCATCGACCCTGTCCCGATTGCCGCTGACCGTGGCCATCTACCTTGCGGTCGGTTCGGCGGCATTTGCACAGGAAGCGACACCCCCGCCAGCGGCGGAACCCGCCGCCCAGGAGAGCAAGCAGGCGGCGACCCTGGACACGGTGACCGTGACCGCGCAGAAGCGCGTGGAAAACCTGCAGCGCGTGCCGATCAGCATGCAGGTCATCGGGGCGGAGAAGCTCGACCAGCTCAACATCACCGACTTCGATGACTACGCCAAGTACCTGCCCAGCGTGTCGTTCCAGACCCTGGGCCCGGGCTTCGCCCAGGTGTACATGCGCGGCGTGGCCAGCGGCGGCGATGGCAACCATTCCGGTTCCCTGCCCAGCGTGGGCATGTACCTGGACGAACAGCCCATCACCACCATCCAGGGTGCGCTGGACATCCACCTGTACGACATCGCGCGGGTCGAATCGCTGTCCGGCCCGCAGGGCACGCTGTACGGCGCCAGTTCGCAAGCCGGCACCATCCGCATCATCAGCAACAAGCCGGACGCGTCCGCGTTCTCGGCCGGTTACGGGCTGGAGTTGAACTCGGTCAGTGGCGGCGGCATCGGCCACGTCGCCGAGGGCTTCGTCAACATCCCGCTGACCGAAGCGGCGGCCATCCGCCTGGTGGGCTGGAACAAGCACGATGCCGGCTACATCGACAACGTGTTCGGCACCCGCACGTATCCGTCATGGGATGCGGATTCCGGCGGCAACGGCACGGTGGACAACGCCGACTTCGTAAAGAACAACTACAACGAGGTCGATACGACTGGCGCGCGACTGGCCTTGAAGGTGGACCTCAACGACGCCTGGTCCATCGGCGCTTCAGTGATGGGGCAGAAGCAGGTCGCCGACGGCAGCTTTGCTTTTGATCCGGTAGTCGGCGACCTGGCCTTGAGCCACTACAACCCCGAGCGCTCGGACGACCGCTGGGTGCAGGCCGCGTTGACGGTGGAAGGCAAGATCGGCAATTTCGACCTCACCTACGCGTTCGCGCACCTCAAGCGCGACGTGGATACCGAGTCCGACTACAGCGACTATGCCTTCTGGTACGACACCCTGTTTGGATCCGGTGCCTACTTCTACGACAACACCGGCACCATCGTGAACCCGTCGCAGTACATCCAAGGCGTGGACGGCTACAAGAAGACCAGCCACGAACTGCGCATTTCCTCGCCGCAGGACCGGCGTTTCCGTTTCGTCGCCGGCCTGTTCATGCAGGACCAGCGCCACAACATCGAACAGAACTACCGCATCGATGGCATCGGCAGCGACATCGCGGTACCCGGCTGGCCGGGCACGATCTGGTTGACCCAGCAGGTGCGCGAAGACAAGGACAAGGCGATCTTCGGCGAGATGTCCTACGACTTCACCGACAAGCTCACCGGTACCCTGGGTGGCCGCTACTTCCGGGTCGACAACAGCCTGGTGGGCTTCTTCGGTTATGGCGCGGGCTTCAGCAGCCGCACGGGTGAGGCGGCCTGCTTCCGCTTCGAGGAGTTCCGCGGTGCGCCCTGCGTCAACCTGGACAAGCGCGTCGAGGAAAGCGGCAGTATCGGCAAGGCCAACCTGACCTACCAGGTCAACGACAACGCGATGATCTACGGCACCTGGTCCGAGGGTTTCCGTCCCGGCGGCATCAACCGGCGCGGCACCTTGCCGCCGTACCTGTCCGACTACCTCACCAACTACGAATTCGGTTGGAAAACGAGCTGGATGGACAACCGCCTGACCTTCAACGGCGCGGCGTTCCGGCAGGAATGGGAGGACTTCCAGTTCAGCATCCTGGGTGCGAATGGCCTGACCGAAATCAAGAACGCCAACCAGGCGCGCATCAACGGCCTGGAAATGGACTTGAACTTCGCCGCGACCTACAACCTGCAGCTCACCGCCGGCATGGCGTTCTATGACGCCAAGCTGACGGCCAACTACTGCGGCCTCACCGACCTGGAAGGCGTACCGCTCACCGAATGCGTCGCCGGCACCATCAACCCGGACACCGGCGAAGAGTTCAATGGCCCCGAGGCACCCAGCGGCACGCAATTGCCGATCACGCCGGAGTTCAAGGGCAACCTGATCGCGCGCTATACCTTCGACGTGCGCGGCATGGAAGCCTTTGCGCAAGGTGCACTGGTCTACGTCGGCGAGCGCGAGTCAGACCTGCGCCTGGTGGAACGCGAGATCCTGGGCAAGCTGGGTGCCTACACCACGTTCGATCTTTCGGCCGGCATCCGCAAGGACAACTGGTCGGTATCGGCGTATGTCAGCAACCTGTTCGACGAACGTGCGGACCTGTCGCGCTTCACCCAGTGCGGCGAGCAGGTGTGCGGTGCGCCGGGCGTGGTGCCGGAGTATCCCAACGGGCAGGTCTACACCGTCACCAGCCAGCCGCGCACCTTCGGCATCCGCTTCTCGCAGGAGTTCTGAGTCGCGGGTTTGGTGATTGCTGCAATGAGATGGAAGAAGAATCCCCGGTTATGCCGGGGATTTTTTTGAGGAGGATTTCCAAGCATTAGTTTGCGAAACCTGGTTGCAAGCTTCCCTCTCCCCTTGTGGGAGAGGGTGGCCGACAGGCCGGGAGAGGGGAGGCCGGAGCCGGGGTCCGATCAGCCGTCGGGGTGCATCGAGTGTGTGGAATTACGCAAAAAAATCGCGTCACTCGGCACGCCGGGATAGCTTGAAGGTAGCAGGCTCCGGCGCACCCTCTCCCGCCTTCGGCACCCTCTCCCACAAGGGGAGAGGGACTCACGCACTTTTATCGCGAGTGGGTCCGGCAATTGGCCCCCCGCAGCTTCTAGGCCACAATGCGCCATGACCAACACCATCGACCTGCTTGAAACCGTTGAACAGGAAACCGGCCCCGACCCGCAATGGGCGGTGATCTGGCTGCATGGCCTGGGTGCCGACGGCCATGACTTCGCGCCGATCGTGCCCGAACTCGTCCGCCCGGGTTGGCCTGCGCTGCGCTTCGTGTTCCCGCATGCGCCCGTGCGTCCGGTCACCATCAACAACGGCATGCGCATGCGCGCCTGGTACGACATCGTGGGCATGGATTTCCCCACCCGTGCCGACAGCCACGGCGTCAAGCAATCGGTCGTGCAGGCCAATGCGCTGATCGAACGCGAGCAGGCGCGCGGCATTCCCGCAGAACGCATCCTGCTGGCCGGGTTTTCACAAGGTGGAGCCATTGCCTTGGCCACGGGCGTGCGCCGCACTGCGCCACTGGCGGGACTGATTGCACTGTCGACCTACCTGCCGGACGCACAGTCCGCCACCGACGAAAAAAGCGCCGATGCCACCACGCAGCCGGTGTTCATGGCCCACGGCGCCAGCGATCCGGTAATTCCGCTCATGTATGCCGAACAGAGTGCGCAATTGCTGAAGACGCTCGGCTTCAACGTCGACTGGCACCGCTATCCCATGGCGCACCAGGTCTGTGCGGAAGAATTGAGCGACCTGGGTGACTGGATGGCGCAACGGTTCAGCGCCGGCTGAAGGGCGATACACCCAAGTCCTTTCCTGGAACACGGCAAGGTGACGACGCAATGGTGCGACCGCTACTATGCCTGCAAGACCGTGTCGCCATTCCCGGCAACAGCGTCGTGACGAGGAGGCAGCAGGCGTGAAGGTGGTGATCGCCGACGACGAAGCCCTGGCCCGCGAGCGACTGCGCATGCTGCTGTCGGCGCATGACGGCGTGGAAATCGTGGCCGAAGCCGAGAACGGCCTCACTGCCCTGCAGGCCTGCGCGGAGTTCCGCCCCGACCTGGTGCTGCTGGACATCGCCATGCCCGGCGTGGACGGGCTGGAAGCCGCGCGCCACCTGACGGCCTTCGATCCGCGTCCCGCCGTGGTGTTCTGCACCGCCTACGACGCACACGCGCTGTCCGCGTTCGAGGCGGAGGCCATCGATTACCTGATGAAGCCGGTGCGCCCGGAGCGACTGGCGGTGGCGCTGGAGCGCGCGCGGACTTTCATGAGTGGGCGCGAGTCACTGGCGCCGGCCGAACCCAACCGGCAGCCGCGCACGCACCTGTGCGCGCGCCTGCGCGGCAGCCTGCGCCTGATTCCGATGGACGACGTGCATTACCTGCAGGCCGAAGAGAAATACGTGGTGGTGCACCATGCGCGTGGCGAAGACCTGATCGAAGAATCGCTGAAGTCACTGGAAGAGGAGTTCAGCGGGCGCTTCGTGCGCATCCACCGCAACTGCCTGGTGGCGCGCCACGAAATCATCGAACTCAAGCGCGGCA
The DNA here is from genome assembly GCA_937897645.1 of uncultured Lysobacteraceae bacterium. GTDB lineage: Bacteria > Pseudomonadota > Gammaproteobacteria > Xanthomonadales > Xanthomonadaceae > Pseudoxanthomonas_A. The sequence continues at coordinate 23,612 of CALCNV010000125.1, forward strand.
ACGATGGCCGCGTACACGCCGTGCTTCGCCACGGCAAGGAACCGCTGGAAGTCAGCCGGCGTTGCGTGGCGGGGTTGCGGGATACGGTGAAGCACCTCTGAGGTGGTTGCTCGTTCCTGGTTGTAGGCAAGCGCGGAATCTCGACAGGCTCACCACGAACGGGACTGCGTGAGTAGAGCCATGCCAAATGGCGCTGCTCAGAACTTTCCGTTGCTTCAGGTATCCCTGTTCGTAGGAAATTCCAGCAACCAAGAACCAAGAACCAAGAACCCAAAACTTCCCAGCTTCACCGCTGCAATCCATAATGCCCGCATGCACACCCTCCGCATCGCCACCCGCAAGAGCCCGCTCGCCCTTTGGCAGAGCGAACACGTCGCCGATTTGCTGCGTGCTGCCCATCCGGGATTAGAGGTGTTGCTGGTGCCGATGAGCACGCGTGGCGATGAGGTGCTGGATCGCTCGCTGGCGGCGATTGGCGGCAAGGGTCTGTTCCTGAAGGAACTGGAGATCGCCATGCAGCGCGACGAGGCGGATTGCGCGGTGCATTCGCTGAAGGACGTGCCGATGCAGTTGGACGCGCCCTTTTCCCTGCCTGCTATCCTGCCGCGCGCGGATGCGGCGGATGCTTTCATTTCCAATGCCTATGCGTCGCTGGACGATCTGCCGCAAGGCGCGCGCGTGGGTACGTCGTCGTTGCGTCGGCAGGCACAGTTGCGTGCACGTCGTCCGGATTTGCAGTTGCTGGACCTTCGCGGCAACGTCAACACGCGCCTGGCCAAGCTGGATACAGGCGAGTACGACGCCATCGTGCTGGCCTGTGCCGGCATCGCGCGCCTGGGTTTCGAATCGCGCATCCGCGCGCGCCTCGCCGCACCCGACTGGTTGCCCGCGCCTGCGCAAGGCGCGATTGCGTTGGAGTCCTGTGGCAACGACGCACGCCTGCAGGCCTTGTTCGCCGCGCTGGACCACGCGCCCACGCGCACTTGCGTGGAAGCGGAGCGCGCGATGAACCGCGCGCTGCACGGCAGTTGCCACGTGCCGGTCGCTGCGTTCGCGGAGCTGCAGGGCGATCGCTTGCACTTGAGCGGGCTGGTGGGTTCGGCTGACGATGGTCGCGTGGTGAGGGCCGAGGCCGAAGGTGCGTCCAATGCGCCGGAGGCTTTGGGCCAGGCAGTCGCTGCGGAATTGCTGGCGTTGGGGGCCGGGGAATTCCTGTAACGGGCAGTGAATCAGCGCAAGCGCAGCCAGGCAAACCCGTTGTAGGAGCTGCGCAAGCTGCGACCGTCAACCAAATTCATCACACATATCCAAGACGTCGTTCTAGCGAACGCTGGAATGACGTCTGAGAATGTATCGGATATTTCGACAGTCGCAGCTTACGCAGCTCCTACACCAGCCGGGCATCCAGCATGGTTTCTGCCCATGCCCTCACTTGGGCGCATCAATCACGATCCCGGGATCGTTGAAGCGCGTGTAGCGGATGGTCATGCTGTATGGCTTGCCCTGTGATTCGCCGCTGTGCTGCAACTGCAAGGGCAGGCCGTCGTCGCCGACCCAATAGGTGAACTCGGTGACGCCCGGCTTGCCGGACTCGGGTGCGCTGCCTGCGGGCAGCGTGTTGCGCACCAGGTACTTCGTCGCCGGTTTGCCGTCGACCGTGTCGCTGCCCTGCGATTCGACGCTCAAGCTGTCCTTGTTTTCCTGGATCTTCAGCGGATCACGCCACTGGCTGATCGTCCCCGCCGGCAGCGGCACCTTCATCGTCTTGCCATCCACCTGCATGTACATGGTGTCGCCGATGATCACCTGCGTGCCCACCGGCATCTGCAGGCGGTAACGGTCAGGCGCGACGAAATCCATTTCCGTGGTCATGCTCTTTGCGCCCTCCATGACCATCGTCGCGTGAAAACTGCGCGCGTCCAGGAACGTATCCATCGATCCCTTCACTGCCGCCATAGGCGCAGGCAAGGAGGCCGGGGCTGCCACGTTCCCTTCCGCCACTGCTTGAGTGGGGGGCGTGACGGCATCGGTCGTGGCAGCCGGCACGGCGGGGGAGGACGGCTTGCAGGCAGCCAGTGCAAGGGCAAGGCAGGTGAGTGCAAGCAGGCGTACGGGCATGTGGAACTCCAGGGTGTGCAGGACGTGGGGTAGGGCCGGTGTCGCAGGGAAAGCAGCTTGGGTCCGCGCGTTGGGGGCTGTTGCGCTATTGAATGGCGCAGCCATGCCAGGCACCGCACGGGCCCAAGCTGCCGCCGCAGGGCCTGTATGCAACTGAACGAAAATCAAGCCACGAAAACGGCCACGGCTCGGCCATAATCAGCGCATGGACAAGATCGAACGCATCACCGCCCTGCACCGCATCCTCAAGGCCGCGCGTTACCCGGTCACGGTCAAGCGCCTGCAGGAAGAACTTGGATGTTCCCGCGCCACCGCCTACCGCGACCTGGCCTACCTGCGCGATGCGCTGATGGCCCCGGTGGAAGGCGATGGCGAAGCCGGCTTCCGCTATGCCGCAGGCGAGAGTGATCGCTTCGAACTGCCGGGCCTGTGGCTGAGTTCCGAAGAACTCCACGCCTTGCTCGCCGCGCAGCAATTGCTGATGCGCACCGGCGGCGGCGTGTTGTCCAGCGCACTTGCCCCGCTGCAGAAACGCATCGAAGGCTTGCTGAGCGACCACGCCGGCGTCGACCACTGGCCGGTAGAGCGCGTGCGCGTCATCCCGCACCGCGGACGCAGGCTGGACGAAGCCAGCTTCCGCAGCGTCGCCTCGGCAGTGCTGGAACGCAAACAGCTCACCTTCGAATACCGTGCACGCTCCACCGATGAACGCACGCGCCGCACCGTGTCGCCACAGCGCATCACCCACTACCGCGACAACTGGTACCTCGACGCCTGGGACCACGAACGCGACGGCCTGCGCAGTTTCGCCGTCGACCGCGTCAGCAATGCGCGCGTGGTCGAAGAAGCGGCACGCGATTTGCCCGACGCGCAGCTCAACCAGCACCTGGCCTCCAGCTACGGGATTTTTTCCGGCGAGCCCAAGGGTTGGGCCACCATCGTGTTCAGCGCCAAGACCGCGCGCTGGGTGGCCGATGAACAATGGCATTCGAAGCAGGAAGGGCGTTTCCTTCCCGACGGGCGTTATGAGCTGAAAGTGCCGTACAGCGTGTCGCGCGAACTGCTGATGGACATCCTGCACTATGGCGCCGATGCGGAAATCATCGAGCCGGCAGTATTGCGCGAACAGGCCAAGTCGTTGCTGGAGTTGGCGTTGAGCAATTACGAGCGCTGATGCTGTTCCTTCTCCCATCAGGAGAAGGTGCCCGAAGAGCCTGCCCCGTACTTGATACGGGGGCGGATGAGGGTACGGGTTATCGGAAGCCCGAAAAATTGGCGGGGGTTGGAACTCCCCCTCCCTCATCCGTCGCTGCGCGCCACCTTCTCCCGGAGGGAGAAGGAAACCACGATACGGCTACGGTTTCTTGGGCGCGGCAAATCCCGGTTGCCCCACCTGCTCCTTCAACTGCGGTACGCGGACCAGTTTCCTGGTATCCACGCCGTGCCCGCCCATGCGCGTGGTCAGTTCGGCATACAGTGCGTCGTCCAGGTCCGACGTGCGTGAAAACACCCACGCCAGGTCGCGGCCGGGGTAATCGATCAGCGCCCAGGAATAGTCTGGCGCCACTTCCAGGATGCGGAACTTGGTCGGGATGACGCCGAAGAACCACGTCGTCCAGCGCCGATTGCCCGTGTCCGGCTTGACGGTTGCACTCGAGTCCAAGGTCTTGACCGGCTCTCCGAAACCGTCCTGGTACACGTAACGCACGCCGATTTTTCCATCGGGCCGCAGGGTGTATTCATCGCGGCTGGCCACGTGCCCGCGTTCGCCGAAGTACGGCACGTGGGCGATGACATGCCAGGGCCCCATGAAGCGGGGCAGGTCGATGGCGGCGGCATGCGTGGAGGTCATGGGCTGGGCCGTGGAAGAAAGGGAGGAAAACAGCAGCGCCGAAAGCAGCAGGGCGCGGGACGGGATGGGCAGGGACATGCCGGGCTTCCAATACAGGACAACGCCCACCCTAATTGCGAACGGGCGAAGAACATGTCAACGCGTTGGCAGGTCGCAGTCCGTGAGATGGGCGCGCGGCAGGCTGGCTTCCCATCCACGGAGCCGCCGTCATGACCACCTTCGTCGCCCGCCCGCTTGCCGCCCCTGCCACTGATCCACGCCTGGAACGTGGCCTGCGCACCTTGATGATCGCCGGCCTGGCCGTGGTGCTGCTGTTGCCTGCGGCCCGCGGACACAGCGAGTGGCTGGGCTGGATGCCGCTGTGGCTGGTGGGCATGCCGTGCATGGCGTGGTGGTCGCTGCACCGCTTCCGGCTTCCATCGCGTTCAGGAGCCGCGCGTGGATCAGCATCGACACCGCGCCGTCGCCGCGTGGGCGCACAGGCACGACGCAGGAAAACGACCGTGCCGCAACGGTTTCCACGCGCCGCCTGACCTTCGGCAGGGGAGTGGTTTTTCCAGCTGTGCTAGCGTGATGGGTCATGTTCGCAGCCCGAGTGATCCATGCCCAGACTTGTACACGCCTGCCAGGCCATTGCCCTGGCCGCAGGCCTAGCCGCCGTCGCCGGCAACACCCTTGCCGAGGAAACCACCCCCGTGACCGATGACACCCATGCCTGGCTGGAAGACGTCACCGGTGAAAAGCAGTTGCAATGGGTACGGACGCAGAACGCGAAGGCGGAAGCCGAGATCGCCGCCACGCCTGATTTCAAGCAACTGGAATCGCGCATCCTGAAGATGCTGGATTCGGACGCCAAGATTCCCTACGTCGAAAAAATTGGCGACCACTACTACAACTTCTGGAAGGACAGCGGCAATGCACGCGGCGTGTGGCGTCGTACCACCCTGGAGGAGTTCCGCAAGCCGGCTCCGGCATGGGACACCATCATCGACCTGGATGCGCTGAACAAAGCCGAGAACGAGAACTGGGTCTGGCACGGCGCCAACTGCCTGCGGCCGACGTACACGCGCTGCCTGGTGTCGCTGTCACGCGGTGGTGCAGATGCCGACGTGACCCGCGAGTTCGATGTCGACACCCGGCAATGGGTCAAGGACGGTTTCTTCCGCGCCGAAGCCAAGGGTGCGCTGGGCTGGAAGGATGCCGACACGGTGTACGTGTTCACCGATTTCGGCCCGGGATCGATGACCCCGTCCGGCTATCCGCGCATCGTCAAGGAATGGAAGCGTGGCACGCCGCTCGGTGCTGCCCGCGTGGTGTATGAAGGCACCAACGAAGACATGTATATCGCGGCGTATCACGACGACACGCCGGGTTTCGAGCGCGACTTCGTCAGCCGTACGATTGCGTTCTACAACGATGAGCTGTACCTGCGCGCCGCGGACGGCACGCTGGCGAAGATCGACGTACCCAACTCGGTCAACAAGGGCGTGGTGCGCGAATGGCTGACGCTGGAATTGCGCGAACCGTGGAAAGTGGGTGGCAAGACCTACAAGGCCGGCTCGCTGCTGGTGACGAGATTCGACGATTTCATGGCCGGGAAGCGTGACTTCGACGTGCTGTTCGAGCCGACCGATTCCACGTCGCTTGCCGGCGCGACCTGGACGAAGAACCACGTCGTGCTCAACGTGATGGATGACGTCAAGAACAAACTCACGGTACTGACCCATGGTCCATCCGGCTGGACGCGCACGCCGATGCCGATCGGCTCGCTGGAATTCGGTACCACCAGCGTCGGTGCCGTGGATGCGGACGAAAGCGATGCGGTGTGGTTGACCGTCACCGACTACCTGACGCCGACCACGTTGTTGCTGGCCGAAGCCGGCGGTCCGCCGGATTCCGTGGAAGTGCTGAAGACCATGCCGGCCTTCTTCGACAGCAGCAAGCATGTGGTCGAGCAGCACTTCGCCACATCCAAGGACGGCACCAAGGTTCCGTATTTCCTGGTGCGCGCCAAGGACGTCAAACTCGATGGCAGCAACCCGACCCTGCTGTATGGCTACGGCGGTTTCGAGGTGTCGATGACGCCGGGATACTCCGGCGGCGTGGGCATGGGCTGGCTGGAAAAGGGCGGCGTGTATGCCGTCGCCAATATCCGTGGCGGTGGCGAATACGGCCCGCGCTGGCACCAGGCGGCGCTGAAGCAGAACCGGCACAAGGCCTATGAAGACTTCGCGGCGGTCGCGCAGGACATGATCACGCGCGGCATCACGTCGCCGAAGCACCTGGGCATCCAGGGCGGCAGCAACGGCGGCCTGCTCACCGGCAATATGCTGGTGCAGTACCCGGAGCTGTTCGGCGCGGTGGTGGTGCAGGTTCCGCTGTTGGACATGAAGCGCTACAACCACCTGCTGGCCGGTGCGTCGTGGATGGCCGAATACGGCAATCCCGACAAACCCGAAGAGTGGGCCTTCATCCGGAAATTCTCGCCGTACCACCTGTTCGATCCGGCCAAGACCTACCCGCCGACGCTGTTCATGACCTCCACGCGCGATGACCGCGTGCATCCGGCGCATGCGCGCAAGATGATGGCCAAGATGCTGGAGGCCGGCAAAGACGTGCGCTATTACGAGAACATCGAAGGCGGCCACGGCGGTGCCGCCAACAATGCGCAGCAGGCGCATATGAATGCAATGGCGTATACGTTCCTGTGGCAGCAGTTGGCTAAGTAGTTTCCGACGAGGTTGTCGGTGACTTCGTCGTGACTATCCTCGTCATTGCAATCCATATCGCCATCGCAACCAGTATTGTCATCACAGCCCATCTAGTCGTCGCACCCGTATCGTCATCCCAGCGAACGCTGGGACCCATCTTGACTTGGCTTTGGGCCTTGTTGCTGATGGAGAGCAACGGCAAGATCAAAATGGGTCCCAGCGTTCGCTGGGATGACGTTACGAGTATTGCTGTATTACAGAACACACCGCACGAACGGACTCTTGAATGCAAACACCTTCTTCTTTACTCGCGACTATCCTCCTCATGACCACGCCCTTCAGCTCCGCCCTCGCCATGGATGCCACGCCGCCTGATGCCGCCAGGAAGCCGCATGAAGTGAAGGCGCCCTTCGGCGCGACGCGCAATGACGATTATTACTGGCTGCGCGACGACGAGCGCGAAGACAAGGAGGTGCTGGCTTACCTCAACGCGGAAAACGCGTATACCGACGCCGTGCTCGCGCCGACCAAGCCGTTGCAGGAGAAGCTCTATGGCGAAATCGTCGGCCGCATCAAGCAGGACGACGCCAGCGTGCCGTATCGCGAGCGTGGCTACTGGTACTACACACGTTTCGAGGCCGGCAAGGACTACCCCATCAAGGCGCGCCGCAAGGGGAGCATGGACGCGCCCGAGGAAATCCTGCTGAACGTCAACGCGATGGCGGAAGGCAAGGGCTACTTCAACGTGGGCGACGCGCAGGTCAGCCAGGACAACACGCTGCTCGCCTGGGCCGACGACGACGTGGGCCGTCGCCAGTATGTGATCCGCTTCAAGGACATCGCGACCGGTGAACAGCTTGCCGACACCATCACCAACGCCTCGCCCAACCTGGTATGGGCCGACGATAACAAGACGCTGTTCTATGTCGAAACGGATCCGGAAACGCTGTTGACGGTGCGGGTGAAGTCGCACGTGATCGGCACGCCCGCCACCGATGACGTGCTGGTGTATGAAGAGGAAGACGACAGCTTCTACATGGGCATCGGCCGCAGTCGCGATGACACCTTCATCTGCATCAGCGTCGAAAGCACCGTGTCTTCCGAGCAGCGCTGCACGCCAGCTGATCGTCCGGGCGCATTCACCGTGCTCGCGCCGCGCGAACGTGACGTGGAATACAGCGCCGATCATCTTGATGGTCGCTGGGTGATCCGTACCAACGCGCCCGGTGCGGATGGCAAGCCGGCGAAGAACTTCAAGGTCGTCACCGCACCCAGTGATGCCACCTCGCGCACGCAGTGGACGGATTGGGTGGCGCACAGCGATGACGTTTATATCGAAGGTTTCGAGCTGTTCGACGGGTTCACCGCCATCAGCGAACGTTCGCAAGGACTGGAACGCCTGCGCCTGCTGCGCAATGGCGGAAAAGAGGAGTACGTGAAGGCCGACGAGCCCGCGTATTCCATGGGCCTGGACGTGAATTCGGAACACGACACGCCGTGGCTGCGTTACAGCTACACGTCCATGACCACGCCGGCGACCACCTACGAACTGAATGTCGAAACCGGTGAGCGTCGGCAGTTGAAGCAGCAGCCCGTGATCGGCTACGACAGCAGCCAGTACAGCACGGAGCGGGTGTGGGTCGAAGCGCGTGATGGCACCCGGGTGCCGGTGTCGCTGGTCTACAAGAAGGGTTTCGAGAAGAACGGCACCGGTGCGCTGTTCCAGTACGCCTACGGCAGCTACGGCCTGTCGATGGATCCCGGCTTCAATTCCGCGGCGGTCAGCCTGCTGGATCGTGGCGTGGTGTATGCCATCGCCCATATCCGCGGTGGCCAGGAAATGGGTCGCGACTGGTACGACCATGGCAAGCTGTTGAACAAGAAGAATACCTTCACCGATTTCATCGACGTGACCGAAGCGCTGGTGAAGCAGGGCTATGCCGCGCCTGATCGCGTGGCGGCCTCCGGCGGCAGCGCGGGTGGTTTGCTGATGGGCGCCATCGCCAACATGGCGCCGGAAAAATACCGCGCCATCGTGTCGCAGGTGCCGTTCGTGGACGTGGTCACGACCATGCTCGACCCGAGCATTCCCTTGACCACCAACGAATACGACGAGTGGGGCAATCCGGAAGAGAAGCGGTTCTACGACTACATGCTGACCTATTCGCCCTACGACAACCTCAAGCCGCAGGCGTATCCGGCGATCTTCGTCGGCACCGGACTGTGGGATTCGCAGGTGCAGTACTGGGAACCGGCGAAGTACGTGGCCAAGCTGCGCGACGTCAACACCGGCACGTTGCCGCTGGTGTTCCGCACCAACATGGAAGCCGGCCACGGCGGCAAGTCCGGACGCTTCCAGCGCTACCGCGAAACCGCCGAGTACTACGCGTTCGTGCTGGACCAGCTGGGCGTGGCCGAACCCGCAACCAAGTAGCCACCACCGGTAGGAGCGCCCCATGGGCGCGAGCCCTTGAATGATCACACGCGAAGATCAAGAGCTCGCGTCCATGGGGCGCTCCTACCCGGTTGGTTATCATGCCGGCATGGCTGATCACTCGCGCTTCCGCTGGGCATGGTGGCTGCTGGCCTATGCAAGCCTGGGCCTCGGCATCGTGGGTCTTTTCCTGCCACTGCTGCCGACCACGCCCTTCCTCCTGCTGGCGGCCTATGCCGCATCACGCGGTTCCCAGCGGCTGCATCTCCAATTGCTGCAGCATCCACGGTTCGGTCCGGTGATCCGCGACTGGCAGGCACACGGCACCGTGTCACGGCGCACGAAATGGTCGGCCACCTTCGCCATGCTGGTGTGCGCGCTGGTGTTGCTGTTGGTCATGTTCGCCACCGGCCCCCATGCGTGGTGGAGGCTGGCCCTGCCCGTCGCCTGCATGGCGATGGTGTCGGCATGGCTGTGGTTGCGGCCCGAGCCGGGCGCGTAGATCCGCTCGGATTCCACGACCGCGGAAGCGATGCCCATTCATGCCCATCTGGCTATACTCCGGCCCATGAATACACTTGCCCGCATTGCATTGACCGCCCTCGTCTTCGCCACCCTCACTGCCTGCGGCGCCAAGGGCCCGCTGGTATTGCCGGAGAAGGCGGAGCCGGTGGAAGTACCCGCCGAAGACGTTGGCGTCGATACCGACACAGAGGCCACGCCCGAGGATGCCGAAGAGCAAACCGGGGACGCCGTGGACACCCCTGTCGTCGTGCCAGCCGTCAAGCCTGACGGGAATGGCTGACACACCGGCGACCGCTGCCCCCGTGCTGCGTTTTTCCAAGATGCATGGAGCGGGCAATGACTTCGTGGTCATCGACCTGCGCGACGGCACGCCTGCACCCGATGCGGCAATGGCCGAACGGCTGGCGGACCGCCATTTCGGCGTGGGCTGCGACCAGATACTGACTATCGAGTCGCCGCGCAGCGCCACCGCCGTGGCGTCCTACCGTATCTGGAATGCGGACGGCTCCAACTCCGAACAATGCGGCAACGGTGCACGTTGCGTCGCGGCGTGGCTGGCGCGTGATGGCGTGGCACAAGGCGCGCATTTCCGCGTGGACAGCCCGTTGGCCACGCACGCAGTCGAACGGTTGGACGGCGGTCGCTACGCCATCGCCATGGGCGTGCCGAAATTCGATCCTGCCGAGGTGCCGCTCGCGGGGTTTCCAGCGATGCAGGAACGTTATCTGATCGCAGTGGAGGGTGAGGTCGTCGAGCTCGGCGCAGTCTCCATGGGCAATCCGCATGCGGTGCTCGTGGTGGACGATGTCGATGCCGCCCCCGTCCTTGCGCTGGGGCCTGCATTGCAGGTCAGTGATGCGTTCCCGGAGTCCGCCAACATCGGATTCGCACAGATCGTGGCGCGTGATCGCATCCGCCTGCGCGTGTATGAGCGCGGCGTGGGCGAAACCCTGGCCTGCGGCAGCGGTGCGTGTGCCGCCGCCGCGGTGTTGATACGGCGCGGCGTGGTGGATCGCAGCGTCACCATCGAACTGCCTGGTGGTGATTTGCATATCCGCTGGTCTGATGACGGCGCCGAGGTCATCATGTCCGGACCGGCAGCATTCGTATTCGAAGGGGAGTGGGACGCATGAGCGAGACGCAAGAAAAGCTGGGTGCACATGAAATCGCGGCGTGGCTGCGCCGGCATCCAACCTTCCTGAAGCAATTCCCGGACCTGGCGCTCACCCTGGTGGTGCCGCGCGAGGAAGGTCCCACCGCCTCGCTGGCCAGCTACCAGCTGGACGTGTTGCGCGACAAGAATCGCGAGCTGTCCAAGCGGCTCAACGACCTGTTCGCCAATGCGCAGGAAAACGAGCGCCTTGCCGTGCGAACCCACCAGTTGACCTTGTCGCTGTTGAAGCAGGGCAACGCACAGGACAGCTTGCGCGCGATGGCGGCGTCGCTGGCCGAGGATTTCAACGGCGACCTGGTGCGCATCGTCCTGTTCCAGCCGGTGGCCGGGTTGGAGGACACGGAGTGGCTGCAAGTGGTCGCGGAAAACAGCACCCACCTCAACACCTTCCGCGATTGCCTGAAGGAGGGCGAGCCGATCTGTGGTCGCCTGCAACCGGAGAAGACTGCATTGCTTTACGGACCACGCGCCGAGGAAGTGCAGTCGTCGGCGCTCTTGCCGCTGCCAGGCATCGGCCTTGTCGCCGTGGGCAGCCGTGACGGAAACCGTTTCTACCCCGGCATGGGCACGCTGTTCCTGCGCATGATGGGCGAGGCGCTGGCGGCGGCGTTGAAGCGGTATGGTGATTGACCGCAATTTTCTTTATTCGTCATTCCAGCGAAAGCTGGAATCCATCTTGATCTTGCATTGACGCATGAAGAGCAAGATCAAGATGGATCCCGGCGTTCGCCGGGATGACGTAGACAGGGGGATCGAACAGTTCCTCTCCCACCTGCAGGTCGAGCGCCGCATGTCGGCGCATACGCTGGATGCGTATCGTCGTGACCTCTCCGCATTGTCGGAATGGGCGACGGCACAAGGCATCGATGATCTCTCCACGCTGCAGACCGAACAACTGCGCAGCTTCGTTGCCGCCGAGCACCGCCGCGGCCTGTCGCCGAAGAGCCTGCAACGTCGCCTGTCCGCCTGTCGCAGTTATTTCAACTGGCTGTTGCGGCACGGCCGCATTGCCGCCAGTCCCGCCGCCGCGCTGCGTGCGCCCAAGTCGCCACGCAAGCTGCCGCAGGTGCTGGATGCCGACGAGGCATCGCGCTTGGTCGAAGTGCCTACCGACGTTCCACTGGGATTCCGGGATCGCGCGCTGCTCGAATTGTTCTACTCGTCGGGCCTGCGCCTGAGCGAACTGTGCGGCCTGCGCTGGCAGGACATCGACATGGCCAGCGGTTTCGTCACCGTGCTGGGAAAGGGAAACAAGCAACGCAAAGTGCCGGTGGGCTCACATGCACGCAAGGCCTTGCAGGCATGGCGCGATGAACAGGCCTCCGCGAACGACGCACACGTGTTTCCCGGTCGCAATGGCGGTCCGATCTCGCAACGCGCGGTGCAGATCCGCATGAAGCTGTTGGCGCAGAAACAGGGCATGTTCAAGAACGTGCATCCCCACATGCTGCGGCACAGTTTCGCCAGCCACATCCTGGAATCCTCCGGCGACCTGCGCGGCGTGCAGGAGCTGCTGGGCCACGCCGACATCGCCACCACCCAGATCTACACGCACCTGGATTTCCAGCACCTGGCCAAGGTCTACGACGCGGCGCACCCGCGCGCCAAGCGCAAATCCTGACCCATTGGTAGGAGCGCCCCATGGGCGCGAGCTTTTGCCGTTGGGCATGCCGATCAAGAACTCGCGCCCATGGGGCGCTCCTACCGGTGGACGAAAGTCACGGTTGAACCGGTGGCGTCCGTCCCCACCTCCTGAGGGACACCCCGGAGATCACGATGGACCCCAGCCAGAATCCCACTGTTTTCCACGCCACCACCATCCTGTCGGTGCGTCGCAACGGCCGCGTGGCCGTCGCTGGCGATGGCCAAGTCACGCTCGGCCACACGGTAATGAAGGGCAACGCCCGCAAGGTGCGCCGCCTCGGTCGTGACAACCAGGTGCTGGCCGGTTTCGCCGGCGCGGCGGCGGATGCCTTCACCCTGTTCGAATTGTTCGAGGCCAAGCTGGAGAAGCACGGCCAGCTGCAGCGTGCGGCCGTTGAACTGGCCAAGGATTGGCGCACCGAACGCCGACTCGGCAAGCTCGAGGCACTGCTGGCCGTGGCCGACAAGGAGACCTCGCTGATCATCAGTGGCACCGGCGACGTGATCGAGCCGGAGGACGGCATCATCGCCATCGGTTCTGGTGGCTCCTATGCCTTGTCAGCTGCACGCGCGCTTCTCGCGCATACCGAAATGGATGCCAAATCCATCGCGGTCGAATCACTGAATATCGCCGGCGACATCTGCATCTACACCAACCGCAACGTGGTGGTGGAAGAACTTTAATCCCCTGTAGGAGCGCCCCATGGGCGCGAGCTCTTGTCTTTCTCCATGTACATCGAGAGCTCGCGCCCATGGGGCGCTCCTACCACGCACAACCTATTGGTATGCATTCGATGACACTTGAAAACAACGCCTCCATGACCCCGCGCGAAATCGTGCAGGAACTTGATCGCCACATCGTGGGCCAGCACGCGGCCAAGCGCGCGGTGGCCATCGCCTTGCGCAACCGCTGGCGGCGCATGCAGCTGCAGCCCGACCTGCGCGACGAAGTGATGCCGAAGAACATCCTGATGATCGGCCCCACCGGCGTGGGCAAGACCGAAATCGCACGCCGCTTGGCCACGCTGGTCAACGCGCCCTTCGTCAAGGTCGAAGCCACGCGCTTCACCGAGGTCGGCTATGTCGGCAAGGACGTGGAGCAGATCATCCGCGACCTGGCCGATACCGCGGTGAAGATGTACCGCGAACAGGCCAAGGTGCGCGTGCGCACGCAGGCCGAAGAGCGTGCAGAAGACCGCATCCTCGACGCACTGCTGCCGCGCCGCGAGGCGGCATCGGGTGGCGGATTCGGATTCGGCGCGGGTAACACCACCACGGTCGATATCGGCGCGGAGCCCTCGTCGCAGGAATCGGAAACGCGCAGGAAACTGCGTCGCCAGTTGCGCGCCGGTGAACTGGACGAGCGCGAGATCGAGCTGGAACTGGCCGCCAACGTCAGCATGGACATCATGACCCCGCCGGGCATGGAGGAAATGGGCCAGCAGTTGCGGCAGATGTTCTCCAATATCGGTGGCGGCAAGACCCAGAAGCGCACCGTGACCATCAAGGCCGCGCGCCCGCAGCTGGTCGAAGACGAAGCCGCCAAGCTGGTCAACGAAGAAGACATCCGCGCCGCCGCCATCGAGTCCTGCGAGCAGAACGGCATCGTCTTCATCGACGAGATCGACAAGGTCGCCAAGCGTGGCGACAACGTGGGTGGAGGCGACGTGTCGCGCGAAGGTGTGCAGCGCGACCTGCTGCCGCTGGTGGAAGGCTCCAACGTCAGCACCAAGTACGGCACGATCAAGACCGACCACATCCTGTTCATTGCGTCGGGTGCGTTCCACCTGGCCAAGCCCAGCGACCTGATCCCTGAGTTGCAGGGTCGTTTCCCCATCCGCGTTGAGCTTACGGCGCTGTCCAAGGACGATTTCGTGCGCATCCTCACCGAGCCCAAGGCCGCCTTGACCCGCCAGTACGAGGCCTTGCTGCAGACCGAAGGCGTAGGTCTGGAATTCACCGCCGAGGCGGTGGATCGCCTCGCTGAAATCGCCGCGCAAGTCAACGAACGCCAGGAGAACATCGGTGCGCGTCGCCTGCATACCGTGCTGGAACGCTTGCTGGATACCTTGAGCTACGAAGCGCCCGATCGCGATGGCCAGCGCATCAGCATCGACCGCGCCTATGTCGATGCGCACCTGGGTGAACTGGTGCAGGATCCGGACCTGAGTCGCTACATCCTTTGATCAAGCGCGCAATGTTCGATCAAGGGTAGGAGCGCCCCATGGGCGCGAGCTTTTGAGGGTCCAGTAGCGCGCGCCATGCGCATGACCGCGCGGTCGCGGATACACGTGCTCGTGCGCATGGCGCACGCTACCCAAGAGCTCGCGCCCATGGGGCGCTCCTACCGGGACATTTCCTGCCGGGATCTTATTGCGGCTCCACGCTGACTTCCGTCTTCACCGAATTGGCGATGAAGCAATGCTCATGGGCCTGGTGGTGCAAATACTGCAAGGTATCGGCGTCCAGCACGGTGCCTTCGGCGAACACGATGCGCGGTCGCAGGATGACGTGGGTGATGGCCAGCTTGCCGTCCGCGTTCTTGGCCAGCGTGCCTTCGGCATCGTCGTCGTAACGGTCGACCACCCAGCCTTTCTTCGCGGCGATGGCCAGCAGGGTCAGCATGTGGCAGGACGACAGCGCCACCACCAGTGCTTCCTCCGGATCCACGCCTTCCGCGCTGCCCAGGAAGGCCTGTGCCGCCGACCCGGTCAGGCGTTGGCCGCCGTCGAAGATCCATTCGTGGTCGCGGCTGTAGCCTTCGTAAGTGAAAGGCTTGTCGCCGCGGTTCCAGCGCAGGCTGGAGGTGTGCTTGGACATGGGGCACCTGGCGCGTCTTCGGGAAGTGAACGATACGCGCACCGCTCGCGGTTTGCAGCGTGCGCCCGTGCCTTCGCAAGTCATTAATCCGCGCCTGCTAAGCTCCGTCCACCCTTTCCGGAGACACGCACATGACCAGGTTCGCTCCCGCGCTTGTCCTTGCCATCGCCTGTACCGCATTCGCACCGGCCGCACGGGCCGCCGACACCATCACCTGCAAGTTGACCTTCAGCACCGCGGGCTGGTCGCTGTTCTACAAGACCGCCAAGGGCAGCGGCACCGTCACCTGCAACAACGGGCAATCGCAAGCGGTGAGCATCAGCGCCAAGGGCGGCGGCCTGACCGTGGGCAAATCGAAGATCACCAATGGTTTCGGCGAGTTCGCCAACGTGCACACGATCAGCGACGTGTTCGGCAGCTACGCGACCGGCGAAGCGCATGCCGGTGCAGGTTCCTCCGCCAAGGCACAGGTCATGACCAATGGTGAAGTCTCGCTGGCATTGGCCGGCAAGGGCGAGGGCTGGGACCTGGGCGTGGCCTTCGGCAAGTTCACCATCACCCCCAAGTAGTCCTGCGGTGGCGCCCCCGATCGCCGGGCGCGTTCATTCGCCTATGTCTTCGTTCCACACCTCGGGGTGCGCGGCGATGTAGTTGCCCAGCATGTCGATGCACTCCTGGTCCTGCAGGTCGATGACGGTGACGCCGTGTTCCCGCAGCCAATCAATACCGCCCTGGAATGTCACCGACTCGCCCACCACCACCGTGCCGATGTTGAACTGGCGCACCAGGCCGCTGCAGTACCAGCACGGGGCCAGCGTGGTGACCATGATGGTGTCGCGGTAATGCCGTTGGCGGCCGGCCTTGCGGAAGGCGTCGGTTTCGCCATGCACGGACGGGTCGTTTTCCTGGATACGGCGGTTGTGGCCGCAGCCCAGCAGGCGGCCGTCTTCGTGGTACAGCGCGGCGCCAATGGGAATGCCGCCTTCGGCCAGGCCTTGGCGGGCTTCGGCGATGGCGGTTTCCAGCAGGGCGCGGTAGTCGGGGGTGGTGAGCATGGTCGCGGGGGATCCGGGGCGGAGGCGTGATGTTGCCATGCGGGCCGGCACCCATGGGAAATGAGGAAACCGTCACGTTGCCGTACGCAATTGCCCTTCTACAGGTAGCCACGCGTGCATCCATGCGCGCATGCTGCGCGTAGAGCTACTGTCGTGGCCAGCGCCATGCACCGGGGAAGTGCCATGAAAGAGGAAGGCTTGATGTCGATGCCGCGTATGCGTGACGTGCTTGGGCCCGCTTTTGCATTGCTGTTGCTGCTGTGCAGTGGCGTTGTCGGTGCGCAAACAGTGCAGGGAAGTCTGGAATTGCAATGGGGCGATCCGCGTGGTGGCGTCGGGCAACCGAAGCAGCCGGCGAAGTTCAACGCCACCCTGGTGACCGACGACGGCGCACGCCACGTGCTGGATGCGGCCCAGGCCCGTCGCGCCGCCGGCGATCTGTATGCGCTGTCCAGCCGGCGCGTGGCGGTGCAGTTCTCCCCGGCGAAGCGCGTCGGTGGCCTGCGTTCCATCGAGGCCATCGTGCCGGTCGAGCCATTGCGCATTTCGGCATCGGCCCAGGTAATGAGCATGGCCAAGGCAGTGTTGGGGAATACGCGCTGGGTGACGATTGCGTGCAAGTTCAGCGACATCGCCACCGAACAGAAACCCGTGTCTTTCTTCCAGGACCAGTACGGCATCGCAGCCGGGCAACTCGGCCACTACTGGCAGGAAGTGTCCTACGGCAAGATCGACCTGGTCGGCAGCACTGCCCATGGCTGGTTCACCCTGCCGCAGCCACGCTCGTATTACATCAAGACCGTGAATGGCGAAGACGATGCCGACCTGGACCTGCTGTTCGAGGATTGCGCGGCTGCTGCCGATCCCACGGTCAACTTCGGAGGCGTAAAGGGCATCAACATGATGTTCAACGGCGACCTGGACGGTTCGGCCTGGGGTGGCAGCGCCTGCGGTCCACTGGAAGGCGTGGCCAACGCCTGCATCCGCAACACCTGGAATCCGCCGTGGGCCTTCAACAACCTGGCGCCCCTTGCGCATGAGATGGGGCATGGCTACGGCCTGCCGCATTCGGACAATTCCGATGGCGATGACGATACCTATGACAATCCCTGGGATGTCATGAGCGACAGTTGGAGGAATGCCGTCGCCAACGCCACTTACGGCACCCTGCCCAAGCACATCAATGTGTACCAGCGCGAACGCCTGGGCTGGATAGATCCCGCGCGCAAGCAGGCAGTCGCCTACAACCTGGGTACGCGGCAGCAGGTGAGCCTGGATTTCGCCCACCTGGTCGCCGCGGCCAACAAGCAGATGCTGGTGCTGTCCATGTCGGCGCAGGCGGATCCGTACGCGGGCGCCCTCTACGTCATCGAAGCCCGCAAGCGCAACGGCACCTACGAAACCAAACTCGCCGGTGATGCGGTGATCATCCACAAGGTGCAGGACTATGGCACCGCTTACAGCGTCGACGCGACCACGCCGCCGGCCAACGTGTCCAACAACGAAGGTTCGATGTTCAAGGTTGGTGAGACCTGGGTCTCGCCGGATGAAACGCAGTGGGTCACCGTGGAAGCGGAGACCGCCACCGGCTTCATTGTGTCGGTGGGTCCCAAGCCCAGGATCATGAGCAGTCCGTTGCCGTCCAGGCAGCGGCCGGCGGCAGTCAATCCCCCGCAAGGATCCCGGCCTTCCACGGCGCCTGATCCAGTGCCGCGCGCGGCTGATAAAACCACCCAGCCGCCCTGCATGATGGCGGGACGCAGCGTGATCGAAACATGGCGCTGCGCCCTGATCAAGTGATGCCGCATTGGCTGGCGCCTGCTCTGGGGCCGTGCACGGCCTGGCATCCGCCATGGCCGACAAACGGGTAAACGCAACGCCAGCGGTGCGATAATGGCCGCATGAGCGAATCCCCCTACAAGACCGGCACCACCCATTTCGGCTTCAAGGACGTCGACGCCAAGGACAAGCAGAAGCTGGTCGGCGAAGTCTTCTCTTCGGTCGCAGGCAACTACGACCTGATGAACGACTTGATGAGCCTGGGCATCCACCGCGTGTGGAAGCGTTACTTCGTCGGCACTGCACAGGTGAAGCGCGGCGACCGCGTGCTGGATCTGGCCGGCGGCACCGGCGACATCGCTGCATTGTTGAAGGATCGCGTTGGCGACGAAGGCGAAGTCGTACTCGGCGACATCAACGCCGGCATGCTGTCCGTCGGCCGCGACCGCATGACCAATCGTGGGCTGGTCTCAGGTCTGGATTACGTGCAGTGCAATGCGGAAGCGCTGCCGTTCCCCGACAACAGTTTCGACCTGGTGACGATTGCCTTCGGATTGCGCAACGTGACCGACAAGGACGCTGGCCTGCGCGAGATGTTCCGCGTGCTCAAGGTGGGTGGACAGGCGCGGGTGTTGGAGTTCTCCGAAGTCACGGTGGACTGGTTCAAGCCGGTGTACGATTTCCACTCGTTCAAGATCCTGCCGAAGCTGGGCCAGCTGTTCGCGCAGGATGCGGGCAGTTACCAGTACCTCGCCGAGAGCATCCGCAAGCATCCGCCGCAGGAGGCGTTGAAGGCGATGATGCAGGAGGCGGGGTTCGAGCGTTGCAGCTACAAGAATCTGTCGGCGGGTATTGTTGCGGTGCATACCGGGTACAAGGTGTAGCAATGCCGGGCGTGTATCGAGGCATTGAATAGAGCCCATGCCACGCTCGCAATCAAGAATATTACTGCTTGTTTCCATGATCATCCTGATCCTGGGAGGCTGCAAGACGCGCTCGGCAGTGGGCTACGACATGATCCTTCCGCCTGGCGTCCAGCAGCTGCAGGTCCCGGACGACAGGACATTTTTGATGGCATCTCCAATTTCGCAACCTTTGCCTGATGTTCCGCAGGAATTTGGCAAGCAAGATAGTGTTAGCGTATGCGTGGAATTCGTCATTACCGAAAACGGCAGTGTTACCGCAATAACGCCGCTTTACGGGCTCGTGGAATGCCCGCTATCCGAAGAACAGATTGATGAGCGTGCGGTTGCTGCGGCAGTCGGATCGGTTGCGCAATGGCAATTTCTTGCCGCGGCTGTTTGCGAGTTTCCTGCTGGAATGGTTAAAGACGAAGATTGTTCTGGTGACGGCGTGGTCATCACTGCAATGCCAATCAAGGTTTCCTATGTTTTCGCCTTCAATGGTGGACGTGGTCGCGCATCGGTTAGGTCTAGGCAACTCTGAGCTTGATCCGACGTAAAAATTGGGTTTTGCCCAAGTATTTGGCTTCAGGAAAAGCAACCTGTGCGACTGAGCTTGTCCTGCTGGCGACGGCCGCTAGCTAACCCGCTCAGGATTTGCTCCATCACGGGAATTAAAGAAATGAAAACCACCGGCTTCACAACAATCTTGCTGCTTGCGCTCAGTGCGGCGAGCACTCATGCAAGTGCACAGCAAACCGCTTCAGAATCCGAGTCACGCCTACGCGCCCGCGAACTCGGCGTCGCACCGGGCATCTTCAAGCCCGGCAAGTGGAATGCCATCACCGACGTTGTGGGCGTACGCGTCGGGCAGGTCAGCCTGGTCGAAGGCGACAATATCCGTACCGGCATAACCGCGATCCTGCCGCATGCGGGCAATGCCTATCTGGAGCGCGTGCCGGCGGCGGTGTTCGTCGGCAATGGCTACGGCAAGTTGATCGGCAGCACCCAGGTTGGCGAACTTGGCGAACTGGAAACGCCCATCCTGCTCACTTGCACGCTGTGCGTGTGGAAGGCGGCCGATGCCATGGTCGACTGGATGCTGGTCCAGCCCGGCATGCAGGACATCCGCAGCCTCAATCCGCTGGTGGCCGAGACCAACGACGGCGGCTTGAACGATATCCGCGCGCGGCCGGTGACCGCCGATGCCGTGCGGCGCGCGCTTGAAAGCGCAAGCAGCGGCCCGGTGACCGAGGGCAGCGTCGGTGCAGGCACCGGGACGGTCGCATTCGGCTGGAAAGGCGGCATCGGCACATCGTCGCGCGTGTTGCCCGCCTCGCAGGGCGGCTACACCGTCGGCGTACTAGTGCAAACCAATTACGGCGGCGTGCTGACCGTGATGGGCGCACCGGTGGGGCAGGCGCTGGGACGCTATGCGTTCAAAGACGATGTGAGCAAGGAACGCGGCGATGGTTCGGTGATCGTGGTCATCGCCACCGATGCGCCGCTGTCCGACCGTAACCTGCGACGCGTGGCCGCGCGCGCCATGATGGGCCTGGGCCGCACCGGTTCCAGCGCGTCCAATGGCTCGGGTGACTATGCCATCGCATTCTCCACCGCCAAGCAGGTCCGGCGTGCATGGGATGCCAGGCAACACACCACCACCGAACTCGCCAACCAGGACATGTCCGCCGTATTCGAAGGTACGGTCGAGGCCGTGGAAGAGGCGGTCTACAACTCCTTGTTCATGGCGACCACGGTGTCTGGCAATGGCCAGACGGTCGAGGCGATACCCCTGGAGCTCGTGCGCGAAATACTGGCCACGCATGGGATCCGGCCGGAAAAGTGAACCGTGGCACATCCGTAGAAGGCGGCGCGCGGGCCTAGGCGGGTAAACTTGGCGTATCCCCTGTTGATGCTGGATACCCCTGATGCGTTCCGCTTTCCTGTTGCTGTCCTGCGCCGCCGTGCTGGTGGCCGCCTGTTCCCGCGAAGCCGCGCCCGTCGCGCCCGCACCCGCAAAGCCCGAGGCCGCTCCCGTGACGCTGTCGCGCAGCCATGACGAAAGCTCCTTCGCCCAGCCCGAGAAAGTCGTCATCAAGGACCTGGCGCTGGACCTGGCCATCGACTTCGACAAGAAGCAGATAGGCGGCACCGCGATCTACAAGCTCGAGTGGAAAGACAAGACCGCCACCCAACTGGTGCTGGACACGCGTGGCCTGACCATCCTGAAAGTGGAAGGCGAAGATGCCGGCGGCAACTGGACGCCGTTGAAGTTCAGCCTTGCCGAGCCCGACAAGATTTTCGGCAGCAAGCTCACCATCGAAACGCCGGATCGCAATCCGAACGTGCAGATCACCTACCACACCTCGCCCGATGCCTCCGGCCTGCAGTGGCTGGAACCGTCGATGACCGAAGGCAAAAAGCTGCCCTTCATGTTCAGCCAGTCGCAGGCCATCCACGCCCGCAGCTGGGTGCCGCTGCAGGACACGCCCAGCGTGCGCTTCACCTACAGCGCGCACGTCACCTCGCGGCCTGACGTGATGGTGCTGATGAGTGCGGACAACGACCCGGCCGCCAAGCGCACCGGCGACTACGTGTTCAACATGCCGCAGCCGATTCCGTCGTACCTGCTGGCGATCGCCGCGGGCGACCTGGACTTCAAGCCGATTTCCGCGCGCAGCGGCGTGTGGGCCGAGCCGTCGATGGTGGAAAAGGCGGCGAAGGAATTCGAAGACACCGAGAAGATGATCGCCACCACCGAAGCGCTGTACGGCCCGTATCAATGGGGTCGCTACGACATGCTGGTGCTGCCGCCGTCGTTCCCGTTCGGTGGCATGGAAAACCCGCGCCTGACCTTCGTCACGCCCACCGTCATCACAGGCGACAAGTCGCTGGTGTCGCTGATCGCGCATGAACTGGCGCACAGCTGGTCCGGCAACCTGGTGACCAATGCCTCGTCCAAGGACATGTGGTTGAACGAAGGCTTCACGTCCTACGTGCAGGCGCGCATCACCGAGGCGCTGTACGGGCAGGAAGCGGCCGAGATGGAGCGCCAGATCGACCAGCGCGACCTGGCCGACGAAATCAAGGACGCTGCACCGGCCGACCAGTTGCTGGTGCTGGCCCCGTTGACCGGCCGTGATCCGGACGATGCGCTGACCGGCATCCCCTACAACAAGGGTGCGTGGTTCCTGCAGTTCCTGGAGCAGCGTTTCGGTCGCGAAGTGTTCGATCCGTTCTTGCGTGGCTGGTTCGACGACCACGCGTTCCAGAGCGTCAACAGCGACCAGTTCGTCGCCTACCTGCGCAAGAACCTGTTGCCCAAGAACCCCAACGCCGTCACCGACGCCGAATTGACCGAATGGCTCAACCAGCCGGGCATCCCGGCGTCGGCACCGCGCGCGCAATCGCGTGGCTTCGCGGTGGTCGATACCGCGCGCATCGCATGGCTGGGCAGCAAAGCGGTGCCCAATCCGCAGGTCACCGCGGACTGGACCACGCAGCAGTGGGTGCATTTCATCGATGGGATGGGCGACACATTGACGGTCGAACAGCTCGCGCAGCTGGACGCCGCCTACAAGTTCACCGGTACGCCGAATGGCGAAATCGCGATGCGCTGGTATCCACTGGCTATCCGCAGCGGTTATGCCGACGCTTATCCCGCCGCCAGCGAGTTCATCGAACGCGTTGGTCGCCGCAAGCTGATCATGCCGATCTACGAGGCGCTGGTGAAAACACCGGAAGGACTCGCGTTGGCCAAGGACGCCTTTGCCAAGGCCAAGCCGGGCTACCACCCCATCACCACGGGTTCGGTGGAAGCGGCGATCACCAAGGCGGAAGCAGGCAAGTAAGCGATGCGTCCTTCGCGCCGCATCTTGAAGACGGTCGCCCTGCTGGCGGCCGTTTTCGTTTCCGTCATCGCGGTCTGGCTGTGGCGCGATCCACTCGCCCTGGTGCATGCGGAATTCACGCGCCAGCGCTGGGCTGCAGGTTTGTCGTTGCGCCAAGCACAGGTGGCCGAGCATCGCTGGGTCTATGCGGTGCGCGAAGCAGATGCGCCGAATGCGCCGACCGTGGTGATGATCCACGGCTTTACCGGCAGCAAGGAAAACTGGTATCCGCTTGCGGCGCAATTGCGGGGTCGCTATCGCCTGGTGATTCCCGACCTGCCGGGCTGGGGTGATAGCGAACGCCTCAAGGATGCGGACTATGGCTTCGTTGCGCAGAGTGCGCGCGTGGCGGAATTCATCGAGCAGGTCGCCAGGCAGCCGGGTAGTGAAGTGGTGTTGCTGGGCCACTCCATGGGCGGTGGCATCGCGGCGCTGACGGCGGCGGATCATCCGGCGTCCGTGCAGCGGTTGGGGCTGTTCGACGCGGCCGGCGTGCGTTTCAAGGACAACCAGTTCGGCATCGACGTGCTGGCTGGAAAGAATCCGTTTGGCGTGGAGGACGAGGCGTCATTGCAGCGCTACATCGACACGGTATTCCATGTGCAGTCGGCGAAACCCTTCATTCCGTGGCCGGCGTCGCGCGCGCTGATCGGCTGGCGCAAGCAGGAAGCGCAGTTCGAACAACGCGTGCTGGACAAGATCGGTCGCAGTGAAGAGCGCTTCCTGCCTGGCGAGGCCGCCGCACGCATCAACCAGCCTGCCTTGCTGTTGTGGTGCCAGCAGGATGCGGTGATCGATGCGAGCGCGATGCAGTTGTTCGGTGCAAGAATGCCGCAAGCCATCCAGGTGTTGCTGGATGGCTGTGGCCATATGTCCATCATGGAGCGACCCGACGACGTGGCCGCTGCCGTGCAACTCTTGATAGAAAAAGGTGAGCCAAGATGAAGCGCATCGTGTTGTCGTGTTCCCTGTTGGTGCTGGCTGCATGTGGTGATCGCGAAGCCGAACAGCGTGCTGCGGCCGCCGCCCAGGCGGCGGCGCAGGAATCCGCCGCCGCCGCATTGGCCAGCGAATACGACAACGCAGTGACCGCGCAGAACTGGGACCTGGCGCGCGTGCACGGCGCTGCACTGATATCGCAGTATCCGGAGTCGCAGGCCGTCGCGAAGATGAAGGCCGGCTATGAAGACGTGAAGGCCAAGGGCGAGGCCGCGCGTGAAACGCGCCGGATGGCGGCTTTGTGGAACTACGCACAGGTCGCGGCCGGCAAGGGCACCCAACGTTCGGCGATGATCTACAGCAAGGATCCGGTAGACCTGGACGGCAGTGGCGCCAAGCCGGTGCAACTGGTGTTCCGCGATCATCCACAGTGGAAGCGCAGCGCCTACCTGGTGCTGCAGGCCAGCGATTTCCGCTGCCCGGGTGGCTGCAAGGTCAAGGTGATCGCCGACGGTGGCGCGCCGAAGTCGATGGACGCGTGGCGACCGGATACGGACGAAGCGATCGCGATGTTCATCACCGACTACAAGTCGCTGTGGAAGCTGGTCGGAAAGACGCAGGTCATTTCGATCGAATTCCCGGTGAAAGACGGCGGCACGCGTACGGCGGTGTTCGAGACCGGTGGATTGGATGCGGCGCAGATGACGGGATGGGATTGAGGCTCCGGCCTCGCCATTGAGTCAGGCGTAGGAGCGACGTGAGTCGCGACCGAAACCATGCATGAAATCCATCGCGACTTACGTCGCTCCCACACTATTCCGGTCACCTGGGAGCACTAGGCCTGCATCTGGCGTAACGTCGCTTCCAAGCGAGAGGTGACCATGAACGAGATCGTATTCCTGGTGGAAGATGCGGCGGAAGGCGGGGTGGTCGCGCGTGCGCTGGGCCATTCCATCTTTACCGAGGCAGACAGCTATGCGGAACTGCGCGCCCAGGTTCGAGAAGCGGTGCGCCTGCATTTCGAAGAAGGCGAACGACCTGCAGTGATTCGACTGCACTACGTCAAGGATGAAGTCCTGGCCGCATGAAGTTTCCCCGTGACATGGATGCCACGCGACTGATCACGATGCTAAGACGAATTCCCGGATCGTCAAGTCTTGGATGCCAGTTCCGTTAACGAGTAGTAGGCGTGGCACGGATCGCAGCGATACCGAACGCTATCCTTAGTCGTGTGAGCGTACTCAATATCCATTCCGGTAGAGTCTTCCTGCTTTTCCCAGCCTGAAGAGAACTTCGGAAAGACGTCGACACGCTCTAGTTTTCGGCGACACGTTGGACATGTCTTGGATCTGAAAAGAAAGAACCAAAGCTCACGCCAATTCTTGATGTCAAGTTCGTAGACGAACACGGCACTGTCCTTGACGATTGGATGGTCGATGGTTTTTTGCGAACAGAGCGAATCAAGAAAGTGCATTGCCTTCTCTCGAGGAGAGAAGGCAAACACGCTTACAGCGAATACCCGAACTGCTGCTTGAACTGTTCGTTGAATTCGTCGTAGTCGAAGCGCTGGTTCTGGGTGCCGGGGTGTTCCACTTTCAGCGCGCCCATCAGGTTGCCCATGCGGCCGATGGTCAGCCAGTCGTAGCCTTTCTCGATGCCGAAGATCAGGCCGGCGCGGAACGCATCGCCGCAGCCGGTGGGATCGGTGACGCGGCGTTCGTGCGCGGGCGGGATGTCGTAGGTCTTGTCCGGCGTGTGGATCTGCGAACCGTGCGGGCCGCGCGTGGTGATGTAGGCCTTCACCCGTTTCACGATGTCGTTCTCGCTCCAGCCGGTGCGTTCCTGCAGCAGGTTGGATTCGTAATCGTTCACCGTCACGTAGTCCGCCTGCTCGATGAAGTGGCGCAGTTCCGCGCCATTGAACAGCGGCATCGCCTGGCCGGGGTCGAAGATGAAGGGGATGCCGGCTTCGGCGAACTCGGTCGAGTTCTGGATCATGCCTTCGCGGCCATCGGGACTGACGATGCCGAAGGTGACCCCGGCCACGTCCTTCACGTGGTTCTCGTAGCTGCGCATCATCGCGCCGGGATGGAAGGCGGTGATCTGGTTGTTGTCCAGGTCGGTGGTGATGAAGGCCTGCGGGGTGAACAACTCGTCGATCACCTTGACCTGTTCCAAGCGGATCGCCTGCTCGGTGAACCACTCGCGGTAGGGGCCGAAGTCCTGGCCTACGGTGGCCATCGGGATGGGGTCGCCGCCCAGCAGCTTGAGGTTGTAGGCGATGTTGCCGGCGCAGCCGCCGAACTCGCGGCGCATCCGCGGCACCAGGAACGACACGTTCAGGATGTGCACCTTGTCCGGCAGGATGTGGTTCTTGAACTGGTCCGGGAACACCATGATGGTGTCGTAGGCGAGGGAACCACAGATCAGTGCGGACATCAGGCGTGCTCACGGGAGGCGGCCCGTGCCGCAAGGCGCGTAGGTTAGCGGTAAAAGGGGGGTGGGTGAAGTCGCCCGCGTCGCGGGCCGTGAAGTCAGCGGCTTTGCCGCCTGCGAATGGCGAAGGAAAGCCCTGGTTGTCTATGCACGGCGCAACACGTCCGACTTCACACTTTGCAGCGCCTCAGGCGCGACTTAACCGTTCCCAGCGCCGCAGGCGCGAATTCCCTGTTTTACAAGTGTTTTCCCTTGCCGCCTCCGGGGTCGGTTGTTAGTCTAGCGAACCCCCGAATTCCCCCTCCTCGCGGCCACTCCGCCGCGTCGGCACAGCAGGATCAGTCCCCCGATGTTCTTCAAGAAGCTCCGCGGCATGTTTTCCAATGACCTGTCCATTGACCTGGGCACGGCCAACACCCTCATCTACGTCCGCGGCCAGGGCATCGTGCTGAACGAACCTTCGGTGGTCGCGGTGCGCCAGGACCGCGCCTTTGGCGGCAGCCGCACGGTCGCCGCCGTGGGCGCCGAGGCCAAGCAGATGCTGGGCCGCACCCCCGGCAACATCACCACTATCCGCCCGATGAAGGACGGCGTCATCGCCGACTTCACCTACACCGAGGCGATGCTGAAGTACTTCATCAAGAAGGTGCACAAATCGCGCGTCCTGCGCCCCAGTCCACGCGTGCTGGTGTGCGTGCCGGCCGGCTCCACCCAGGTGGAGCGCCGCGCGATCAAGGAATCGGCCGAAGAAGCCGGCGCCCGTGACGTGTTCCTGATCGAGGAGCCCATGGCGGCCGCCATCGGCGCCGGCATGCCGGTCACCGAGGCGCGCGGCTCCATGGTCATCGATATCGGCGGCGGCACCACCGAGGTCGCTGTGATCTCCTTGAACGGCATCGTGTACTCGCAGTCGGTGCGCATCGGTGGCGACCGCTTCGATGAAGCCATCACCAATTACGTGCGCCGCAACCACGGCATGCTGATCGGCGAGGCCACGGCCGAGCGCATCAAGCTGCAGATCGGCTGCGCCTACCCGCAGCCGGAAGTGGTGGAGATGGAAATCTCCGGCCGCAACCTGGCCGAGGGCGTGCCGAAGATGATCAAGATCAACTCCAACGAAGTGCTGGAAGCCCTGCACGAGCCGCTGGCCGGCATCGTCAGCGCGGTCAAGCTGGCGCTGGAACAGACCCCGCCCGAACTCTGCGCCGACGTGGCCGAGCGCGGTATCGTGCTGACCGGCGGCGGTGCCCTGCTGCGCGACATGGACCGCCTGATCTCGCAGGAAACCGGCCTGCACGTGCAGGTCGCCGACGATCCGCTCACCTGCGTGGCCCGCGGTGGTGGTCGTGCGCTGGAGCTGGTGGACATGCATGGC
Organism: uncultured Lysobacteraceae bacterium; assembly: GCA_937897645.1. Lineage (GTDB taxonomy): Bacteria > Pseudomonadota > Gammaproteobacteria > Xanthomonadales > Xanthomonadaceae > Pseudoxanthomonas_A. The sequence goes on from CALCNV010000125.1 coordinate 51,269, forward strand.
AATGAGTTTTTCGCGCCCGAATAAATGCAAGTGGTAGGAGCGCCCCATGGGCGCGAGCTTTTGATGTCTGCCAAGATTCCGAGCAAAGCTCGCGCCCATGGGGCGCTCCTGCCTTCTTCGCCAACACGACCTGACCCCAGTGCCCTCCTACGCCGGTCCACCCGTCACTGCCCGCCCCGGCGAAGTCGCCAGCACGCTCCGGCTGCTGGGGTACCTGGCATTGGCCATCGCGCTGATCATCTTCGACCATCGCGGCGGCTGGCTGTCACAGGTGCGCAGCCAGGCGGAACTCGCCACCCAGCCGTTCTGGTGGCTGGCCGGATTGCCTGGTCGCCTGGGTGCGCGCATGCAGGACGATGCGGCCACGCGCACGCGCCTGACCGATGAAAACCGCAACCTGCGCAACGAACTGCTGATCGCCAATGCACGCCTGACCCGCCTGCAGACCGCGGCCATCGACAACGCACAACTGCGCGCCCTGCTGGGCGTGGCCGAAAGCCGCGGGCTGGACGTGCAACTGGCGCCGATCCTCAACATCGACCTGGACCCCACCCGCCAGCGACTGGTGCTGGACGCCGGCAGCAGCGATGGCGTGAAGCTGGGACAGGCCGTGATCGATGCCGGCGGCTTGATGGGCCAGATCATCGAAACCACGCCCTCGCACGCGACCGTGCTGCTGCTGACCGATCCCGACCATGCCGTGCCGGTCGTGGTCGCGCGCAACGACGTGCGCCTGATCGTGTACGGACGCGGCGATCACCTCGAACTCTCCGACGTGCCGATGAACACCGACGTGAAGGTGGGCGATGTCATCGTCACCTCCGGCCTGGGCGGGCGCTTCCCGGCCGGTTTCCCGGTCGGCACGGTGACCGCATTGAAGCCGGATGACAGTCGCGCGTTCCTGGTCGGCGAACTCAAGCCTGCGGCGCAGCTGGATCGCGGCCGCGACGTGCTGCTGTTGCGTTCGGCGCCGGTGCTACCGGGAATCGGGAATCGGGAATCGGGAATCGCAGGGGCTGCGGCGCCCGCAGTGAACGGTGTGCCGACCGCCGGGCAGGCTGATGCAGCCGCATCCGCATCCGCATCCGCGACGACCGGCACGGTCGCAAACCCGCCAACGACCGACGTCGCGCCTGTTTCGCAACCCGTGGCGGCACCTCACTCCACGGCACCCACAACGACACCGGCTCCGCCGCCCGCGCCGGAGACCCGCCCGTGAGTCGCGCACGCGTGGGCTGGATCCTGCCGATCAGCTTCGTGGTCGCGCTGCTGCTGGGGCTGCTGCCCATGCCCGGTTTCCTGCAGCCATTGCGGCCGTACTGGCTGGCTTTGATCCTCGCGTACTGGGTGATCGAAGCGCCGGACAATGTCGGCCTGGGCGTCGCCTTCATCGTCGGCGTGGTCGCCGACCTGATGTACGGCGGACTGCTGGGCGAACAGGCGCTGCGCCTGGTCATCATGACCTTCATCCTGCAGCGCTTTCGTGCACGCTTGCGCTTCTTTCCCTTGTCGCAACAGGCACTGGCGATCGGCGTGCTGCTGTTGAACGACCGCATCGTCGCCACTGCCATCCACCTGGCCTTGGGCCAGCCGACCCTGCCGTGGAAATACTGGTGGGCGCCGTTGCTGGGCATGCTGCTGTGGCCGCCGTTGTTCCTGCTGCTGGACGCGCTGCGCCTGGGCAAGCGCAAATAGCCATGGCCGGTTCGCGCAGGCCGATGAAGAACCAGCATGCGGAAGCCGAGCAGTTCCGCCGACGCGCCGTGCTCGGCTTCATCGTGGTCGCGCTGTGCCTGCTGGGATTGGCGGGCTGGTATTTCAAGCTGCAGGTGATCGACCACGCCGAGTACGCCACGCGTTCGGAAGCCAACCGCATCAAGCCCCGGCCGGTGGTGCCCGCGCGCGGCAGCATCTTCGACCGCAACGGCAAGCTGCTGGCCGAAAACGTGCCCGCCTTCCGCCTCGACGTATTGCCGGAGAAAGCAGGCGATACGAAAAAGCTGCTCGCCGAACTGTCGACGATCTTCGCCCTCACGCCCGAAGACATCGAGCGCTTCGAGGCCACGCGCAAGGCCACGCGCGGGTTCCGTCCGATCACCCTGAAATTGCGCGTCAGCGAAGATGAGATGGCGCGCTTCGCCGTCGACCGCTGGCGTTTCCCCGGCGTGGAGCTGGAGCCGTACCTGACCCGGCGTTACCCCTACGGCGACCTGTTCGGCCACGTCATCGGCTACGTGGCGCGCATCGATGAAAAAGATCTGGCTTCGCTGGGCGAAGGCAATGCGGCGCTCACCCACATCGGCAAGACCGGGCTGGAGCGTTACTACGAGGAATCGCTGCGCGGAAAGATCGGTTACGAACAGGTCGAAACCAACGTGGAAGGTCGCGCGCTGCGCACCGTCGGCCGCGTGCCCGCGCAGGCCGGTTCCGACCTCAAGCTCAGCGTGGATGCCGACCTGCAGCGCGCCATGGTCGCGGCGTTCGGCGACCTGGAAGGTTCGGCGGTGGCCATCGATCCGCGCACCGGCGAAATCCTGGCCATGGTCAGCCTGCCCAGCTACGACCCCAACCTGTTCGTCAACGGCATTTCACACGCCGACTTCAACGCGCTGAATACCAATCCGTCGCGCCCGCAATTCAACCGCCTGGTGCTGGGTGGCGTGGCGCCGGGCTCCACGCTGAAGCCTGCGCTGGCACTCGCCGGCCTGGACAGCGGCGTGCGCCTGCCCGACGACAAGACCCTGTCCACCGGCATGTTCCGCTTGCCGGGCATGAAGGGACGTGGCTGGGGCGACTCGCATCGCGGTGGGCATGGCTGGACCGACGTGCGCAAATCCATCGCGGATTCGGTCAACACCTATTACTACCGCCTGGCGCTGGACATGGGCGTCGAGCGTTTCGATCGCTATCTCTCTGCGTACGGCCTGGGCCAGCCGACCGGCATCGACCTGATGGGCGAGATCGGCGGCATCCTGCCGTCGCCGGCGGCCAAGCTGAAACTCAACAAGGAGCGCTGGTATCCCGGGGACCTGGTCAACGCCTCCATTGGCCAGGGCATGTGGAAGGTCACGCCGTTGCAGCTGGCGCGCGTCATCGCCGGACTTGCCGATGGCACGCTGCGCCGGCCGCACCTGGTCGCCGCGCAGCGCACCGGGTTCGATGCGGAGTGGCAAGCCTTGCCGCAACCGGCGGGCGTGCGCATCACCGAAAACGCCAACAACCTGCGCGTGATCCAGGAAGGCATGGAGATGACCGTCAACGGTCCCGGCGGCACCGCGCGCATGATGAGCGTGGGCGCGCCGTACCGCATCGCCGGCAAGACCGGCACCGCGCAGGTGGTCAATCGCCGTGCGCTGGCCGTGAATCCAAAATCATTGCCATTGCACCAGCGCCATCGCGCGTTGTTCGTCGGGTACGCGCCCGCCGAAGACCCGACCATCGCGGTGGCGGTGATGGTGGAAGGTGGCGGCTACGGCGCGGCGACGGCGGCACCGATCGCGCGCAAGATCCTGGATGCGTATCTGCTGGGGACGATGCCGGAAGTGCCTGTGGAATCGGGAACGGGGAATGGGGAACCGGAAATTGACGGCGCAGTCCCCTTCGGTTCGCCGGCGGGAGAGGGGCTTAAGAAGCCGCAGGAACCGCGGCGATGAGCGACCTCCTGCGCTGGTTCTACGACATCGGCCGGTACTTCCTGCGCACGCTGGACTGGCCGTTGCTGCTGGCCCTGGGTGCGTTGATGGGCGTGGGGCTGGCGGTGCTGTACAGCGCCGGCGGTGAAAGCCAGGGCAGGCATCTGCTGCTGGCGCAGGGCGCGCGCTTCGCGGTGGGACTGGCGGCGATGTGGGGGCTGTCGCGGATCACGCCAACGCGGCTGCGTGCGTGGACGCCCGGCATGTTCCTGGTGTCGTTGCTGCCGCTGGTGCTGGTGCTGTTCATAGGCAGCGGCAAGCACGGCAACCACTGGATCGACCTGAAGGTGTTCTACCTGCAGCCGTCGGAACTGATGAAGATCACCTTGCCGATGATGATGGCCTGGTACCTGCACAGCCAACCGCTGCCGCCGCGCCTGCGCACGGTGCTGGTGTCCTGCGTGCTGATCGGCGTGCCCACCGGCCTGATCCTGCTGCAGCCCGATTTCGGCACCGCCATGCTGGTGGTGGCCAGTGGCGTGTTCGCGTTGTTGCTGGCCGGCCTGCCGTGGTGGTGGGTGGGCGTGGCGGTGGGCGGCGTGGCCGCGGCCGCACCGGTGGCATGGATCTGGTTGCTGCGCCCGTACCAGAAGGATCGCGTGTTGACCTTCCTCAATCCCGAAACCGATCCGCTGGGCACCGGCTGGAACATCATCCAGTCGAAGATCGCCATTGGCGGCGGCGGCATGACCGGCAAGGGCTGGGGGCAGGGCTCGCAGTCACACCTGGATTATTTGCCGGAACACACCACGGATTTCATTTTTGCCGTGTTGTCCGAAGAGTTCGGCTGGATCGGCGTGGCCGTGGTGCTGGCGCTGTACCTGTTCGTGGTCGGTCGCTGCCTGTGGATCGCCATGGATGCACGCGACACCTATTCACGTTTGCTCGCAGGTTCGATCGGCCTGGCCTTCTTCGTCTATGTCATCGTCAACGGCGGCATGATTTCCGGGCTACTGCCGGTGGTCGGCGTGCCCATGCCGCTGCTGAGCTACGGCGGCACCTCGGCGGTCTCGCTGTTGGCAGGACTTGGCCTGGTGATGTCGGTACGTGCGCATCGTCCGGTGCATGGGTATTGAGGCGGTGGGGAGTGCGGGTTGTTGGTTCTTGGTTGTTAGTTGTTGGAAAAGCGGTTTGTAGTGGGCTTCAATTCCAAGAACCAGCAACCAAGAACCAACAACCCGCAACACCAAAGCCTGAACGTTCACGTCGCGCCACACGTGTCCGCAGCCCCATCCCCATGCTACCCTCCGCGGCGATGACTCGACGCGCACTTTCCTGCATTTTCCTGCTTGGCCTGGCCGCTTGCGCGACGCCGGTGAAGCCCCCCTCGCACGATGCGAAGACCACTGGCCAGGCGACGCCGTCCACGCGTCCCGCCGAGACGTCCACCGAAGCCTTGCCAGCGAATGCAGTGGTCGACCTGACCCCGGAATCCTTCGCGGTGGCACGCGCCAATTTCGTGCGTGATACCGCGGCCCGCTTCAATATCGCGCCGGCGACCATTGAAGCCACGCTCGCGCAGGCCGAGTACCTCGACAGCACGGTCTCGCTGATGTCGCGCCCCGCCGAGCGCGTGAAGCCATGGAGCGACTACCGCCCCAACTTCATCACTGCCTCGCGCATCGAGGGCGGCCGCAAGTTCATGGCCACGCACCGCGAGGCCCTGCAGCGCGTCGAGTCGCGCACTGGCGTTCCTGCAGAAATCATCACGGCGATCATCGGCGTGGAAACCAGTTACGGCGGCTTCACCGGCAAGACCCGCGTGCTCGACGCGCTGTATACGCTGGGCTTCAACTATCCGCGCAGCGGCAATCCGGAGCGCGCCGCGTACGAACGCAAGCGCGAGCTGTTCTTCCGCGATGAGCTGGCGCAGCTGTTCGCGCTGGGCCGTGAAGAGAAACTCGACATCACGAACCTCACCGGCAGCTACGCCGGGGCGATGGGCATGGGCCAGTTCATGCCCTCCAGCTACCGCGAATTCGCGGTGGACGGTAACGGCGATGGACGTCGCGATCTGTTCTACAGCCACGATGATGTGTTTGCGTCGATTGCCAACTATTTCCTCAAGAAGGGTGGCGCACGCGGCGGCTGGGTTCCGGGTGCACCGGTAGTGGCGCGCGCCGAACTGCAATCCGGTTTCGCTGAATTCAATCCGGAAACCTGGACCGCCGACTACACGCTCGCCGACCTTGCAAAGCGCGGCTATCGCCCACTGGAACCGGTGGCACCCGACGCGACCGCCACGCTGGTGTCGCTGGAAGGCAGCACCGGCAAGCAGTACTGGCTGGGCTTCCAGAATTACTACGCCATCACCCGCTACAACAATTCCAAGATGTACGCGATGGCGGTGTACCAGCTGTCGCAGGCCATCGCCGGTCGAGAGATCCCGCCGGCATGAAGTGGCTGGCGTTGCCGCTACTGGCCCTGACCCTCGCGGCTTGCAGCAGCGCACCCAAGAAGTCCCCGCCGCCATCCGCAACGACGACCGGTCCGCGCGTGCCAGCGCAGGCGCATGTCCCGGATGCCGGATGCATTGGCAAGTACAAGCCCGCGCAGGAAGACCTGGGTACGCGTGGCAACTACAAGGCCGGCGGCCTGTATGCACCGGGCGTCGCCGACACCACGCCCGACTACGTGCCCGACGTGGACTGCATCGCCGAACCGATCGTCACCAACGAAGCGCCTTCCCGGGTCGGCAACCGTTCGCCTTACAGCGTGCTAGGCAAGCAATACCAGGTGATGCAGCGCGTTGATGGTTACGTGGAGCAGGGCACCGCGTCGTACTACGGCAAGAAGTTCCACGGTCGTCTCACCTCCAACCAGGAGGTGTACGACATGTACGCCTTCACCGCCGCGCACAAGACTTTGCCGCTGCCGAGTTTCGCTCGCGTCACCAACCTGGACAACGGCAAGTCGGTGGTGGTGCGCGTGAATGATCGCGGCCCCTTCCACGAAGGCCGCGTGATCGACCTGAGTTACGCCGCTGCGGTAAAACTCGGCATCACCCAGCGTGGCACCGGTCGCGTGGAAGTGCGCGCACTCACGACGAAGGACCAGGGCCAGTACGTCGCCTCTGCAAGTCCGCGCGCCGACAAGCCAATCAGCAGCCAGCCCACGGCCATGGATGCGCTGGTGGGAAACCTGCCGAAGACGCAGGTGGCGGGTCCCGTCACCACGTCGGCGCAGCCCTATGTCGCCAACGCGGCCAGCGCCAGCACCGCTCCGCTGGTCGATCCCAGCGACCCCGGGCGTTATCGCATCGTGGTCGATCACAGCAAGCCCGCCAGTGCCGATCGTTTCGATGCATGGTTGAAGGCGCGCAACCTGGTGGTGGTGGGCGGCAAGATCGTGCCGGCCGGCACGGCGGTGGCCTCGGCCACGCCGCTTGCATCCACCAACGTGCCGCAACCGGCCAGTGTCGTGCCGCCGACCTTCGTGCAGGCACCGCGCCCAGCGGCTTCGAATTCCAGTTCCAGTGATGTCTGGCTGCAGGTGGCGAGCTACTCCAGCCGCGAAAACGCCGATCGTGCACTGGCCCGCTTGACCGCCGCCGGCATCACCGGTGCCAGCCTCAGCGATGTCGAAAGCAACGGACGCACCTTCTGGCGCCTGCGCGTGGGTGCGCCCGACCAGGCCACGGCGTCGGAACTCGCCGGCCGCATCGCAGGTCTGGGACTTGGCCAGCCGCAGGTAGTGCGGAACTAGCTGTTTCCACGTGTAAATCGGACTACACGAAATCCTGCCGATTCCAAAAACCAGGAACCAGCAACAAAGAACCCCCAAGCCCCACCCCTTACAATCCACCCCCTAACCGGCCACGGCCGCCCTGGAGTTCGCATTAAATGAAGTTCCGTTTCGCATTCGCCGCCCTGGCCACCGCTGTCGTCGGCCTGGCGGTCGCCCAAACCCCCACGCCCCAGCCCGTGCCGCAACCGGGCGCCGCCGCACCAGCTGCAGGCCCTGTCGCCATACCGCCCGCACCCACGCCGGTTGGCACCGCGTGGATCCTGATGGACTACACCACCGGCCAGGTCCTCGCCGGCGAGAATTACGACGAGCGCGTGGAACCGGCCAGCATCACCAAGGTCATGACCTCGTACGTGCTTGCTTCGGAACAGGCCAACGGCAAGATCAAGCCCACCGACCAGGTGATGATGAGCGAGCGCGCCTGGCGCGAGGGCGGCGCCGGCACCGATGGCAGCTACAGCGGTTTCGCTGTCAACCAGACCGCGCCGCTGCTGGACATGGAAAAAGGCATGGCCGTGCAGTCCGGCAACGATGCCGCGATCGCGCTCGCCGAACACACCGCGGGCAGCCAGGAAGCCTTCGCGTCGCTGATGAACAGCTACGCCGCCAAGATCGGCATGAAGGGTTCCAACTTCGTCAACGCGCACGGCCTGTCGGCGCCTGATCATTTTTCCACCGCGCACGACCTGGCACGGCTGGGCCAGGCGCTGATCCGTGATTTCCCGGAAACCTACGCGTTCAACAAGATCAAGGAATTCACCGTAGGCACCATCACCCAGCCGAACCGCAACCTGCTGTTGTGGCGTGACCCGGCGGTGGATGGCATCAAGACCGGTCACCATTCCGGCGCGGGCTACTGCCTGATGAGCTCGGCGATGCGCGGCGACCAGCGCCTGATCGCAGTGGTGATGGGTTCCACCTCGGAAAAGCAGCGCGCCGACGACAGCATGGCGCTGTTGAACTGGGGCTTCCGTTTCTTCGAAACCCACCGCCTCTACGAAGCCAACAAGATGATCGCGCAGCAGCGCGTGTGGAAAGGTACGAGCAAGGAAGTGCAACTCGGCGTGGCCGCGCCACTGCTGGTCGGCGTGCCGCGTGGCCGCTACGGCGACCTGAAGCCGACCATGGACGTGCCCAAGCTGCTGGAAGCACCGATCACCAAAGGCCAGGCCATCGGCACGGTCAAGGTGACGCTGGACGGCAAGCTCGTCGCGCAGGCGCCGCTGGTCGCACTCAATGCGGTGGAGCAGGGCGGCTTCTTCCGCCGCCTGTGGGACAGCCTGATGATGTGGTGGGAGTCGGAGTGATTCCGGCCGCCATGGCGTGAACCCGACGAAGCCGGCGCAAGCCGGCTTCGTCATATGAGCGACATCAGTGGCAGCAGGATTTTGTGGCAGCAGTATCTTGTGGGAGCGGCGTCCCGCCGCGAGCTCCTGACTTTCTTTTCTCTATCCTGCCCCCAGTGCAAGAGCTCGCGGCGGGACGCCGCTCCCACAAACGCCGCGCCCACTGATCCCGCTCCCGCGTCATCGCGGCTTTCGATTATCCGTGCGGCTTGGGTTTGGCGGCCAATGACCCAATAATCGGGGCATGGACATCACATCAGACAACCCCGAACACGGCTTCCAGTTCCCCGGCACCTTCGAGTTGAGCGCCATGGGCTCGGCCGACAGCGGCCTGGAAACCGAGCTGCCGCGCCTGCTCGCCGCCGCCGGTATCGAGGTGCTGGAAGAAAGCATCCAGTGGAAGCATTCCTCCAGCGGCAAGTACGTGTCGGTGCGGATCGGCTTCCATGCCGATAGCCGCGAGCAGTACGACGCCGCGCACACTGCCCTGCGTGCCCATCCCGAAGTGAAGTGGACGATATGACCGCCTTGCCCTGCCGCATGCGCGAGCTGGGGCGGCAGCCGTATGAACCGGTGTGGCGCGCGATGCAGCGCTTCACCGACGTGCGCAACGAAACCACCGACGATGAAATCTGGATGGTGGAACACGACCCCGTGTTCACCCTGGGCCAGGCCGGCAAGCCGGAACACGTGCTGGCCGCGGGCGACATCCCGGTGATCCACGTCGATCGCGGCGGGCAGGTGACCTACCACGGCCCGGGCCAGATCGTGGCCTATCCACTGCTCGACCTAAAGCGGCTGAAGATCGGCGTGCGCGACTACGTGCATCGGATCGAACAGGCCCTGATCGACACCCTGGCCGACTGGAACCTCGAGGCCGAACGCAGGGACGGCGCGCCCGGCGTGTACGTGGCGGGTGCCAAGGTCGCGGCACTCGGCATCCGCGTGCGTCGCGGCTGCACCTTCCACGGCCTGGCCTTCAACGTCGGCATGGACCTGGAGCCCTTCCACCGCATCAACCCCTGCGGCTACCAGGGCCTGCAGGTCACTTCACTGCAGGACCTGGGCGGCCCGTCGTCGATAGACGCGGTGAAGCCGGCGCTGCTCGCCCACATGGCCCGCCAATTCGGGCTTGAATTGCAGGCCGAATCCGCGCTCCCCGATCTCTCCCAAGCCGCCTGACCCCTGTTTTTTTGTAGGAGCGCCCCATGGGCGCGAGCCCTTCGCGAGATGTCCAGAGAAGAGCTGGCGCCCATGGGGCGCTCCTACAACGGCAAAGACCAGCCCCGGATCTGCAGAGCAGCGCCGACCGTCCCTCGCGCCAACCCCAGAACGGCTAGAATTCCACCATGAGCACCGACTCCAACGCACGCCTTATTCCTCTGCAGGTCGTCACCACGGCAGCGCCTTCGCTGGAAGCCGGGGCCAAGCAGATGGGCGGCGACAAGATTTCGCGTTCGCCGGTGCAATTCGCCGACGCACCGGTGCTGCGCAAGCCATCGTGGATCCGGGTGCGTATTCCCAGCGATGGCTCCGTAGCCCGGCTCAAGGCCAAGCTACGCGAAAACCGCCTGGTCACGGTCTGTGAAGAAGCCAGCTGCCCGAATATCCACGAATGCTTCGGCCACGGCACCGCCACCTTCATGATCTTGGGCGAAGTCTGCACGCGCCGCTGCTCGTTCTGCGACGTCGCCCACGGCCGGCCCAAGCCGCCGGATGCCAGCGAGCCGCTCAGCCTGGCCACCACCGTCGCCGACATGGGCCTGAAGTACGTGGTGGTGACCAGCGTGGATCGCGATGACCTGCGTGACGGCGGTGCCCAGCACTTCGTCGACTGCATCGCGGCCATCCGCGAACACTCGCCCGGCACGCGCATTGAAATTCTCACCCCTGATTTCCGCGGCAAGGGCCGCATGGACCGCGCGCTGGAAATCCTGGCGGCCAATCCGCCGGACGTGTTCAACCACAACATCGAAACCGTGCCGGACCTGTACCCCAACGTCCGCCCCGGCGCCGATTACCAGTGGTCGCTGACCCTGCTGCAGAAATTCAAGCAACAGCATCCGTCGCTGCCCACCAAGTCCGGGATCATGCTCGGCCTGGGCGAGACCATGGAGCAGGTGCAGGCCACCCTGCGCGACCTGCGCGCCCACGACGTGGAAATGGTCACCATCGGCCAATACCTGCAGCCCACGGCCCACCACCATCCGGTGATGCGTTACTGGACGCCCGAGGAATTCAAGGAACTCGAGCTCTTTGGCAACGCCTTGGGCTTCAGCCACGTCGCCTCCGGCCCGCTGGTACGGTCGTCCTACCATGCGGACCTGCAGGCGAAACAGGCCGGCGTCACCGCCTGAACCGCGCCTGCGCAGCCTGGTCTGTGCGAACAAAGCCTTCACATATGTCAGTGCCGTCACGTTTAGGCTGAACGCGCGGATGACAAAGCCTGCAACTTTCGGCACTGTCACCCTGTCCCAGCGTCCTGCAGTCTCCCACTGGCCATCCCGGCCCCGAGTACCCGAATGAACTTGAAGACCCCCGTCATTGCCCTGTTGGCCGTTGCCTTGGTTGCGCCACTCGCCCTGCTGGCGCGGGCGGATGCCGAGGGGATTGCCACCAACGTGGTCGCCGCGCCCACGGCCGACCAGTCCACGACCTCCAAGCTGGTCTACGGCCTGCTCTCGGACAGCCGCTATGCCTATCGTCCGCGCGCGTTGGACGACACGCTGTCGGAAGACGTCTTCAAGCGTTACCTGGAAGCCCTGGACGGCGGCAAGCAGTACTTCACCGCTGCCGACATCGAGACCTTCGGTCCGTACAAGACCGAAATGGACGACGCCATCCGCAGTGGCGAACTGGCCCCGGCCTACGACATCTTCGCCGTGTACAAGCAGCGCGTCGGCGAGCGCGTCGCGTATGCACGCAACCTGCTGAAGCAGGAGTTCGATTTCACCGGCGACCAGCGCTGGGAATACGACCGTGAGAAAGCGCCGTGGGCCGCCAATGCCAAGGAACTCGACGAGGTCTGGAAGAAGTCGGTGATGAACGACTGGCTGCGCCTCAAGCTGGCCGGCAAACAGCCCGCCGATATCCGCAAGACCCTGGACAAGCGCTACGCCACCTACCTGCGCAGCGTGGATGAACTGAAGAGCGAGGACGTGTTCCAGACCTTCCTCAACGGTTACTCCGGCGCGATCGATCCGCACACCGATTACTTCACGCCCAAGACCGCGGAAAATTTCAACCAGTCGATGTCGCTGTCGCTGGAAGGCATCGGCGCGCAGCTGCAGCGCCAGGACGACCTGGTGGTGATCCGCGAGATCATCGCTGGCGGCCCCGCTGACTTGAACGGCACGCTCAAGGCCGGCGATCGCATCGTCGCGGTCGGGCAGGGCAAGTCCGGCCCGATGACCGACGTGATCGGCTGGCGCATCGACGACGTGGTG
>CALCNV010000126.1 GCA_937897645.1 uncultured Lysobacteraceae bacterium
GCGATGCACATGTAGCGGCCACGCGGCCAGATGTGCAGGGCATTGGGTTCGATCTTGAAGTCACCTTGCGCCGTCGGCGGGATTTCCAGTTCCTTGTAGGAATGGTCAAGGAATTCGGTGCGCTCGCCTAGGTCATGTTGTCTCATCATGGCGGCGCGAAGCGAGGAACCGGCGCCGTCGGCACCGACCAGCGCGACGAAGTCCATCGCATTGCTGGAGCCGTCACGGTCATCCACGAAGCGCGCCGTGCGTGCCTCGAATTCGACGGCATCCAGCCGTTGGTGGAAATGCAGGCGTGCACCTGCCTGTTCGGCCAGGTCCAGCAGGACGATGTTCAAGTCGCCCCGGTGGATCGACCAGATCACTTCCGAATCATCACGCCCGTAACGCTGCAACTCCTGGCGCCCATCAAGGAAGTGGATCATGCGTCCGCGCATCATCACCGCCTGTTGCATGACCGCGTCGTCCGCATCCGCCTGCCGCAGCGCATTGCGCCCGCGCTCAGCCAGCGCAAGGTTGATCGACCGGCCACCTTCATAGCCCTTGATGCGCGGGTCGCCACGCTTTTCATGGACATCGACCTGCCAGCCCTTGCGCGCCAGCAGGATGGCCAACAGCGCGCCGGCGAGGCCTGCGCCGATTAGGGTGATGGAGCGTGAATTTTCAGTGTCCAATATGAATTATCCCGTCATTCCCGCGAAGGCGGGAACCCAGTGACTTTGCTCTAGCTGGAAATCGCATGCCAAAGATCATTCCAATACGGATTATGTTCTTCTATCAATCTGATCTTTCAAGCCCTGTTCCATTTCTTCAGCTGCTTCTCGCGGGTGATTGCTGCATCCATTGTGCCGTGCATTTCAAACCATACCAGTGAGAAGACTATGTGCTTTGCCGTAAATCCAGCGATCATGTGCTCTCTGTGCTGCCAAGTGCGAGCAATCAGGTTACTCGTCACGCCGATGTAAAGCGTTTCATTCCTTTGGCTTGCAAGGATGTAGACCGCAGGTTGCATATCCATATGCACTCTTCCTAAGCGCAAGTCGCTGGGTTCCCGCCTGCGCGGGAATGACGATCTGAAGAATATCGCTTACACGCCGCGCCACGATTCCACTTCCTCAACGAACCGGTACACATCCATGTATTTGTTGTAGAGCGGGGCTGGCGAAATACGGATCACGTCCGGTTCGCGCCAGTCGCCCAGTGTGCCTACCGAGGCGAGGTACTCGAACAGTTCGCGCCCACGTTCGCGGCCACCCGTGACCCTCAATGAAAGCTGGCAGCCGCGGCGTTCCGGTTCGGAGGGAGTGATGATCTCGAGCGTGTCGGCAACGCGCGCGCGGATGAGCGCTTCCAGCAAGCCTGTGAGTTTTTCCGACTTGGCGCGCAGAGCAGCCATGCCACCGGCTTTATCGAACAGCTCCAAAGAAGCGAGCAAGGGCGCCAACCCGAGGATGGGTGGATTGCTGAGCTGCCAACCGTCTGCGCCTGCCGTTGGCACGAACTCCGGCCCCATCTGGAAGCGCGTTTCCTTTTCATGGCCCCACCAGCCGGCAAAGCGCGGGCGGTCGGTGTGGGCGTGGCGCTCGTGCACGAAGCAACCTGCCACGGCACCCGGTCCGGCGTTCATGTATTTGTAGTGGCACCAGACCGCGAAGTCCGCGCCGCTGTCGTGCAACTGCAGGGGCAGGTTGCCAGCGGCATGGGCCAGGTCGAAACCTGCCAGTGCGCCTTGTGCGTGGGCAAGGCGCGCGATTTCCTTGAGGTCGAACGCTTGTCCCGTGCGGTACTGGATGCCTGGCCACATCACCAGCGCAAGGCGCGGGCCGTGTTCTTCGATAGCGCGCGCGATCGCCTGCAGGGAGAACGTGCCGCCGGCTTCATCCGGTTCCAGTTCGATCAGGTCCACGGCAGGATCGAAACCGTGGAAGCGCACCTGCGATTCCATCGCGTGCCGATCGGAAGGGAATGCACCGGCTTCCATCAGGATCGCAGGACGTTCGCGCGTAGGCCGGTAGAAGCTGACCATCATCAGGTGCAGGTTGGCGGTGAGCGAATTCATCGCCACCACTTCGGTAGGCAATGCGCCGACCACGCGTGCGAGTGATTCACGCACGAGTTCGTGGTAGGTCATCCACTGTGCCTGGCCGGTGAAATGGCCTTCTACGGCTTCGTGGCTCCACTTGTCCAGCACCTGCGTGACATGGGTGCGCGCCGCACGCGGTTGCAGGCCCAGCGAGTTGCCGCAGAAATAGATCTGGTCGTTGTGCTTGTGCTTGGGGATCAGGAAGTCATGGCGCAGTGGGCGCAGCGGATCAGCGGCGTCCAAGGCGATGGCATGGGTACGGGACAGCGGGTCGGTCATGTAGGTGCTTCGTTGAGATTGAATATTTCGTGTAGGAGCTGCGCAAGCTGCGACCGCAATCTGGTCGCGTACGAACAGCATCCCTGAAGTTGAACGTTACGGTCGCAGCTTGCGCAGCTCCTACAACGTAGCCGTGTCATGCGAACCTCGATGCCGGCAGGCCCAGCCATTCCAATGCCGTACCGTGATACAGGCGGGCTTGGCCGACGGGGTCGAGTTCCAGCGCGGCAATGCCGGCACCCGGCTCCTGTTCGCCCAGTGGGAACGGATAGTCGGTGCCCAGCATGACCTGGTCGATGCCTACGGTGTCGAGGAGATACTGCAGCGCACGCGGATCGGCGACCCAGGAATCGAAATACAAATGCTTCAGGTATTTGCGCGGATTGTGCGGGTTGTCGGTGGCCACCAGGTCGGGACGCATGTTGAAGCCATGTTCGATGCGGCCGATGGTGTACGGGAAGCTGCCGCCGCCATGCGCCATGCAGATCTTCAACTTGGACAGCCGTTCAAGCACCCCGCCAAATACCAGCGAGCAGGCGGCACGCGATTGTTCGGCGGGCATGCCAACCAGCCAGGGCAGCCAGTACTTCGGCATGCTGTCAGTGCCCATCATGTCCCACGGATGCACCAGGATCGCGGCACCTAGGTCGGCGGCGGCTTCGAAGAACGGGAACAGCTCCGGCGCGTCGAGGTTCCAGTGCTGGCCATCGGCGAGCTGGATGTGCGAGCCGATCTGCACGCCCTGCAAGCCCAACTGGTCCATACAGCGCTCCAGTTCCTGCACGGCAAGCCGCGGTGACTGCAGCGGCACGGTGCCGATGCCGGCGTAATGGCGCGGGAACTCGCGGCAGGCTTGGGCGGTGTGGTCGTTGAGGGCCTGGTGCAGTTCCAGCGCCTGGTTGGCCTTGGCCCAGTAGCTGAACATCACCGGCACCGTGCTGAGCACCTGCACCTGCACCCCGAACTGCGCGAATTCGTCGATGCGCACCTGTGGGTCCCAGGTCTTGGGCCAGATCTCGCGGAAGAACTTGCCGTCCTTGTAGATGCGCGCGCGACCGTCGTCGCCGTGGTGGATCACCGGGAAGCGGTCATCACCGTACTTCTTCGCCAGGTCCGGCCAGGTGTGGGGCAGGTAATGGGCGTGGGTGTCGATCTTGAGCATGGGTGCAGTTTAGCCGGGCAGGGTGCGCATTGCCCGTGGAATAGATGCGGCCTTGTGGGAGGGGCTTTAGCCCCGACGCACGGATAGGTCCGAGGGACCGGTGCTGGAGCTCCTCCTGCAAAAACAGGTCGCCGACTCAGGTGATGTCGGCCTGCGAATCGGCCTGCATCTCGTAGTGGCTGGGGCGTGGATTGAGATGGCCACAAGCCTTGCAGGTACGAAGCTCGTCATTGCGGTAGAACGCTTCGAAGACCCGGAAGAAATCCTGTTCGATGTCGTTGAGGTGGAAATATTCCTCATACACTTTTTCATTGCACTGTTCACAGAACCACATCAGGCCGTCGTCTTCATGTGGCAAGCGTTTGCGCTCGATCACCAGGCCGATGGAGTCGGGCATGCGTTGCGGCGAATGCGGGATGCGCGGCGGCAGCAGGAAGGTCTCGCCGGCCTTGATGGGGATGTCGCGCACGGCGCCGTCTTCCTGGATGCGCAACACCATCTCGCCTTCCATCTGGTAGAACCATTCCGCGCCTTCTTCCCAGTGGTAATCGGTGCGCGAATTGGGGCCGCCAACCACCATCACGATGAAATCACCGGCATGGATCACCTTGTTGCCGACCGGCGGCTTCAATAGGTGGCGGTGTTCCTCGATCCAGGCCTGCAGGTTGAGTGGGTTAGCTAATGGCACGCGTTGGCTCCTGAGTCGTCATCCCGGCGAAAGCCGGGGCCCAAGTTTCAAACTTAACGAACTTTCCGCAAGCAGGCCATCGCTGTTACCTGGGTCCCGGCTTTCGCCGGGATGACGGCTTCCCGTGAAGTACTACTTGCCCGTGACTACGGCGATGCATTTCAACTCAATGGCGATGGGTGTCGGCAGCGCAGTGATGCCCAGCGTGGTGCGGCAAGGCGCAGTAGCAGGATCAGGGAAAAATTCCGCCCACACCTGGTTGTAGATCCTGAAGTCGTGGGCCATGTCGGTGAGGTAGACGGTGACGTCCACCAGGTCTTCCCAGCGCGCCCCGCTGGCTGCAAGCACGGCACGGACGTTCGCGAACACCGCGCGCGTCTGTGAATCGATGTCGTAGCTGATCAAACGGCCTTCGGCGTCGTGCACGTTGCCGAGGATCGCGTCGGTAGAGGCGTCACGCGGGCCGATTCCGGACAGGAACAGCAGATCGCCAACACGCCGGGCATGGGGGTAGCTGCCGACCGGCTTGGGCGCCGAGGAGGCATGGATGCCGTCAATGGCCATCTGGGTGTTCACTCATGACGGTTGTCGCCCGGTCGTACGGCGGCGATGGCGCGCTGATAAGCGGGTGCGAGCGCATCGGCCGATGACACGTCCATGCCCAGTTGGCGCACGCGACCGTCGAACAGGCTGTAGACCCAGCCATGCACGGACAGGTTCTGCCCACGTGCCCACGCGTCTTCGACCACGGTGGTCTGGCAGACGTTGAAGACCTGTTCGATCACGTTGAGTTCGCACAGGCGCGCATGGCGCAATGATTCGGTGTCCACTTCGGCCAGCATCGGTGCGTGCTTCAAGGCCACGTCACCGACATGGCGAATCCAGTTGTCGGCCAGCCCCACGCGCAGGCCGGTCATGGCGGCATGCACGCCGCCGCAGCCGTAATGGCCGACCAGCAGGATGTGTTCGACCTTGAGGATGTCGACCGCGAACTGGATGACCGACAAGCAGTTCAAGTCGCCATGCGACATCACGTTGGCGATGTTGCGGTGGACGAACACCTCGCCCGGATCCAATCCCAGGATCTGGTTGGCTGGCACGCGGGAATCCGAACAGCCGATCCACAGGTAGCGCGGCGATTGCTGTTGCGAGAGGCGCTTGAAGAAGCCCGGATCTTCTTGCTTGATCCGTTCGGCCCATTCGCGGTTGTTGCGCAGTAGCGTGTCGAGTTCGGTCATGCGTGCATTATTCCAGATTAGGTGTGCAGGGCCAGGCAGACATTCTTGGGTTCGGTGAAGAAGCGCATGGCCTCGACGCCACCTTCGCGGCCCAGACCGGAGGCTCCCACGCCCCCGAAGGGAGTACGCAGGTCGCGCATCAGCCAGGTATTGACCCACACCACGCCGGCGCGCAGTTGCGCGGAGATGCGATGTGCGCGGTCGAGGTCGCGGGTCCACACCGAAGCAGACAGGCCGTAGTCGCCGGCATTGGCGAGCGTGATGGCTTCCTCGTCCGAATCGAAGGCTTGCAACGTGACGACCGGACCAAAGATCTCCTCGCGGTTGCTGGCGCAATCAGGACCCAGGTCTTCAATCACGGTGGGTGCAATGAACCAGCCCGGCCGATCAATGCGTTCACCGCCGCAGAGCACCGTGCCGCCTTCATCGCGTGCACGCTGCAGGCACGCCATCACTTTGTCGAAGTGCGCCTGCGAGACCACGGGGCCGAGTTGGGTGCCCTCCGCCATGGGGTCACCGATACGCAGGGCGCGTACGCGCGCTACGAAGGCTTCACGGAATTCCGCATAGATCGCGCGTTCGATCAACAGGCGGGAACCGCACAGACAAATCTGCCCGGAATTCTGGAACGCAGAACGCACCAGCGTATCCAGTTGCGCGCGCCAGTCGCTGTCGGCGAACACCAGGGTCGGGTTCTTCCCCCCCAGCTCCAGCGACAGTTTCTTCAGCGAGGAAGCAGTGAGCACGGCGATGCGCTTGCCGACCGCGGTGCTGCCAGTAAATGACACGGCGCGCACTTGTGGGTGCGCCACCAGCGGTTCGCCGACTTCCGGGCCGAGCCCATGCACGATGTTCAGCACGCCAGACGGGAAACCGATCTCTGCAGCCAGTTCGCCGAGCATGCTTGCAGTGACGGGCGTGACTTCCGATGGCTTGGCAACCACCGTATTGCCTGCGGCCAGCGCGGGCGCGATCTTCCAGGTGAACAGATACAGCGGCAGGTTCCACGGCGAGATCGTCGCGACAACGCCGAGCGGCGCACGCAGCGTGTAGTTGAGGCCGGCCTCGCCGTGGTGCGATTCACTGGCGAACTGCGTGGCGGCATGGGCGAAGAAGCGCAGGTTGGAAATTGCGCGGGGGATCTCGATGTCGCGGGCCAGGGCGAAAGGCTTGCCGGCATCCCGTGACTCTGCACGGGCGAAGTCGTCGATGCGTGCTTCCAGTGCATCCGCCAGTTTTTCCAGCCAGCGTGAGCGTTGTGAGTTTGGCAGTGAAGACCATGCGGGGAATGCGTGCCGTGCAGCGGCTACGGCGGACTCGACATCGCTTGCATCGCCGGCGGCCACCTCCGCGAATTGCAGTCCGTCGGCGGGATTGAAGACCGGCAGCCAGCGCTCCAACGCAGGCGGGCGCGCAATTCCGTCTATCCAGTGGCTGCAACGTTCCATCAGGCTAGCTTAACCGTACGCGATTCATGGGTCATTTCATGGGTCATTGCTGGCAGGTCTTGCACAGGTACAGCCGGCGTCCGCCCAGCTCCTTGCGCACGATGCGCTTGCTGCACTGCGGGCACGGCAGCCCGTCGCGGTCAAACACCTTGAATTGGAAACCCTCCGGCGTATCGGTGAGGTATTCGGCCCGCATGCCCGTGGAGGGCAGGATGCCGCGCGTGCCGTAACTCAGGCGGGGCACGTCGAGGAGGGCCTGTGCAAGGCGCTTGCGTTCGGCGACGGTCAGGTCGGCGGGTGTGCGTTGCGGCGCGATGCCGGCCACGAACAGCACCTCCGAGCGCAGATAGTTGCCCATGCCAGCCAGGAAGCCCTGGTCCAGCAGCAGTACCGACAGCGCGCGACCGGCGAATGCAGGTTGTTGCAGGCGCTTGGCCACGGCGGCCGCGGTGAGGGACGTATCCAGCACGTCCGGGCCGAGTTTGGACAGGAAAGGATGCCGCACCAGGTCTTCATCGCGCCATATCGCGACGTCCGACGCGGAGTACAGCAGGATGGCGCGCTCGCTGGTTTCCAGGGCCACGCGCAGTGACCGCGTGGTGTCGGGTCGTTCGCCCGCGTCCACCACCTGCCATACGCCGTACAGCTGGTTGTGGCTGTACAGCGTCCAGCCATTGTCGAAGCGCGTCAGCAGCGCCTTGCCGTGCGGGGTGATGCTGGTGACGGTGGTGCCGGGCAGCGATGCCTCGAAAGGCTTCAGCTCCGGGAACGCGAACCATGCACTTGCCAGTGGCTGGCCGACGACGGCCAGCGCAAGTTGATCGGCAGCACGGCGGGTTTCAGGACCTTCGGGCATCAGATCGACTGCATGCGTCCACCATCCACGGCCAGGCTGACGCCGTTGATGTAGGCCGCGGCGGGGCTGGCGAGGAAGGCGATGGCGGCTGCAATTTCGCTCGCTTCGGCGAATCGACCCACCGGCACGGTGGAGAGCATGCCGGCAGCCACGGCGTCGCGTGCTTTGCCGGTGCTGGCGGAGCGGTCATCCAGGATCTGTTCCAGCCGACCCGTGCGTGTGTATCCGGGCAGCACGTTGTTGACGGTGATGCCGTCGCCCGCGAGTTCGCGCGAGAGCGTCTTGGCCCAACTGGCCACCGCGCCGCGAATGCTGTTGGAAACCCCCAGGTTGGCGATGGGTTCCTTCACCGACGTGGAAATGACGTTCACGATGCGACCCCATTGCGCGCTCTGCATGCCGGGAACCACGGCCTTCACCAACGCCTGGTTGGCGAGCAGGTGTTTCTGGAACGCGTCAAGGTAAGCCTCTGCTTCGGCGTCGAGTGCGCGACCTCCGGGCGGGCCGCCGGTGTTGTTGACCAGGACGTGGACCGGACTGGCGCTGGCCAGCGCCTGCACCTGTGCGCCGAGCTGGACGTGATTCGAGACATCCGCCGCGATCCAGTCGTGGGCTTGTCCGGCAAAGGGACAGGGCAACGATGCTGCAACGGACGCCAATACGTCTGCACGCCGCGCCAGCAGGGTGACATCGGCCCCCAACAGGGCAAGCTCATGCGCAGTAGCGCGGCCGATGCCTTCGGTGGCGCCACAGACCAGTGCGTGCTTGCCGGAGAGGTTCAGGTCCATGCGGTGGTTCCAGGCTGCGTTGCCGCATTGTAGAGCCGAGCTTGCGCGACTGCCCGTATTTGTAGAGCCGAGCTTGCTCGGCTGCTTTGGTCGGAACCAGAGCAGCCGAGCAAGCTCGGCTCTACAGGGTAGGGTTGCGTTCCAGCATCATCGTGGCGATGGCCTTGGCATCCGGGTCGTCTTGTTGCGACAGCGCACTGGCTACCGCATGCACGTTGGCAGGCGGGTGGTTCTGGCTTAGCTTGAACTTCAACTCGACGCGTTCAGGAACAAAGCGAAATCCCACGATCCCACGCAACTGGCTTCGATGATCGTCGCGTGAATGCTCGTAGCGCCAGTCGTTGCCGACGACGCTTTCGTGGCGGAGGCTCAAACGGTCGACGATGCTGGCGAGGAAATCTTCGTCCGTCGAAGCGTCCAGCGTGCCGGTCAGGTGGGCGACGGCGTAGTTCCAGGTGGGCACGCGTGCCGCTGCTTCCTCGTCGGGATACCAGCCCGGCGAGATATAGGCATGCGGACCATGTACGACCATCAGCGCCTTGCCGCCATGGCTGGCCTGCGGATTGGCCTTGGCCCAATGGCCTTCGATCAGGACGTTGTCGCCGTCGCGCGTGTACAGCACCGGCAGGTGGCTGGCGAAGGGCACTCCGTCCGCGCTGCTTACCAGCGTGACGAAAGGGTCGCGTGCCAGCAACGCGTCAAGGTGGGCGAGGTCGGTTTCGACAAAGGCGCGGGGCGTGTACATCGCCCGCCGTCAGGCCCGCGCGCCCAACGATTGCACCATCAGTCCGCGCAGCGCGGCATCGTTGTCTGCGCGTGGTGGCGACACTTCGTCCAGCGAGAATCCCCGCGCCAGGGCATCGTCTTCATCCAGGCCGTCGAAGGCCACGAATTCGGCATCGAAGAGCGCTGCACGTGCGGTGTCGTCACTGTCATAGGACAAGGTGTTGCCGTCGCTATCAAGGACTTCGGCCGTGCCGGCCTCACGCACATGCAGTCGCGCCCAGACCAGGGTGCGACCCAATGACGCGACGTACCACTGGTAGCTGATTGATTCAGTCATGCCATCACCAATGAAAGGAGCCAAAGCAGCCCGGCACAGGCCAGGCCAAAGAAAATGGTCAGCAGGGAAATGCGTGCAGGCGTGGCCAACCCGGTCAGTGAGGGATCGCGGGTCGTGCGATAGCGGCCACTCAACAACCAGCCGATCGCGACAGGTTTCAGGAACGCGCCGCTGCCGAATTCCGTCGCGATGGCCGCGTGGCGATCACGCACATGCACCAGGGTCAGCGGCCAGAAGATCACGAACGCGCAGAAGCCGGCGATGGCGACGGCGAAGAAGAGCAGGGCGAAGAACAGGATCATGGAAGATGAAAGACCTCGGATTCTTTACGTACGTCATCCCAGCGTAAGCTGGAAGGGCTTTTCAACAGTCGAACGGCGGTCATCCATTCGGATCGTCATCCCAGCGAACGCTGGGATCCATTTTGACTTTGACTTTGACTTTGCGCTTGCGTCGATCTGGAACGTGGTTGCGAAGATCAAGATGGATTCCAGCGTTCGCTGGGATGACGGGACTATTATTTTGCGCTGGGATGACGTCGCTATTTTCTAGTTGATTCGTGCCGCGATACTCAAAACTCCGCATTCCCCGGCGCACGCGGGTAGGGAATTGCGTCGCGGATGTTGGACAGGCCGCACACGTACACCACCAGGCGCTCGAAGCCGAGGCCGAAGCCCGCGTGTGGAACAGTGCCGTAACGGCGGAAATCGCGGTACCAGTCGTAGTGCGCCGGATCCAGGCCGAACTGCGCCATGCGCGAATCCAGCACGTCCAGTCGTTCCTCGCGCTGGCTGCCGCCGATGATCTCGCCGATGCCGGGCGCCAGCACGTCCATCGCGGCGACCGTCTTGCCGTCGTCGTTCAGGCGCATGTAGAAGGCCTTGATGTGTTCCGGGTAGTTGGTCACCACCACGGGGCGGCCCACGTGTTCCTCGGTCAGCCAGCGCTCGTGCTCGGTCTGCAGGTCCAGGCCCCATTCCACCGGGAACTCGAACTTGCGCCCTGACTTCTGCAGCAGGCCGATCGCATCGGTGTAGTCGATGCGCTCGAACGGCGCATTGATGAAATCCTCCAGCTTGCTGATCGCCGTCTTGTCCACGCGTTCGGCCAGGAAGGCCAGGTCGTCGCCGCGTTCGTCCAGCACCGCGCGGAACAAGTACTTCAGGAATTCCTCGGCCACGCGCGCGTCCTCGGCCAGGTCGGCGAAGGCGATTTCCGGTTCGATCATCCAGAACTCGGCCAGATGACGCGTGGTGTTGCTGTTCTCGGCGCGGAAGGTGGGGCCGAAGGTGTAGACCTTGCTCAGTGCCAGGCAGTAGGCCTCGACGTTGAGCTGGCCGGACACGGTGAGGAAGGTTTCCTTGCCGAAGAAGTCGCGGCTGAAATCCACTTCGCCCTGCGTGTTGCGCGGCAGGTTGGCGGTGTCCAGCGTGGACACGCGGAACATCTGCCCGGCGCCCTCGGCATCGGAGGTGGTGATGATGGGCGTGCTGATCCAGCAATAGCCGTTCTGGTGGAAATAGCGGTGCACCGCCTGCGCCAGGCAGTTGCGGATGCGGGTCACGGCACCGAACAGGTTGGTGCGTGGGCGCAGGTGGGCGAATTCGCGCAGGTACTCCAGCGAGTGCTGTTTGGGTTGCATGGGGTAGGTGAGCGGATCTTCGACCCAGCCCACGACCTCGATCGACGAGGCCTGGATCTCGAAGCTCTGGCCTTGCCCCTGCGAGGCCACCAGGGTGCCCGTGGCCACCACCGCGCAACCGGTGGTCAGGTGCTTGATCTCGGTGTCGTAGTTGGCGAGCGAATCGGGCGCGACCACCTGGATGGGCGCGAAGCAGGAGCCGTCGCTGACGTTGACGAAGGACAGGCCCGCCTTGGAATCGCGCCGCGTGCGCACCCAGCCACGCACGGTGACCTCGCCGCCAGCGGGGATCTTGCCTGCCAACGCATGTTCGACGCTTGCCACCGTCATGACTTGTAATCCTTGTGCAACGCAACCATTAATGGAACGCGCAGTTTACCGGAGCAACGCCGGGAACGCTGCGTTCGCAGGTCTATAATCACGCTCCGCAGGAGAATCCATGGCCATTACCCTCACCCCGGTTGCATTCCAGCGCGTGCAGCGTTTCGTCGCGGAGACGGGTGCGTTGGGCCTGCGCTTCGGGGTCACCCGCACCGGGTGTTCCGGTTGGGGACACGTGGCCGACCTGGCTCGTGACCAGCGTGACGATGACACCGTGTTCGAGCAGGCCGGCGTGAAGATTTTCGTCGACGCCGACAGCCTGTCGCTGGTCGACGGCACCGAGATCGACTTCGGCAAGCAGGGCCTCAGCGAGATGTTCCTGTTCCGCAATCCCAATGCCACGGCTGAGTGCGGCTGCGGCGAAAGCTTCACCACCCAGGCCGACCTGGCCTGATTGCACGCACTGCGGTCCTGGCAGCAGGAAGAAAGCCACTCCCCGTGATCGCCTGCGGGCATTAAGCTTCCGGTCTGTCCACACCGGAGTCGCCCATGTTCCGTTCCTTCCTGCTCGCTGCCTTGACGCTGGCGGTGTGTTCGCCCGTACACGCGCAGCCGGCCGCCAAGAACCCTGCGCTGCATGCCCTCTTCGCCGAACAGTGGGAACGCGGCCTGCGCGAGAGCCCGGAAAACGCGAGCTATTACGGCGATACGCGCTTCAACGACCGCTGGACCGACATGAGCCTGGACGCGATTGCCCAACGCAGCGCGGCGGACCGGACTGCGCTGGATGCATTACGCGCCATCGACCGTACGACGCTGTCGCCCACGGACCAGCTCGACTACGACACGTTTGCCTGGCAGTTGGAACGCAGCGTGCAGCGGCAGCAATTCCGTGAATACCTGCAGCCCGTCGGCCACCAGGGTGGGCCACAGACGGCGGACGGGCTGGCTGAGGTGCTTGCCTTCGCCACGGCCAAGGACTACCAGGACTGGTTGAAGCGCCTGCAGGCCCTGCCGACGATGATCGAGCAGTCGATCGCGTTGATGCAGGAAGGGGTCAAGGCCGGCAACCTGCCGCCCCGCATCCTGATGCAACGCGTACCCGCGCAAATTGCTGCGCAGGTGGTGGATGATCCGACCAAGAGCGGCTTCTACAAGCCGTTCCTGAAGTTCCCGGACAGTATTCCAGCTACCGAACAGGCCCGCCTGCAAGCCGACGCCAAGCGCATCATCGCCAGCGACGTCGTTCCGGCGTACCGCACGCTGCTGGCCTATTTCAACAACGACTACCTGCCCAAGGCCCGTGAGTCGATTGCCGTGACCGACCTGCCGGACGGCAAGGCGTATTACGACTTCCTGGCGGGTTACTACACCACCACCGACCTCACCGCCGCGCAGATCCACGCCATCGGCCTGAAGGAAGTGGCCCGTATCCGCGCCGAGATGGAGAAGGTCAAGGCCCAGACCGGTTTCACCGGCTCGCTGGGTGAGTTCTTCACCTACCTGCGCACCGATCCGCGCTTTTTCTACAAGACGCCGGACGAGCTGCTGACCGCCTACCGCGCCCTGTCCAAGCGCATCGACCCGGAACTGGTGAAAGTAATCCGGACCATCCCGCGCTTGCCGTACGGCGTGCGCCCGATCCCGGACAGCATCGCTCCGGATACCACCACCGCCTACTACCAGCCGGGTGCGGCGGACGGCAGTCGACCGGGCTGGTATTACGTCAACTTGTACCGTCCCGACATGCGCCCGCGCTGGGAAATGGTGCCGCTGTCCCTCCACGAAGCCGTCCCCGGCCACCACTTCCAGTTCGCCCGTGGCATGGAGCTGCCGGATGCGCCCATGTTCCGTCGTACCGGTTATTTCACCGCCTACGGCGAAGGCTGGGGCCTGTATGCGGAGCAACTGGGTACCGAAATGGGCCTGTACGACGACCCGTACGACCGTTTCGGCCAGCTGACCTATGAAATGTGGCGTGCCGTACGCCTGGTGGTGGACACCGGCATGCACGCCAAGGGCTGGACCCGCGAGCAGGCCATTACCTATTTCAAGGACAACGCCGCCAAGACCGACCAGGACATCGTCAACGAGATCGACCGCTACATCGGCACCCCCGGCCAGGCCCTGGCCTACAAGATCGGGCAGATGCGGATTTCCGGCCTGCGGGCCAAGGCCGAGGCGGAATTGGGGCCGAAGTTCGACCTGCGCGACTTCAACGACGCGGTGCTGGAAACCGGGTCGGTGCCGCTGGAAGCGCTGGAGCGGCACATTGACGCGTGGATCGCGGGACAGAAGGGGAAGTAGGGGTTCTAGGTTGCTGGTTCTTGGTTGTTGGTGGGGTAGGGCAGCTTTCCGCCTACAACCAAGAACCAACAACCAGCAGCCCGCTCTCTCCAGATTTGCGCCTAACCTATTGATCCGCCATAATGCGCGGCTCCCTGCGGCCCAAAGCCCGGGGTTCCTTGCCCCACCGCATCCTCCGGGATGGTCGGGGGGCTGTCCGGTCCGGCGGTATTCGCCCGGCCATCATCCGAAAGGGTTACAACGATGCGTCATTATGAAGTCGTGTTCCTGGTCCACCCTGACCAGAGCGAGCAAGTCCCCGCCATGATCGAGCGCTACAAGGCGCTGGTCGAGAATGGTGGCGGCAAGATCCACCGTCTGGAAGACTGGGGCCGCCGTCAGCTGGCTTACCCGATCCAGAAGCTGGTCAAGGCCCACTACGTGCTGCTGAACATCGAAGTCGAGCAGGCCGTGCTGGCCGAGCTGACCGAGAGCTTCCGCTTCAACGATGCGGTGCTGCGCCACCTGATCATGAAGCGTGATGAAGCCGACACCGAAATGTCGATCATCATGAAGAGCAAGGACGAGAAGGGCGACAAGCCCGAGCGTGGCGAACGTCGCCGTCGCGATGACGACGAGGGCGAAGCTGTAGACGCCGGCGTCGATGCCGATTCCGACTCTGCCGAAGCCGCCTAAGGAGCACCCCCATGTCCAAGTTCTTCCGTCGCCGCAAGTTCTGCAAGTTCACTGCCGAAGGTATCAAGGAGATCGATTACAAGGATCTCAACACCCTGCGCCAGTACCTGACCGAAACCGGCAAGATCGTCCCGAGCCGCGTGACCGGCACCAAGGCGCGCTACCAGCGCCAGCTGCAGACCGCCGTCAAGCGTTCGCGCTTCCTGGCCCTGATCCCGTACACGGACAGCCACGACAACTGATCCACCTCCTTCCCCTTCAAGGCATGCCCTGAGCTTGCCGAACGGGGGAAGGCCGGGATGGGGATGGTTATCCCCTGCGGTGATGCGGAGTTGAATCAAGCGCACCACCATCCCCACCCAACCCTCCCCTTGAAGGGGAGGGCTATAGCACTGTCATTCGGACAGCCCACCGCTGCGGGATTTCCCGCTAACGAATACGGAACACAACCATGCAACTGATCCTCCTGCAGAAAGTAACCAACCTCGGCGTACTCGGCGACAAAGTCGACGTGAAGCCGGGCTACGGCCGCAACTACCTGGTGCCGCAGGGCAAGGCCGTGCCGGCCACTGCCGCCAACGTCGCCGAGTTCGAAGCCAAGCGTGCCGACTACGAAGCCAAGGCCAAGGCCGTGCATGACGAAGCCGAAGCCCGTCGCGCCAAGCTGGAAGGCGCCAGCGTCACCATCAGCGCCAATGCCGCTACCGAAGGCAAGCTGTTCGGTTCGGTCGGCCCGCGCGATATCGCCGATGCCTTCACCAAGGCCGGCTACCCGCTGGAAAAGAGCGAAGTGATCCTGGGCGAAGGCGCGTTCCGCCACATCGGCGAATACGACGTGCTGGTGCACCTGCACGCCGACGTGGAAACGACCGTCAAGGTCGTGGTCATCGCCGAAGCCTGATTGCCAGCAATACGCAATACCTGACGGGCGCCGCAAGGCGCCCGTTCTCTTTGTGGGGAATGTCGCAGCCGATGAGACCGCGTCGATCTACAAGCAATCGTACTTATCCACAGCTTGTGCCATAGCGAGCCCACAGGCCGGACGCCTACGATGCCAGACCGGAATCGATTGACGGTCCCCTTCATCGCAAGACCAGCGCAGGAAATCCACGCCTCCATGTCCGCACGCCCCGGTTTCCGTTACGACCAGCACGACGCCCGCATCGAACAACTGCGCGTGCCGCCGCATTCCATCGAAGCCGAGCAGGCGGTGCTGGGTGGCCTGATGCTGGCGCCGGAAGCCTATGACCGCATCAACGACAAGCTCAACGACGTCGATTTCTACCGTCGCGACCACCAGTTGATCTACCGCGCCATCAGCGAGCTGGCGGAAAAGAGCCGTCCTTACGATGCGGTGACGTTGGGCGAGTGGTTCGAATCACAAGGCCAGATCGAACAGGTCGCCGGTGGCGCCTATCTGGTGGAACTGGCCAGCACCACGCCGTCTGCCGCCAACATCGTCGCCTACGCGGAAATCGTGCGCGACAAGGCAGTGATGCGCCAGCTGATCGAAGTCGGCACTGCCATCATCAACGACGGTTTCCAGCCCGATGGCCGTGACAGCGCCGAACTGCTGGCCAAGGCCGAGCAGGACGTATTCGCCATCGCCGAAGCCGGCGCACGCGGCCGCACCGACTTCACTGCAGTCAATACCGCGTTGAAAGAGGCCTTCGACGTGCTGCAAAGCCGCTTCGAGAGCGGCGGCAGCATCACCGGCCTGCCCACCGGCTACCACGAGTTCGACGAAATGACCGCCGGCCTGCAGCCGACGGACTTGCTGATCCTGGCCGCGCGCCCTGCGATGGGCAAGACCACCTTGGCCCTGAATATCGCCGAGTACGCGGCGATCAAGTCGAAGAAGGCCGTGGCGGTGTTCTCCATGGAAATGTCGGCTTCGCAGTTGGCATTGCGCCTGATTTCCTCCAACGGTCGCGTCAATGCCACGCGCCTGCGCACCGGCCAACTGGAGGACGAGGACTGGAGCCGCGTCACCAGCGCCATTCGCATGCTCAAGGAAACCAAGATCTTCATCGATGACACGCCGGCGTTGTCGCCCGACGTGCTGCGCTCCAAGGCGCGACGCCTGAAGCGTGAACACGACCTGGGCCTGATCGTGATCGATTACCTGCAGCTGATGGCGGTGCCGGGCAACAGTGAAAATCGCGCCACCGAGATTTCCGAGATCTCGCGCTCGCTGAAAGGGCTTGCGAAAGAATTGAACGTGCCGGTGATCGCGCTGTCGCAGCTCAACCGCTCGCTGGAAACCCGCACCGACAAGCGCCCGGTGATGGCCGACCTGCGCGAATCCGGCGCCATCGAGCAGGATGCCGACGTCATCATCTTCATCTACCGCGACGACTACTACAACAAGGATTCCGCCGACAAAGGCCTGGCCGAAGTCATCATCGGCAAGCAGCGTAACGGCCCCACGGGGTCGTTGAAGCTGAAGTTCTTCGGCGAATACACGCGCTTCGACAACCTGGCCCACGACGCGGTGGGCAGCTTCGAATAACACGCTGCGCAGAGACAGATTCAGGCCGGCGAGGCCGCTACAATCACGCCATGCCCAGCCTGACTGCCTTTCCAGACCCTGACCTGCAACTTGGCTACCGCGCCGAGGCGAGTGATCGCCCCACGCGCATACGCGTGGACCTGGACGCCTTGGCCCACAACCTGGACGTCTTGCAGCGGCATGCCGGCGCGCCGGTGATGGGCATCGTCAAGGCCAATGCCTATGGGCATGGGCTGGTGCCGGTGTCGCGGCACCTGGAAGCGCAGGGTATCGCGCAACTGGGCGTGGCCTTTGTCGAAGAAGGCATCGCCCTGCGCCGCGCTGGCGTGAAGGTTCCGATCCTGGTGCTGGGCGGCATCCATGCGCCGCAGGTGGCGCATTTCATCGCCCATGACCTGGAGGTCACGGTGTCTTCCGTCGACAAACTCCGCCAGGTGGAGCAGGCGGCGGAGTCGATGGGCCGCAAGGCCATCATCCACCTGAAAATCGACACCGGCATGGAACGCATCGGCGTGCACAGCGAGAATGCCGCGCCTTTCATCGAGGCTGCGGTCGCGTCGCACGGGTGCAAGGTGAAGGGTATCTACTCGCACCTGGCCTGTGCCGACGATCCGGCTTCGCCGATGACCGTCGAGCAGTTGCAGCGCTTCCTTGCCGCGTGTTCGCACTTCGACCGCATCGGCGCGCCCATGCCCGTGCGGCACCTGGCCAATTCCGGTGGCGTACTGCATTTCCCCGATACCTGCCTGGACATGGTGCGTCCCGGCATCGCCCTGTACGGCGTGCTGCCGGATCCGGCGTCGCAGGCCACGCTGGCGCTGCAACCTGCACTCTCGCTGGTCTCCAGCGTGGTCTATTTCAAGGTGGTCAAGGCAGGGCGCACGGTGAGCTACGGCGCGACCTGGACGGCAGCGCACGACACGCGGGTCATCACCCTGCCGATCGGCTACGGCGACGGCTATCCACGGTCACTGTCGTCGCGTGGTGAAGTACTGGTGCGTGGCCAGCGCCACCCGATCATCGGTCGCATCTGCATGGACCAGTTCATGGTCGACGTCGGCCCCGGCGGCAGTGCCTACAACGGTGACGAGGTCGTGCTGATCGGGCGCCAGGGCGATGCCTTGATCAGTTGCGAAGCCGTGGCGCAGGCCGCCGGCACCATTCCCTATGAAATCCTGACCGGCCTCAATGAGCGCATCCCGCGCGAGTACGTCCGTAGTCGCTGAGCATGGCCACGTGCACGGCATCACGCGGCCTTGCATCGGGCGACGGCACCATGGATGCAAAAGGCAGCGAGGTTTGATGGATGTCGAATGCAATCGTCTGGTTCCGCAATGACCTGAGGCTGGCGGACAACCCGGCCCTGCAGGCCGCGCTGGAGGGTGGCTTCACGCCTGTCCCCGTGTATATCCATGCGCCGGAAGAAGAGGGTGACTGGACACCCGGTGCAGCCTCCAACACCTGGCGGCATCATTCCCTGCAGCAACTTGATGCAAGCCTGCGCGCACGCGGATCACGCTTGCTGCTGCGCACTGGCCCGAGCAGGCAGGCGTTGCTGGACCTGATCCGGGAAACCTCCGCCGAAGCCGTGTTCTGGAACCGCAAGTACGAGCCTGCCACCCAGCCGCGCGATGCCGATATCAAGCAGGCCTTGAAGGCGAACGGCCTGCAGGTCGAAAGCTTCAATGGCGCGTTGCTGTTCGAGCCGTGGACGCTGGCCACGCAGCAGGGTGGGCCGTACAAGGTGTTCACCCCGTTCTGGCGCAACGCGCTGAGCCAGTGGCGCATGCCGGCGCTGTTGGAAGCGCCGGCGTCGATGCCGCCGGTTCCGGCCGGACTGGCCAGCCAAGCGCTCGATGCATTCAAGCTCCTGCCACGGCTGGGCTGGGAAACAGGCTTCTGGGAACATTGGCAGCCCGGTGAAGCCGGCGCACACGAAGCGCTTGAAGTCTTCATCGACGGCGCCTTGCGTGGTTACCACAGCGACCGCGACCGGCCTGATCGAGTAGGGACTTCATTGCTTTCGCCGCACCTGCATTTCGGCGAGATCGCGCCGTGGCGCATCTGCGCCGAACTGGAGCAGTCGCGCACTGCAGCGAATGACAGCGACATGGACGCCTACATCCGTGAACTGGGCTGGCGTGAATTCGCGTACCACCTCTTGCACCACTTCCCGCATACCACCCAACACAACCTCAATCCACGTTTCGAACATTTCGATTGGGCCAAGGCCAATGATGTGCAATTGCATGCATGGCAGCGCGGCAGGACCGGCGTGCCCATCGTGGACGCGGGCATGCGCGAGCTGTGGGCCACCGGCACCATGCACAACCGCGTACGAATGATCGTGGCCAGTTGGCTGACCAAGCACATGCGCCAGCACTGGTTGCACGGCGCGCGCTGGTTCTGGGACACGCTGCTGGACGCCGACCTGGCCAGCAACACGCTGGGCTGGCAGTGGGTGGCAGGCACCGGTGCGGATGCCGCGCCGTATTTCCGCGTGTTCAACCCGGTCACGCAGGCGCAGAAATTCGATCCGGATGCCGCGTACATCACGCGCTGGGTGCCAGAGCTTGCCGGCTTGCCACTGCCCGCACGCTTCGCCCCTTGGCTGCATGCCGACCTGGCGAGGCGGCTCGCGCCCACATACCCCGCCAAGCCGATGATCGACCTGGCTGCCGGACGCGATGCCGCACTGGATGCCTACAAGCGCAGCGCGCCGGATTGATGCTGCACTCGATGTGCGTTGACCCCTTCGCTGCCGCGTGCTTCACTCGCAGCGGGAGAGGAGAACACGATGGCAACGACCAAGGCGCCGCGCAAGCCGCGCAGGGAACCCATGTCGCGGGTGGATACGGCATGGTTGCGGATGGAGCGCCCCACCAACCCGATGATGATCACCGGCGTGCTGATGTTCGACGAGCCGATGACGCTCGACAAGCTCAAGCAGGTGGTGAAGAAACGTTTCCTGGCGTATCCGCGCTTCCTGCAGAAGGCAGTCGACACGCCCGCGGGCGCCTCATGGCTGGAAGACGAGAACTTCGACCTGGATTGGCACGTGCGCATTTCCGCCCTGCCGGGACGCAGTGACAGGAAGTCGGAGAAAAAGGCATTCGAGCGCTTCGTCAGCCAACTGGCGTCATCGCCGCTGGACAAGTCGAAGCCGCTCTGGCAATTCCACCTGGTCGAGAAATACGGCGGCGGTTCCGCCGTGGTCACCCGCATCCACCACAGCTATGCCGATGGCATTGCGCTGGTGCAGGTGCTGCTGTCGCTGACCGACACCACCCGCACGCCGGACAGGAGCAGCAAGCTGGGTGAGGCGTGGTTGAAGCAGGACGGCGCCCAGGTCGTGCGCCGCGTGGGCGCCGTCGACCGCTACATGAAGATGGGCAGCAAGGTGCTGGGCAAGAGCATGGAGATGTACCGCGACCCCACCCTGGCCACCATGCTGGCGAAGGAGGGCGGCGAGATCGGCCGCGAACTGTTGGCGGCGCTGGCGCTGTCCGACGACCCACCGACCATGCTGCGCGGCAAGCTTGGCGTGAGCAAGCGCGTGGCCTGGGCGGAGCCACTCGACCTGGACGAAGTGAAAGCGGTCGGTCGCGCCTGCGACTGCACGGTCAATGACGTGCTGATGGCCGCCGCCGCTGGTGCCCTGCGTGGCTACATGATGGAACGCGGCGAGTGCCTGGAAGGCGTGACCCTGCGCGCCACCGTGCCGGTCAATCTGCGTCCGCTGGAGCATGCCAAGAAGCTGGGCAACCACTTCGGTCTGGTGTTCCTGGAGCTACCAGTCGGCGAAGACAATCCGATCCGACGCCTTGAACGCGTCGCCCAATGCATGAATGACCTGAAGAATTCACGCCAAGCCATTGTTGCATTTGGACTTTTAGCTGCACTTGGCATGGCGCCAGCCGCCGTGCAGGGCGTGGCCCTGGAGTTGTTCAGCCGCAAGGCCACGGCGGTGGCGACCAATGTCCCCGGGCCGCAGCAGCCGCTGTACCTCGGTGGCTGCCGGATGCGCGAGATGATGTTCTGGGTGCCGCAAACCGGGTCCATCGGCATCGGCATATCCATCATGAGCTACAACAACCGCGTGCATTTCGGACTGATTGCCGACGCCAAGCTGGTGCCTGACCCGGATGCCGTAATCCAGCGCTTCGGTCCCGAGTTCGAGAAGTTGCTGTACCTGTCGCTGATGGGCAACTGGGACCACAACCTGGATGCATTGGCCGCCGAGTCACTGCTGCCAGAGGCAAGCTGAACCTGCACGCCTGCCGCTGCTTCATCTTCACCTGACAGACATCGCCCGGTTCGTAAGGTGTCGCGGCTGAATGACTTGGCGGAATCTTTCCCTTATGACGAGGAGCTACACATGAACCAGCACGCACTCAAAGCCACCACGGCTGCCCTGATCGCCACCCTGACCTTGGGCGGCTGCGCCAGCTACACCGGCCAGACCACTGACCCGAATGACCCCAATCGCACCCGCACCGGCGCGTTGATCGGCGCCGGCATTGGCGCGGTTGCCGGCCTGTTGAGCGGTGGCGACGCCACCGAACGTCGCCAGCGCGCGCTGGTGGGCGTGGGCATCGGCGGCCTTGCCGGTGGTTCCATCGGCGCCTACCAGGATCGCCAGGAAGCCGAACTGCGTCGCCAGACCGCCGGCACCGGCATCGAGGTGAGCCGCGACGGCGACGTCATCAAGCTCAACCTGCCGGATGGCGTGACCTTCGACTTCGGCAAGTACGACCTCAAGCCGCAGTTCTACCCGGCGCTCAACAACGTGGCTTCCACCCTGCAGGAATACAACCAGACCATCGTGGAAGTGACCGGCCATACCGACAGCGTCGGTAGCGCCGAGTTCAACCAGCGCCTGTCCGAACAGCGCGCCAACACGGTAGGCAACTACCTGATCGGCCAAGGCCTGGTGCGAGAGCGCTTCGAGATCGTCGGCATGGGCAAGAACTACCCCATCGCCAGCAACGACACCGATGCAGGCCGTGCCCAGAATCGCCGCGTCGAGATCCGCGTGTTGCCGTTGCGCCAGTAACTGGCCAGCGCATCTGCAAGTCCCAAGACGGGCCGCGTAAGCGGCCCGTCTTGCGTATGGGGCATGTGCGATGGGGCTTAGGTCCCATTACCGCGGGCCGCGTTGCTGGCCACAATCCTGCACGTTACAGGCCGCAGACCATGGAGACGGTCAACGCTTCGTATCCTGGAAACCGGAAGCACAGCATCGACACTGGCGGGCAATGCATGGCCATGAAGAAAAACGCATCGATCCTGATGGCATTGTTATCACCGGCACTCCTGGCCAGCACGGCCAGCGCCCAGGATGCCGGGCAAAAGTCCGTCGACAATGGCACCGACCCCAGCAAGCTGCTGACCGTGGCGGAAGCCAAGTACGAATACCTCGATCTGATGGGGGGATTCGGCACCGGCACCTTGCGACTCAGCTACACCCAGCCCTTTGGCGAGAAGCAGGACTACGCCGTGCGCTTGCGCGTGCCGCTGACCTACGTGGACGTTCTGGGCAACGACAGCTACGACCTGGGTGATGCCTCCATCGAGGCCACGCATGTGTTCGGGCTGTCCCGGCAGGGCGCCTTCGTGGCGAAAGGCGAACTGGTCTTCGACACGGCCGGACGCCCGGAGCTGGGCACGGGCCAGAACGTGTTCAAGGGCACCTTCATCTACGCCAGGTTCCTGAAGGGCGGCAGCATCTTCGCGCCAGCCATCGTGCAGAGCAACAGCCTGTGGGGTAATGACGACCGCGCGGAAGTGAACTTCACCACTTTCGATTTCTACTACGTGCCAAAGATGAAGGACCCTCGCAACCTCGTCACCTTCGATCCGTCACTCAATTTCGACTGGGAAAACCACAAACGTTTCGCCGGCCTCGCGGTTTCCTTTGGCCGCGTGCTGGGCCCGCAACTGGGTGGGAATGGCATCGTGTTCGTGAAGCCTTCGCTGTTCGCCGGCAGCGAGCGATCCGGTGACTGGGGCATGGAAGTTGGCTACAAGGTCATCGGGTTTTGAGCGCGCCGGGAATACAGGCCAACTGCTGAGAATCCCGGGCGCCTGCGGGTCGATATGCGCTGCCCATCGATTCCAGGCGCGCGCTCACGCTTGATGCCGCGCTTCCAGAACGGAATGCCCGGCCTGTAATCGATGGGCCATGCGTCACGCGCCAATGCAGGGTCCTGGTCAGCTTCCAGGCTGACATGCGAAGTCGCGCCGACGTTGTCGCCACATGCGTCCGCCATGTGGCTCGGACGATCGTCCTGCAAATCGCCAGCCCAAGGTCGATGCCGTCCGCCTTGGTGGTGACGAAGAAATTGAATATCCGCTCCAGGTCATCCGCAGGGATGCCATTGCCGGTATCCGGGGCCGTGATCTCCATTTCGCCGTTGTCATGCGCCAGCGTTCGCAGCACCAGAAGTCGCGGTTGCGTGTTGGACTCCATGGCATCACCGCTGTAGATGATCCGGTTCAACATCACCCGACAGGGCGCTGTCGCTGCCGGAGGAAAGCGTAGGGGAGCGAGCTCGTTTCGGGCGCACATAAAAAAACGGGCCGCTTTCGCGACCCGTTTTTTCACTTGGATGGTGATGGCGTCTATCGAATCACGCCCGGAAACGTAGCAACTGCGCGGGATTTCAATTTCGAGTGTTGCGAGTTACCGTCAAAGTTACCGTCATGCGTTGGCCGCTTGCCTACTTAGAAAGCAGATCATTTAACCCGCACGCTTCGCGCGCGCGCGATGTGTCGGGGTTGGCTACCGGACTTTCCGCCTCGCGCGTACGCGCGCGATGGGGGCGGGTTCGCATTCGCAGTTCAAGCAAACCGATGCTCGCCACACTCACGCGCTGCAAATGGATAGCGGATCGGCTCACCACGCCGGTAGGCAATGCCCAGCCCGCACGCACCCGCGCCGCCAGGTGGATTGATTGCGTCGGGTAGGAAGTGCCGGCACTCGCCACACTCCACAGGCGGCCGCTTGAACGTGCGCCCAGCGCTCCGGCGGAAACACCACGGGCACGCCTTCACCCGTGGCGGGCAGCCTTCCCACAGCCACACCGGGCCGCAGCCCTCACACCTTGCCGCATGCGTGTATTCGGCCGGAACGGTGCCCGCGTCCATCGTGGCGGATCGGTGCAGCGCCAGGGCATACGCACGCAGCTCGCACGCATCCATCGCGGCCAGCCCATCGGTGCCAGCATCATCACGGGCTAGCAGGGACTCGGGCAGGGACTCCGCTCGCAACATGCCCAACAGTCGCGCCGCTTGCTGGGCAGGATCGGCGCATAGCCCATCACTTTTTCTCAAAAGTGCAGCCCCTGCTATTTTCGCTATTCTGCTATTTTCCGGCCTTGCGGCATCCTCATGCCCCCCAAGGAATAGCGGAATAGCAGGAATAGCAGTGGGCACGCTCTCTGCATTTGATCGCAGCGCATCCAATAGCCTGCCCATCATTCACCCCCAGACGATTGCGGCAGCACGTCCCAGACGTGGCGACGGTGGCGGCCATCCATCATTGCCCCGCCATCAATCGGCCGTGCCCAGCCGGCGCGCTCCAGTTCGCCCATGGCTTGCCGGAACGTTTCAACTTCGCGGATGCGTGCCGGGCCAAACTGCAAAGCCATGGTGGAATACACCCGCGCGTGCTGGTTCTCATGCGTCCAGGCCAACAGAGCCTCAGCGTTTCGCACCTCCGGCGACAGCGCCGCAGTGCCGGCGAGCCTTGCCGCTTCACCCAGGTGCCACAGTGCCAACTCCGCCGCCCGTTCCATTGTGGCCGCATCAATGGCGCGCGCGTCTGCGTTCTCAAACAACGTCAGCACACCGGCAATGCGTAGGGCTTGCTCCGGTGTCTTGCTTGCCCATGGCTTTACCGTGGCGAAGCTCCCGCCCGGTGCCATTTGGTTTTCAATCGTGTTGTGCAGGACTTCCCAGAGTTGGAACGCTTCCGGCGACAAGGAAAGCAGGGGCGGTGCCAACTCGTTGCGCGCGCCGTGGGCCATCGGCATGGGCCGCGCCAACAGGTCGGCCGCTCGCGCGCGGTAGCGGATCAATGCCGAATCATCCGCGAGGCTCTCGCTACGGTAGGGGCGGCTTCCCGCAGTTGACTCCGGCCAGGCCAGCAAACAACGCGCAAGGAAGCCTTGCCCTGCCAGCACGTCATCCGACAGCGCGCGCTCGGCAATGACGGGTTGCCCCATCAGATGCACAGCCAGGCGCTTGCCGCGAATCTTTACCGGGCCATCACCCGCGCGGATTCGGTCTAGGCTTCCGTCATCCCACAGTTTGCACAACGTGCCAGCCGTGCGGGTCACGGTTTCCTTGCTCATCCCGTGCCCGCCAAACACTAGCGCCGCTTCATCGGTGAATGCCCCCATGCTGGGCAGGCCAGCGGCCAATAGCTTCGCCAATCCCTCGGCGGTGAAATCCGCTGCAATCACGATGGGCCGCAGTGGTGGCGGTGGGGCTGGGCCGATTACCTGCAATGATTCGGCCAATCCCATGCCGCCCTTTTTCTTGGCGTCCGCTTTAGCTTTATCCCGTCGCGCGTTCCATTCCTCCATTGCGGACTCATGCGCTTGGGCTTCGGCGTCATAGGCGTTGGCCAGTCCCTTTTCATATTCGCGCGCGGGCCGCATCGCTTCGCTATCCACGGCGCTTTTACGCTCGCCACTTTCGGCCACACTCAGGAACCACAAGCTCAGCGGATGCACGCGCCCGCCATTGGTCACGTCTGCCAGCCCTTGCACGCTCAGCGATGCCGCAGCGAGTAGGGACGCCCCGCATATCGCATCAGGTGATTGAATCACCCGCCGCAGGCTTTCGCACGCAGGGGCAAGGATCGGCCCCAGCTCCTTTACCGGGTACGGCTCTGGCGGTGGCACAGGACGGCGTAGCGGCTCCGGTGCGGTGCCTTCAACCCTGACAGCAGGGTTCGCCACCTCACGCGGCAGGGTCATCACGTCCGCCGCCGTGGCGTTGGGATGATCGGCCAGCCAGTCGACAACATCGCCGCCCACGGGCAACTGCAATGGATCAATGTCGATCACTTCCACAGTGCCGCCCAGCGCCTGCAATCGTTCGGCAACGCGCGCGGCGTAGTCCGTGCCCGGCTTGTTGTTGTCCGGCCACAACACGCAATGCCG
Source organism: uncultured Lysobacteraceae bacterium (assembly GCA_937897645.1). Classification (GTDB taxonomy): domain Bacteria; phylum Pseudomonadota; class Gammaproteobacteria; order Xanthomonadales; family Xanthomonadaceae; genus Pseudoxanthomonas_A. The sequence continues at coordinate 26,236 of CALCNV010000126.1, forward strand.
CCCCTGCATCGGTTGCCAGTCGGCCGCGCTGTCGCTTGTGGCGCTTCCACTGGTCACAGCCACCATGCCCAGCCCGTGCAAGACATCGGCGCAGCCTTCACCCTCCACAATCCACACCAGCGCCGCAGGATCGGCCGCCATCAATTGCGGCAAGCGATACAGCGGTTTTCCTTCGGCGGGCGCTGGCGGCTCGCCCAGGGCGAAGCGCAGGCCGTCCAGGTGCATCGGCTTGATTACCTTGCGGCCGTCGGGATGTTTCAGGCGTGGGCGGTAGAACAGCGGCACGCCATCCGCATCGGCGTAGCAGTGCAGGGCAACGGGTTGGAAGCCTTCGGCAATCTCACGCCCGAACAACCGGCGCGCGCCTTCCTGCGCGGTTTCAACCTTCGGCACGGCATTCATGCGACACCCCGCAACAGGTCGGCCACGACTTCGGTAAACGCCTTGCCAGTGCGTCGCTGGTGGAAGCTCACCAGGTCGCCTTGTCCGCATCCTGCGAAGCATCGCCAGCCGCCATGCGGGTCGGCCGTTTGCACGCTTAGCGATGCGTCGTGATCGTCGTGGAACGGGCATTGGCCCTGCGCCCAGCCGGTGCCGTTGGGCTTGCCCAGCTTCACCACGCACGCGGCGTAATAGGTGCCGGGATGGGGCAGGCGGTCGCGCCAGTTTTTCGGGATTCGGTTGTGGGCGCTCATAGCGTCATTCCCCACAGAATCAGGAATGCAGCCAGCGGTAGCAGGATCGGTGCCCAGGCCCATGCCGCGATACAATGACGACGCACCCAGCCAGCCAGCTTGTGCCCGTTGCCCGCCTTGTGCGGGCTTCGTTTTTTTTGGCTCATTACGCGGCCGCCTTTGCGCTGGCGGCGCTATCGATCAAGGCGCGGATATCTTCCACACGCCATGCGGTAATGCGGTCTCCCAGCGCGCGGGTCGGTTGCGGATAGCGGCCGGATCGCACACCAGCCCACCAGGTGGAGCGTGATACCGGAATGATGCCGGGAACGGCTGGGGCTTCGTTTTTTGCGGGTCGGCCAACAATCTGCACCAGTCGCAGGTAGCCGGTTTCGGGAAGTGTTTGCATTGCGCTGTCCTTCGCCGCTCCGGAGTGGGCGGCGTTGGACAAACATTGCTTGCCCGCAGATACAAGCGGGATCCTAGATGCAGTGCAGGGGCTAGCCTATGCAGTGCAGGGGCTAGGCTTTGCGACGCAGCGGCCGGGTTGGCTTCGGTGTGTTTCTTAGCGCCTTCCTTGCGGTGGTGAATGACACACCCAGCGCGCCGCATTCTTCCTCCGCGCACCTATCACGGCTGTCATATTTTCCGCTCGCCCAGACGGCTTGGATTGCCTTGCGCTTTTCTCGGGAGCCTCCAGGCGCACTGTGCCGGGTATCAGCAGCGGTCACGCCTCTGTCTGAGCTGGCCTTTCTAATTGTGGTCAATTCCCCGTCTATTCCTCTGGCAAACTTGATTGCGCCCTTGTATCGAGACGCCCAATCATTCGCGATATCTCTCGCCGCAACGTTTAGTTCATCGCTCGCCTTGTAAGCGCCTTTAAGCGCCATGAATTGAACGAATACATTTGCCAGCTCATCAGCCAACTTTTGCTTGCTTTGCCGCATAGCCCATTTCTCCACGCGCGCAATTCGTCGATCAATGCGTTTGTGATCCGACATCCAGCTATTGTCCATCGCGCACCCTCGCGCCCCTGAAAAGAAACCGCGCCAGCGTCGCAGGGTTACGGCGTGTTCGCCCCGTCGGGCTAGGCGCGGTTATTCGGGTTAACTATTCGCGGCCTGATTGCCGGCATCCAACCAGCTCAACCAGCGGTCTGCTTTTCGCCTTGCGCTTCCTTTCAACTCAGAAATCGGAACCAGCATCGATATAACCGGATCGACTGGCCGTGAGCTAAACGCCTGCACTACGCCAACCCATGCGCCATTGGATCGAATGACTGTCAATAACTTGCCGTAACCCGTGCTGCGATTTGCTGCGCCCTTTTTCGCCATGTTCTTGTCTCCTCAGTTTGCCTTTCGCTTGAATGCCAGCACGGTGCCCGTGTCAGCTTGTAACGTGTCCAGGTAGTCCGCCCATGCCTGCATCATCTTCTTGCGTTCGGGCAAATGCGCCGTGCGGTTGTATGCGCGGCCGTTCGGATCTTTCACTGCATGGGCCAATTGGTGTTCTATGTAGTCGGGCCGAAAGTGCAAGGTTTCATCCAGAATCGTGCGCGCCATTGCCCGGAAGCCGTGGCCGCTCATTTCGTCTTTGTCGAAACCCATGCGGCGTAGGGCTGCGAGTATTGCGTTGTTACTCATGGCGCGCTTGGGGCTGCGCGCGCTGGGGAACACGTAGCGGCCTCGCCCTGTCAGGGACTGAATCTCGGTCAGGATCGCCACGGCTTGTGCGGACAACGGCACAAGGTGCGGCTCGCGCATCTTCATTTTCTCCGCCGGGATATTCCATTCCGCTTTGTCCAGGTCAATCTCTGCCCACTCGGCTTGCCGCAGTTCGCCGGGTCGCACGAACACCAGCGGGGCCAACCGCAAGGCGCATTTGGTCACCAGCGAACCCGTATAGGCATCCATCGCGCGCAGCAGTCCGCCCACCTTGTTGGGGTCGGTAATTGCGGCCAGGTGTGTTTGCTTGGTCGGGGGCAGGGCACCCCGCAGGTCGGCCGCCGGGTTGCCATCGGCGCGCCCGGTAGCGATGGCATAGCGAAATACTTGCCCGCAGTTTTGCAGCGCGCGGTGCGCGGACTCCACAGCGCCACGGTCTGCAATGCGGTTGACGGTTGCCAGTAATTCCTTCGCCTTCACTTCGGCAATGGGGCGCTTGCCAAGCCACGGGAAGATATCGTTTTCCAACCTGAGCATGATGCGGTCGCCGTGAGCCTTCACCCATGTTGGCGATTGCTTGGAATGCCACTCACGGGCGACAACCTCAAAGCTATTGGCGGCCCGATCCTCGCCAGCGGCCTTTTCAGCTTTCCGATGCTCGGCAGGGTCAACGCCAGCGGCCAACAGCTTGCGGGCAGCGTCACGCTTGCCGCGCGCATCGGCCAGGCCAGTCGCAGGGTAGGTGCCCAGGCTCAAGGTATTGCGCTTGCCGGTTACCGGCCTACGGTAATCCCAGCGCCACCAGCGGGAACCGTTGGGGTTCAGCAGCAGATACAGCCCTTCGCCGTCGGCCATCTTGGTTGGCGTAGCGGCAGGCTTGGCCTTACGGATGGCGGTATCGGTCAATCTCATGACGGTAACCCCTCTGGCGGTAACCCCGCCTACCGTCATAGTTACCGACACTTACCGTCGGATTGCAATACCCCCCGCTGGACGGTATCAGCCACAAAAAAGGCCGAAACCCTTGTATCTATTGGGGATTCCGGCCTTCGTTGGTCTTACTTGGACCACTATATGGTGGAGATGGCGGGAATCGAACCCGCGTCCGAAGGCACTCCATCCCCGGTACTACATGCTTAGCGTTCCGTTGGGTCTCGTCCCCAGGCAGCACGGCACGCGAAGCGCACCCGGGAACCAGCCTGTTTTAGTTAAGCCGTGACTGACAGGCAGCCGTCACAGCCGGTTCCGTGATAATGACCCTACATCCACGAGCACGGGCACAAGTGGGTTCGGGGCTTACGCCTTAAGCGGCGAGAGCGTAGTTGTCGTCGTTGGCAACTAGAGTTTTGCTACTGGATTAACGAGGAAAGTCGCCCCCTCGGCATGCACCAGGCAATTTCGCAACCCCCGTCGAAGCCAGTGCATCCCCGGGAATCAGATTTCGCTGATGGCAGCAGTATGGGCGCGATGGCCACGGCTCACAAGTTGTTGGGGGCGCGAACGACGGGCCGTTGTTCAGGCGTCGCGGTTGTGCCGGCGCATCACGCGCTGCTTGTCGCGGGCCCAGTCGCGGTCCTTGGCGGCATCGCGCTTGTCGTGGGTCTGCTTGCCCTTGGCCAGCGCGATGCCGGCCTTGACCTTGTTGCCCTTCCAATACAGCGAGGTGGGCACGATGGTGTAGCCGTCGCGTTCCACCTTGCCGATCAGGGTGTCGATCTCGCGCTTGTTCAGCAGCAGCTTGCGCGTGCGGCGATCATCTGCCACCACGTGCGTCGAGGCCTGGATGAGCGGCGTGATCTGGGCGCCGAACAGGAAGAGCTCGCCGTGGCGTACCACCGCGTAAGCCTCGGTGATGTTGGCGCGACCGGCACGGATCGCCTTCACTTCCCAGCCCTGCAGCGCCATGCCGGCCTCGAAATGCTCCTCCAGGTGGTACTCGTGCCGGGCGCGCTTGTTCTGCGCAATCGTGCCGGTACTGTTTGCTTTATCCTTGCCGGGTTTCTTGGCCATGCGTCCATTGTCGCCGATGGCGCGGGGCCAAGCGAGTCTGATGTGCGATTCCGTACCTCCACCTTGCCCCGACGAAGCCTATGCAGACCATCCGCCGCAGCGCCCTGGTTGAACATTCCACCGTGCGCATGTTCGACCTGGTGAACGACATCGAAGCCTACCCGCGCCGGTTCGACTGGTGCAGCGGCGCAACCCTGATCGAATCCGGCGAGGACAGGGTGGTGGCACGCCTGGACCTTGGCCTGGGTTCGCTGAGCACCTGGTTCACGACGGAAAACACATTGGAGCGCCCGCATCGCATCGAGATGAAACTGGTGGATGGGCCTTTCCGCAAGCTGCATGGGCAGTGGGAATTCTTCGCGCTGGAAGAATCGGCCTGCAAGATCACCCTGGCCTTGGCCTTCGATCCCACCAATCGCCTGGTTGGCCCGGCGCTGGCACGCGGCTTCCAGAGCCTGGCCGATCGCATGGTGGATGACTTCGTGCGGATTGCCGACCTGGACGACTGAGATGAAAGTCGAAGTGGTGATGGCATGGCCACGCCGATACGAATCAGTGACCGTGGACTTGGCCGACGGTGCCGCCGTGGCGGACGCACTGGCCGCAGCGGGGTGGACGGACAGGGAAGATGTGGACGGCTACGCCGTGTTTGGCCTCAAGGCGACTGTGGCAACGCTGCTGGTGGAGGGTGACAGGGTGGAACTGCTGCGACCCCTGCAGATCGATCCCATGGAAGCGCGCCGTCGACGCGCTCGTCGTCCGGGGCGCTGACGCCTAGCGGCGCGCGCCTTTCTTCTTTTCCTTGGCCAGGTTCGGGCCGAACTTGCGCACGTCCTTGGCCAGCTGCACGTCGTTCTCGGGGAAGTATTCGCCTTCCCAGCTCGACAGCGTGTCGCCGTCGAAGAACACGACCAGGTTCTTGATTTCAGTGTTGCCGCGGCGGTCGGTGCGCTGCGTGGCGGTGTAATCCCAACGCTGCGCATGGAAGGGGTCGGCGACCGAAGGCGTGCCCAGCAAGGCCATGACCTGCTGCCTGCTCTGGCCGACAGCCAACTGGTCGGCGTTGCTTTTCTCGATCAGGTTGCCCTGGTAGATCGGCTGTTTGTACAACACGCCACAACCGGCAGTGGCAAGGGTGACGGCGGCGATCAGCAGGAATTTACGCATCGGGAAGGACATCACGCGGGTAGGGGAAAGACCGGGCGATGATACACTTCCGACAGCCGCCGCACCCCAGGCCAAGGCCGCTGGCGCTAAACCGCCAATGAACGGAGACGCCATGGAATCGCAGGATCTACGCAAAGTCGGGCTGAAGGTGACGCATCCGCGCATGCGCATCCTGGAACTGCTGGAGCAGTCCAAGCCCCGGCACATGACGGCCGAGGATATCTACCGCCACCTGCTGGACCACGGCGACGAGATTGGCCTGGCCACGGTGTACCGGGTGTTGACCCAATTCGAATCCGCTGGACTGGTGCTCAAGCACAACTTCGAAGGCGGCCAGGCCGTGTACGAACTGGATCGTGGTGAACACCACGACCACATGGTCGACATCGAGACCGGCAAGGTCATCGAATTTTCCAGCGAGGAAATCGAAGCACTGCAGCGCAAGATCGCGGCCGAGCACGGCTACGAGATCGAGGAACACGCGCTGGTGCTGTACGTGCGCAGGAAACGCTGAACCGCGCGCGCCATGTAGGTCCGAGCAAGCTCGGATCTACGAAATAATAGTGACGTCATCCTAGCGAACGCTGGGACCCATTTTGACGTTGTATTTAGGGAACAAGACCAAGGCCGAGATCAAGATGGATCCCAGCGTTCGCTGGGATGACGTTCGTCTTGATTACGGATCCACGCGTTACTGCTGAGCTAGCCCACATCCACAAGCAGTCGCTTGGCCGCCGCGCGCGCTTCCTTGCTGACCTCAACCCCGCCCAGCATGCGCGCCAGTTCTTCCTCGCGCTGCGTGGCAGCCAGCAGCTCGACCGCACTCTGGGTCATGCCATCCACCGGCGCCTTGCTGACCCGGTAGTGGGCGTGCCCCTGGGCCGCGACTTGCGGCAGGTGGGTCACGCAGAGCACCTGGCGCTTTCCACCCAGCGCGCGCAGCTTGCGGCCGACGATATCCGATACCGCACCACCGATGCCGGAATCCACTTCGTCGAAGACCATGGTCGGCACCGCATCCAATCCCAGCGCCGCCACTTCGATCGCCAGCGAGATGCGCGAAAGCTCGCCGCCGGAAGCGACCTTGCGAAGCGCGCGCGGCGGCTGGCCGGCGTTGGCCGACACCAGGAATTCAACGCGCTCGCTGCCCAGTGGATCGGCGCGTTCGCTGTCGTTGGGTTCGATGGCAATCTCGAAGCGCCCGCCGCCCATGCCCAGCTCGGCGATCAATGCCGTGGTGGCCTTGGAAAGCGTGCTGGCCGCGGCCTTGCGGGTCTTGGCCAGCTTGCCGGCCGTGCTGCGCCAGTGGTCCGTGGCGGCCTGGATTTCAGTATTGAGATTCAACAAGCGTTCGCCGGCACCCCGTAAACCCTCAAGCTCGGTCGCGATGGCATCACGACGCGCGCCCAGTTGTTCCGGCGAAACACGGTGCTTGCGGGCGAGGTCGTGGAGGCGGGTGAGGGTGCGTTCCAGTTCCATGAATTGCGCCGGGTCGGCATCCAGGTCGTCGCGCACGCGATCCAGCACCACCAGGGCCTCATCCAGTTGGATGTTTGCACTTTCCAGCAGGGCATCGACGTCGCGCAGGCGCGGCTCGTGTTCGGCCATGCGCGACAGTTCGCTGCGCGACTGCTGCAATTGGCGCGAAACCGACGGCGCTTCCTCGCCGGCAAGCCGGGCGAACGCGGCATTGCAGGCGTCGATCAGGCCGGATGCGTTGGCCTGGCGACGATGGCTGGCAGCCAGCGCGGCAATGGCGGCGCTGTCCAGGTTTTCGCGTTGCAGTTCGCCGAGCTGGTGTTCCAGGTAGTTGATGCGGTCCGATACATCGCCCTGTTGCGAAAGCGTTTCGCGTTCGCGCAGCAAGGTACTCCAGGCGTGGGCCGCGGCACGCACGGCGGCGCGCTCGGGTTCGTTGCGGGCATAGGCATCCAGCAGCTCCAGCTGGCTGGGCCGCGAAAGCAGGGCCTGGTGCTCATGCTGGCCGTGGATTTCCACCAGCAAGGCGGCCAGCTCGGTGAGCTGGGCGAGGGTGACGCTGCGCCCGTTGATGAAGGCACGCGAACCGCCGTCGGCGCGGATCACGCGGCGTAACTGGCAATCGCTGTCGTCCAGCTCGTTCTCGCGCAGCCAGGCCAGCGCGGGCGGGGCATCGGCGAGGTCGAATTCGGCCGAAAGCTCGGCGCGTTCCGCCCCGTGGCGCACCACGCCGCTGTCGGCACGCAGGCCGCACAGGAAACCCAGTGCATCCACCAGCAGCGACTTGCCTGCGCCGGTTTCGCCGGAAATCACGGTCATGCCCGGGCCGAACTCCAGTTCGGCGGCGCGGACCACGGCGAAATCCTTGAGGGCGAGGTGTCTGAGCATGGGTGCGCATTGTAGGGGCATGTGGCGCAAAGCTTGAGACACCTGCCACTTTCGTAGCCATGCGTCCGTTCGCATGCTCGGTGGCAATGGTCGTAGGAGCGGGCCCTGACCGCGATGCTTTGGCCCATGAACAAAAGCATCGCGGGCAGGGCCCGCTCCTACGACCATTGCAAAGTGCGGCCGCTGCGGCTATCTATCGCGCATGTCTTTCCAGCCCGCCTCACTCGACCCGCGCGCCCGCCACCTGCTGCGCACGCTGATTGCGCGTTACATCCGTGATGGCGAACCGGTCGGATCGCAAACCCTGGCCCGCAATGCCGGCCTTGACGTCAGTGCCGCCACCATCCGCAACATCCTGGGGGACCTTGAAGACATCGGACTGCTGACTTCGCCGCATACCTCGGCGGGTCGCATTCCCACTGCGCAGGGCTACCGCATGTTCGTGGACAGCCTGGTGCAGATGCAGCCGCTGGGGGATGGCGAGGTCGCGCGCTTGCGTGCCGAATTACCGGCCGGCGTGGGCACGCAGGCGTTACTCGGCAATGCCTCGGAACTGCTGTCGGCCATGACCCATTTCGTCGGCGTAGTCAGCGCACCCAAGCGCGAGCAGTTCGCCTTCCGCCACATCGATTTCGTGCCGCTGGACGGTCGCCGCGTGCTGGCCATCCTTGTGTTCGCCGACAACGACGTGCAGAACCGGGTGATCGAACCGCGCCGCGCCTACGACCCCTCGGAACTGGAGCGCGTCGCCAACTTCCTTAACGCCAATTTCGCCGGCCGGCCGCTGTCCGAGATCCGCACGACCCTGCTGCATGACCTGCGCAACGCCCAGGCGGAAATGGAAGGGCTGCTGGCCCATACCGTGGAACTGGCGGAGCACGCTTTCATCCCGGCCAGTGACGACATGGTGCTGACCGGGCAGACCCGCTTGATCGGCGTGCAGGACCTGTCCGACCTGGATCGCCTGCGCGAGCTGTTCGAAACCTTCGCCCGCAAGCGCGAGATCCTGCAGTTGCTGGAACGCACCCTGCAGGCACCGGGCGTACGCATCTTCATTGGCGAGGAAACCGGATTAGCCCCGTTGGACGGTGTGTCAGTCGTCACTGCGCCGTACATGGCCGGCGGCCAGGTGCTGGGCGTGCTGGGGGTCATCGGCCCCACCCGCATGGCCTATGAGCGGGTGATACCGGTCGTGCAGGCGGCTGCCGATGCCTTGGGTGCGGCCATGGACCTGCCGCAAACGTAATCATTCCGCCTTGAATCCCCGCGGCCAGACCCCATTGGTTCGGGTGACGCTGCCCGACACCGGGGCGGCCCGCCTACGGACACCCGCATGAGCCATACCCACGACGACTCCAATGCCGCGCCCGAATCCGGCGCCGACGACGCCACGCTTGAAAGCCAGCTGCAGGCGGAGGTCGAGCACCTGCGCGCCGAACTCGAGCAGACCCGCGCCGACGTGCTGCGCGAGCGCGCCGACCTTGAGAACCAGCGCAAGCGTGTCAGCCGCGATATCGACCAGCTGCGCAAATTCGCCAACGAACGCCTGCTGTCCGACCTGCTGCCGGTATTCGACAGCCTGGACGCCGGCCTCACCGCCGCGGGAGAGCAGCCCAGTCCGTTGCGCGATGGCCTGGAGCTGACCTTCCGCCAGTTGCTGAAAGTCGCGGGCGACAACGGCCTGAGCATGGTCGACCCCACCGGTGACACGTTCAACCCGGAATACCACCAGGCCATCAGCCAGGTGGACGCGCCCGACGCCGCCCCGGGCAGCGTGGTCCAGGTCTTCCAGAAGGGCTACGTACTCAACGAGCGTTTGCTGCGCCCCGCGCTGGTGGTGGTGGCGAAGCACGATTGACCGGTTCCGGTAGGAGCGGCCCATGGCCGCGAGCTCTTCAGCTGAATCGATCAAAAGCTCGCGGCCATGGGCCGCTCCTACCCAATCAATAGCCGGCTTGAATGTTCCACGCCGGCCCCCACATTCCAACCATCACCGGCGCATCGCCGGCCAAAGACTGACCTTTAGGGAGCACGCAACATGGGCAAGATCATCGGTATCGACCTGGGCACGACCAACTCGTGCGTGGCGATCATGGACGGCGGCAAGGCCCGCGTCATCGAAAATTCGGAAGGCGACCGCACCACGCCCTCCATCGTGGCCTACACGAAGGACGGTGAAGTACTGGTCGGCGCCTCGGCCAAGCGCCAGGCCGTCACCAACCCCAAGAACACCTTCTACGCGGTGAAGCGCCTGATCGGCCGCAAGTTCACCGACGCCGAAGTACAGAAAGACATCGGCCTGGTCTCGTACGGCATCACCGCGCATGAAAACGGCGACGCCTGGGTCACCACGTCCGACGGCAAGAAGCTCTCCGCGCAGGAAATCTCCGCGCGTATTCTGGAAAAAATGAAGAAGACGGCCGAAGCCTTCCTCGGCGAAACCGTCACCGAAGCCGTCATCACCGTGCCGGCCTACTTCAACGACAGCCAGCGCCAGGCCACCAAGGACGCGGGCAAGATCGCGGGCCTTGACGTCAAGCGCATCATCAACGAACCCACCGCGGCCGCGCTGGCCTACGGCCTGGACAAAGACGGCGGCGACCGCAAGATCGTGGTCTATGACCTCGGCGGCGGCACCTTCGACGTGTCCATCATCGAGATCGCCAACGTGGACGGCGAGAAGCAGTTCGAAGTGCTGGCCACCAACGGCGACACCTTCCTGGGTGGCGAAGACTTCGACAAGCGCGTCATCGATTACCTGGTGGAAGAGTTCCAGAAGGACCAGGGCATCGACCTGCGCAAGGACCCGTTGGCCCTGCAGCGCCTGAAGGACGCGGCCGAGCGCGCCAAGATCGAACTCTCGTCCAGCCAGCAGACCGAAGTGAACCTGCCGTACGTGACGGCCGATGCCTCGGGCCCGAAGCACCTCAACATCAAGCTGACCCGCGCCAAGCTGGAAGCGCTGGTCGAAGACCTGGTGAAGAAGACCATCGAGCCGTGCCGCATCGCGATGAACGACGCCGGCCTGCGCGCCAGCGACATCGGCGAGGTGATCCTGGTCGGCGGCCAGACCCGCATGCCCAAGGTGCAGGCGGCGGTGGCCGAGTTCTTCGGCAAGGAGCCGCGCAAGGACGTCAACCCGGACGAGGCCGTCGCGCTGGGCGCGGCGGTGCAGGGCGGCGTGCTGGCCGGCGACGTCAAGGACGTGCTGCTGCTGGACGTGACCCCGCTGAGCCTGGGCATCGAGACCCTGGGCGGCGTGTTCACCAAGATCATCGAGAAGAACACCACCATCCCGACCAAGGCCTCGCAGACCTTCTCCACCGCCGAGGACAACCAGTCCGCGGTGACGGTGCACGTGCTGCAGGGCGAGCGCGAACAGGCCCGCTTCAACAAGTCGCTGGCCAAGTTCGACCTGTCCGGCATCGAGCCGGCGCCGCGCGGCATGCCGCAGGTGGAAGTGTCGTTCGACATCGATGCCAACGGCATCATCCACGTCAGCGCCAAGGACAAGAAGACCAACAAGGAACAGAAGGTCGAGATCAAGTCCGGTTCCGGCCTGTCCGAAGCCGAAATCGCGCAGATGGTGGCCGACGCCGAAGCGCATCGCGAGGAAGACCAGAAATTCCACGAACTGGTCACGGCGCGCAACCAGGCCGACGGTCTGATCCACGCCACCCGCAATGCCATCACCGAGCACGGCAGCAAGGTCGACGGCAGCGTCATCGGCAATGTCGAGGCGGCCCTGGCTGACCTTGAGACGGCCATGAAGGGCGACGACAAGGGCCAGATCGATTCCAAGACCAAGAACCTGGAAGAAGTGGCGCAGTCGCTGTACGCCGCCGTTGCCGCCGCAGGACAGGCAGGCGAGGCGGGTGAACCGTCCAGCCAGCATGCGGGCGAAGACGTGGTGGACGCGGAGTTCACCGAAGTCAAAGACGACGAAGAAAAGAAGTAATTGATCGCGGGGCGGAACATCCGTCCCTTGTGAGCCGGGACCCGGTAGTCGCCTGCAGGATGAAATCCTGCGGCGGCTTCCCGGCTACCGGCTTCCGTTTACCGGCTATCTGATTTCCATGAGCAAGCGCGACTACTACGAAATCCTGGGCGTGGCCCGCAACGCCAGCGAAGACGAGCTGAAGAAGGCCTACCGTCGCTGCGCGATGAAGCATCACCCTGACCGCAATCCCGGCGATGCCGCCGCGGAGGCTGCGTTCAAGGAGTGCAAGGAAGCCTACGAAGTGCTGTCCGACGGCGGCAAGCGCCGCATGTACGACCAGCACGGGCATGCGGCGTTCGAGCACGGCATGGGCGGTGGCGGCCCTGGACCGGGCGCGCCGGACATGGGCGATATCTTCGGCGACATCTTCGGCAATATCTTCGGTGGGGGCGGTGGCGCACGCGCCGCGCGTCGCGGCGCCGATGTCGGTTACGTGATGGAGCTCGACCTGGAAGAAGCCGTCGCCGGCATCGAGAAGCGCATCGAGATCCCGACGCTGGCGCCCTGCGATCCCTGCCATGGCTCCGGTTCCGAAGACGGCAAGTCCGAAACCTGCACGACTTGCGGCGGTCGTGGGCAAGTGCGCATGCAGCGCGGCATCTTCGCCATGCAGCAGGCATGTCCGCATTGCGACGGGCGCGGCCAGATCATCAAGAACCCCTGCAAGACCTGTCACGGTGCCGGTCGCGTGGAGGAAGAAAAAATCCTGGCCGTGAAGATTCCCGCAGGCGTCGATAACGGCGACCGCATCCGCCTGGCGGGCGAGGGCGAAGCCGGCCCGACGGGGACACCGCCCGGTGACCTGTACGTGGAAGTGCGCGTGCGCGAGCACGACATCTTCCAGCGCGACGGCGACGACCTGCACTGCGAGGTGCCGATCCGGATTTCCCAAGCGGCGCTCGGCGACAACATCCGCGTACCAACGCTGGATGGCGAGACCGAGATCCGCATACCCGCCGAAACCCAGACCGGCAAGCTGTTCCGCCTGCGTGGCAAGGGCGTGAAATCCGTGCGCAGCCGTGCACCCGGCGACCTGTTCTGCCGCGTCGCGGTGGAGACACCGGTCAACCTGACCGCCGAGCAGCGCGAGCTGATGGAAAAATTCGAAGCCACGTTTGCCGGCGATGATGCACGCAAGCATTCGCCCAAGTCGGCGACCTTCCTCGACGGCGTGAAATCATTCTGGGATCGCATGACCTCCTGATGTTGGTAGGAGCGACGTGAGTCGCGATGAATGTTTCCGATGAAACCTCCATCGCGACTCACGTCGCTCCTACATGCGTGCCGGCTCGCTCTACAATGACGCTCCCGTCAACCGAGCGTCACGTCGCCGTGAAAGCCTCTCCCATCATCGGCATCATCGGCAGCGCTGGCGCTTACGGTCGCTGGCTGGGCGAATTCTTTGCCAACCGTATGCAGTTGCCCGTACTGGGCCGCGATCCATATATGGCGGAGAACATCAGCAAAGAAGATTTGATTGCACGCTGCGACGTGCTGGTCTTCGCCACGCCCATCCGCCATACCCCCAGCTTGATCGCAGACTACGTGCGCATCGCAGGTGGACGCGAGGCACGACAACTCTGGCTGGACGTCACTTCAATCAAGTCCGAACCCGTAAGCGCCATGCTCGCGTCGAGAGCCGATGTCGTCGGCCTGCATCCGATGACCGCGCCACCCAAGTCGCCCACGCTGAAAGGCCGCGTGATGGTGGTGTGCGAAGCGCGGCTGCAGGGATGGCGCGACTGGGTGCAGGAATTACTGCGCGCACTCGAAGCAGAGTGCGTCCACAGCACGCCCGAGCATCATGACCAGGTGATGGCCCTGGTGCAGGCGATGGTCCATGCGACCCACCTTGCGCAAGCCGGAGTATTGCGCGAATACGCGTCGCGACTCGGGAACTTGAGTGAACTGTTGCCGTATCGCTCGGCCTCGTTCGAGATGGATACCGCCGTCATGGCGCGTATCCTGTCGATGAACCCGGCCATCTACGAAGACATCCAGTTCGGCAATCCACACGTGGCCGGTATGCTGGAAGCACTGGTGCGCCAGCTCTCGCAGTTGCATGCGCAGGTCAGCCGCGGCGACGAGGCTTCGCGTTCCGAATTCCGCCAAGAGTTCCTGCAAGCCAACCATGCTGCGTTGGGCAACAAGGCGCTGGCCGATGGCAATTACAGTTTCGAACGCATCGGCTACCTGCTCGCCGACCTGACCGAAACCCGCACGCTCAGCATCCATTTGCCTCAGGACCAACCGGGTTCACTGCGCGCCTTGCTTGAGGTATTCGAGCGCCATGAAGTGAACCTGTCGTCCATCCATTCCTCGCGCACGCCCTCAGGTGAAGTGCATTTCAGGATCGGCTTCGAGGCCGACACCCGGCCACAAGCACTGGCTGTCGTGGCACGGGAGATTGATGCAAGCGGCATCGGCCGGGTACTCGATACCCCCGCATGAGCGTGCTTGACCCGTGCCACAATCGTGGCGTGCGCACCCGGGAAATCACCTCAAACGGCTTACGCTTTGCCTATCTGGAAATGGGCGAAGGCCCGATGGTGCTGCTGTTGCATGGCTTTCCCGACAATGCCACGTCATGGGAGCAACAAATGCCTGCACTGGCAAACGCCGGCTACCGGGCAGTTGCCCCATTCCTGCGCGGATATCCGCCGACTGAAATTCCAGATCACGGCTACTTCGACCTCGCCACGCTGGCGACCGACATCAAGTGCCTGATCGAGGCGTTGAACGACGGTAAGCCGTGTTTCCTCGTCGGACAGGATTGGGGTGCGGCCATCAGCTACGCGGTGCTCGCAGCGTATCCGGCATCGATCAAGCGTGCAGCGATCCTCGCCGTGCCGCATCCAGTGGAAGTTCGCCGGACTCTCAAGCGATCGCCGAAGCACATCCTGCGTTCCTTCCACTGGTTCCTGTTCCAGTTGCCATGGCTGCCCGAACGCCTGTGCAGGATCAACAACTACGCCTTCATCGAATTCCTGTGGACGCTGTGGTCGCCGTCCTACGACGACCGGGCCCACGTCGCCCGGATCAAGCAGATGCTGGCGAAGCCCGGCGCCATGGTCGCCACGCTTGCCTACTACCGCGCGATGATGAATCCGAAGATGGCCGACCCTGCGCTTGCCGAGGTAACGGCGCGCCTCTCGAACCCCATCACGACACCCACGCGCGTGCTGTGCGGATCACGCGACATGCGCAGGGAAATGCTGCCGCGACAAGCCGATCTGTTTGCCGGGCCGTACGAGTGGGGCGTGGTGGTAGGGGCAGGGCACTTCCTGCATCGGGAGAAGCCAGGCGTGGTCAACGCGGAGTTGATCGACTGGCTGGCGCGGGAAGACCGCTGATCCAGCTATTTCCCGATTGGCTGCAGGGCAACTGTCCATCATTCGGCTTGCACGGGCTAAACCGTTAAACTGGGTCCATGACGAACCCAATCCAGATATCCAAGCGCGCCCAGGGCCTCACCAGTTCGGCGATCCGTGAAATCCTCAAGGTCACCGAGCGCCCGGAGGTGATCTCCTTCGCCGGCGGCCTGCCGTCGCCAGCCACGTTCCCCATCGAACGCATGCGCTGGGCCTGTACCAAGGTGCTGGACGAAGCCCCGCAGGCGGCCCTGCAATACGGACCCACCGAAGGCTTCACGCCGCTGCGCGAGTGGGTGGCGGCCCGCCTGAGCCAGAACGGGGCCATCATCCGCCCGAGCCAGGTGCTGATCACCACGGGTTCGCAGCAGGGCCTCGACCTGCTGGGCAAGGTGCTGATCGACGAAGGCAGCAAGGTGCTGGTGGAAACGCCCAGCTACCTCGGTGCGCTGCAGGCGTTCTCGCTGTTCCAGCCCGCGTTTTCGGCGATGGAAACCGACGAGCAAGGCATCGTCACCGACGCACTGACGCCCGCACAGTTGCAAGGCGCGCGCTTCATGTATTGCCTGCCCAACTTCCAGAACCCTACCGGCCGCCGCCTGCCGCTGGAGCGCCGCAAGGCGCTGCTGGAAAAAGCCATCGCCGCCGGCGTGCCCGTAGTCGAAGACGACCCCTACGGCGAGCTCTGCTACAGCGGCGACATCCTGCCCAGCCTGCTGTCGATGGCCCCGGAACACGTCATCTACATGGGCTCGTTCTCCAAGGTATTGGCACCCGGCCTGCGCCTGGGCTTCGTGATCGCGCCGGAGGAACTGCACGGCAAGCTGGTGCAGGCCAAGCAGGCCGCCGACCTGCACACGCCATCCTTCAGCCAACGCATCGTGTATGAAGCGGTACAGGACGGTTTCCTGGATGCCCACATCCCCACCATCCGCACGCTGTATGCCCATCAGTGCGAATTGATGCTGGACGCGCTGGACCGTTATTTCCCCGCAGAAGCGACCTGGAACAAGCCGGAAGGCGGCATGTTCATCTGGGTCAATTTGCCCAAGGGCGTGGACAGCGGCAAGCTGCTGGCCAAGGCCATCGAGCAGAACGTGGCCTTCGTGCCCGGCGCGCCGTTCTACGCAGTTGATCCCGTGCCCAACACCTTGCGCCTGTCCTTCGTCACCGTGCCGCAGGACAAGATTGAGATCGGCATGCAGAAGCTGGGCGCTTTGCTGAAGGCGGAGATTGCGGCGCTGACCAAGGACGGAGTGGTTGCATAGGAATGTAATGTACTCGCCTCGTCATCCCCGCGAAGGCGGGGACCCAGCGACTTTTACTCGTTAGCAGCTAAAGTCCTTGGGTTCCCGCCTTCGCGGGGTTTTCAACAGCCGGAGGCTGGTCATGACGGCTCTCGGGATTGTCGTCACTCCCACACTTTGATGAATCCCTACCCATGAGCGAACCCATCCGACTGCTGATCCACGGTGCCTCCGGCCGCATGGGCCAGGCCTTGTTGCGACTCTGTGGTGAACAGGCCGGTTGCCAGGTCGTCGCTGCCGTCACCCACAAGTCGCCGGCACAGCGCGTAGTCGACGGCGTGCCGTTCTTCGCCGCCAAGGAACTGTCCGGCGTGCCTGCGTTCGATGTGGCCGTTGATTTCAGCCTGCCAGAGGGCTTCGATCCCGTTCTCGCCCTGTGCGTGACGCGCGGCGCGGCCCTGGTTTCCGGCACCACCGGCTTGAGCGACGCCCAGCGCGCAGACCTGGATGCCGCAGCCACGCAAATTCCGGTGGTGTGGGCCTCCAACTTCAGCCTTGGCGTGGCGGTGCTAACCGAACTGGTGGAACGTGCGGCGGACGCCTTGCCGGGCTGGGATTGCGACGTGCTCGAAGCCCACCACACCCAGAAGAAGGATGCGCCTTCCGGCACCGCGCTGACGCTTGGGGAGGCGGCAGGCTCCGCCGGGTCGCCCGTGCATTACGCCAGCCTGAGGGCAGGGGACATCGTGGGCGAACACACCGTGCAATTCACCGGCCTGGGCGAACGCATCGAGCTGGTCCACCGTGCCGGCAACCGCGACATCTTTGCCCGTGGTGCCCTGCATGCCGCCGTGCGCCTGGCGGGCAAGCCGCCCGCCGCCTACCGCGTACGCGACCTGCTGGACTGAGAGCGGGGTGGTTTGAAGACCACCGGGCACTAAAAAAACGGCTGGCGTGACCGGCCCCGCATCGGTACAATTCTCGCTCGCCTGTTACCTACCGCCACGGACCGGAGAAACACCGAGTTCGCGGTTTCTTGCAGCCGCAAGTTGGTGGGGCAGGGTTCCTCCACCCCAAGGCGAACCCAGTGACCCAACCCGCAATCCTCGTACTCGAAGACGGCACCGTATTCGAGGGCGAATCCGTAGGCGCGAGCGGCCTTTCCGTCGGCGAGGTGGTGTTCAACACCGCCATGACCGGCTACCAGGAAGTCCTGACCGACCCGTCTTACGCCCGCCAGCTGGTCACCCTGACCTATCCCCACATCGGCAATACCGGCTGCACTGACCAGGACGACGAAGCGCGCCAGGTCTGGTGCTCCGGCCTGATCGTGCGCGACGTGCCGCGCCGCCCCAGCAGTTGGCGCAACCAGCAGGCCCTGCCCGAGTGGCTGGCACAGCGCGGCGTGGTCGCCATCGCCGGCATAGACACCCGCAAACTCACCCGCGTGCTGCGTGACCGCGGTTCGCAGAACGGCGCGTTGATGGCTGGCACGGTAGACGTCGCGCAGGCGCTGGAAGCAGCGCGCAAGTTCCCGGGCCTGAAGGGAATGGACCTGGCGAAGGTGGTGTCCTCCACCCAGCCCTACGCATGGAAGGACGGCCAGATCGACCTTGACTCCGGCTTGCCAGTCCAGGCCGCGCCGCGCTTCAAGGTCGTGGCCTATGACTTCGGCGTCAAGCTCAACATCCTGCGCATGCTGGCCGAACGCGGCTGCGACGTGACCGTGGTGCCGGCGCAGACACCGGCAGCCGAGGTGTTGGCGCTGAATCCGGACGGCGTGTTCCTGTCCAATGGTCCGGGCGATCCGGAACCCTGCGATTACGCGATTGCCGCGATCCGCGAATTCATTGCGCAGAAAATTCCAACCTTCGGCATCTGCCTCGGGCACCAGCTACTCGCACTGGCAGCAGGCGCGAAGACGTTGAAGATGGGACACGGCCACCACGGCGCCAACCATCCCGTGCAGGACCTCGACAGCGGCCGCGTGATGATTACCTCGCAGAACCACGGTTTCGCGGTGGATGAATCCACGCTGCCGGCGAACGTGCGCGTGACCCATCGTTCGCTGTTTGACGGCACCAACCAGGGCATCGAACTGACCGATGCGCCTGCCTTCTCGTTCCAGGGACACCCGGAAGCGAGTCCCGGACCGCGCGACGTCGCGCCGCTTTTCGATCGCTTTGTCGCATCGATGGAGAAACACTGATGCCCAAGCGTACCGACCTGAAAACCGTCCTGATCATCGGCGCCGGCCCCATCGTCATCGGCCAGGCCTGCGAGTTCGACTATTCCGGCGCGCAGGCCTGCAAAGCCCTGCGTGACGAGGGTTATCGCGTGGTGCTGGTCAACAGCAACCCGGCCACGATCATGACCGACCCGGAGATGGCCGACGCCGTCTACATCGAGCCAATCACCTGGCAGATGGTCGAGAAGATCATCGAGAAGGAGCGCCCGGATGCGCTGCTGCCGACCATGGGCGGACAGACCGCGCTCAACTGCGCGTTGGACCTGGCCGACAACGGCGTACTGGAGAAGTACGGCGTCGAACTGATCGGCGCCAAGCGCGAAGCCATCATGATGGCCGAGGACCGCGAACTGTTCCGCGTGGCCATGAAGGAAATCGGCCTGGAGTGCCCGAAGGCGGAAGTCGCGCGCTCGCTGGAACAGGCGATCGATATCCAGACCCGCGTCGGTTATCCCACCATCATCCGTCCCAGCTTCACCCTGGGCGGCAGCGGCGGCGGCATTGCCTACAACCGCGAGGAACTGGTCGAGATCGTCAACCGCGGCCTCGAGCTCTCGCCGACCAGCGAAGTGCTGGTGGAAGAATCCGTGCTGGGCTGGAAGGAATTCGAGATGGAAGTGGTCCGCGACACCGCGGACAACTGCATCATCGTCTGCTCCATCGAAAACCTCGACCCGATGGGCGTGCACACCGGCGACTCGATCACCGTCGCGCCTGCGCAGACGCTCACCGACAAGGAATACCAGCGCCTGCGTGACGCCAGCATCGCGGTGCTGCGCAAGATCGGCGTGGATACTGGCGGCTCCAACGTGCAGTTCGGCATCAACGCGCAGACCGGCCGCGTGGTGGTGATCGAAATGAACCCGCGTGTGTCGCGTTCGTCCGCGCTGGCGTCCAAGGCCACCGGTTTCCCGATTGCCAAGGTCGCCGCGAAACTTGCCGTCGGCTACACGCTGGACGAATTGCGCAACGAAATTACCGGCGGCCTGACCCCGGCTTCGTTCGAGCCGGCCATCGATTACGTAGTCACTAAGATCCCGCGGTTTGCGTTCGAGAAATTCCCGGCGGCAGATGCGCGCCTGACCACGCAGATGAAATCCGTTGGCGAAGTGATGGCCATGGGCCGTACCTTCCAGGAATCCTTGCAGAAAGCACTGCGCGGCCTGGAAACCGGCAAGGTCGGGCTGGACCCGACCGGCCTGGACCTGTCCAGTGCCGATGACCTGGCCACCCTGCGTCGAGAGATGAAGGAGCCCAGCCCGGAGCGCCTGTTCTACGTGGCCGATGCGTTCCGTGCCGGCATGAGCGTGGAGGACGTACACGCGTTGTCCTTCATCGATCCGTGGTTCCTGGACCAGATCGAGGAGATCGTCGCCGAAGAAAAGCAGCTTGCAGACGAAGGCGTTGCTTCACTGGACGCCATCCGCCTGCGCAAGCTGAAGCGGATGGGCTTCTCCGATATCCGCCTGGCCCAGCTCGCCGGGTCCGATGAAACCGCCGTGCGTAACCTGCGCAACGTGCACAAGGTGAAACCGGTCTACAAGCGCGTCGATTCCTGCGCGGCCGAGTTCTCCACCAGCACCGCCTACCTGTATTCGACCTATGAGGACGAATGCGAAGCCGAACCCACCGGTCGCGACAAGATCATGATCCTGGGCGGTGGCCCCAACCGCATCGGCCAGGGCATCGAGTTCGACTACTGCTGCGTGCATGCGGCGCTCGCCCTGCGCGAGGACGGGTACGAGACCATCATGGTCAACTGCAACCCGGAAACCGTCTCGACCGACTACGACACCTCCGATCGCCTGTACTTCGAGCCGCTGACCCTCGAGGACGTGCTGGAGATCGTCGAGCTGGAGCAGCCGAAGGGCGTGATCGTGCAGTACGGCGGCCAGACCCCGCTGAAGCTGGCGCGCGCGCTGGAGGCCAACGGGGTGCCGGTGATCGGCACCAGCCCGGACTCCATCGACCTGGCCGAGGACCGCGAGCGCTTCCAGCAGCTGGTCGAGAAGCTCGGCCTGAAGCAGCCGCCCAACCGCACCGCGCGCACCCCCGACCAAGCGCTGGCCCTGGCCCGCGAGATCGGCTACCCGCTGGTGGTGCGCCCGAGCTACGTGCTCGGCGGCCGGGCCATGGAAGTGGTGCACGGCGAGGCCGACCTGGCCCGCTACGTGCGCGACGCGGTGAAGGTGTCCAACGACTCGCCGGTGCTGCTGGACCGCTTCCTCGACAACGCGGTGGAAGTGGACGTGGACCTGATCGCCGACGCCCAGGGCAATACCCTGATCGGCGGGGTGATGGAACACATCGAGGAGGCCGGCGTGCATTCGGGCGACTCGTCGTGCTCGCTGCCGCCATACTCGCTCAGCGCCGCCACCCAGGATGAACTGCGCAGGCAGGTCGTCGAACTGGCCAAGGCGCTCAATGTTGTGGGGTTGATGAACACCCAGTTCGCGATCCAGGCCAACGAGGACGGCCACGACACCATCTATCTGCTGGAAGTGAACCCGCGCGCCTCGCGCACGGTGCCGTTCGTGTCCAAGGCCACCGGCATGCCGCTGGCCAAGATCGCCGCACGCTGCATGGCAGGCAAGTCATTGGCCGGGCAGGGCGCGGTGAAGGAAATCGTGCCGCACTATTACTCGGTGAAGGAAGCCATCTTCCCGTTCGCCAAGTTCCAGGGCGTCGACCCCATCCTTGGCCCGGAGATGCGTTCCACCGGTGAAGTGATGGGCGTGGGTCGCAACTTCGGCGCCGCGTTCGCACGTGCGCAGGAAGCGGGCGGCATCAAGGCCCCGCCGGTCGGCAAGGTGTTCCTGTCGGTTCGCGACCCGGACAAATCACGCGTGTTGCCGGTGGCGAAGGACCTGATCGCACGTGGCTATACGCTGGTGGCGACACGTGGCACCTGTGCCTGGCTGCAACAGAACGGCCACGCCTGCGAGCAGATCAACAAGGTCGTCGAAGGCCGGCCGCACATCGTCGACCTGATCAAGAATGGCGAAATCGTCTACATCGTCAACACCACCGAAGGGCGGCAGGCGATTTCCGACTCGTTCTCGATCCGTCGCGAGGCGCTGCAGCACCGCGTAACGTATTCGACCACCATCGCTGGCGCGCGTGCGCTGGTGCATTCACTGGAATTCCGCGGCACTGGCCCCGTGTGGGCGCTGCAGGAACTGCACAAGGAGCTGCAACAATGAGAGCGCCATTGACCCTGAAAGGCGCACAGCGCCTGCGCGAGGAACTGGACCACCTGAAGTCGGTGAAGCGTCCGGAAATCATCACGGCCATCTCCGAAGCCCGTGCACACGGCGACCTGAAGGAAAACGCCGAGTACCACGCCGCGCGCGAGCAGCAAAGCTTCATCGAAGGCCGCATCAAGCAGCTTGAAAGCGAACTGTCGCATGCCGAAGTGATCGACGTGGCCAAGCTCAATGCAGGGTCGCGCGTGGTGTTCGGGGCGACGGTGACCTTGGCCGACGTGGAAACCGACGAGGAAAAGCGCTACCAGATCGTCGGTGACCTGGAAGCGGACATCAAGCGGGCGATGATCGCCATTTCGTCACCGATCGCGCGTGCGTTGATTGGCAAGAACGAGGGCGACTCGGTGACCATCGACGCACCCGCGGGCCAGCGCGAATACGAAATCGTCAGCGTCGCGTACACGGGCTGAGATCCGGCATGGCATCGGCCACGCTGCTGTTGGCATCGCGCATGCGCTTCGCAGGGCAGCCGCTGCCGGCAGCGTTCGCAAAAGTCCTGGCGCAGGCGGATTTCAGCCAGGTTGATGCCGGGGAGCGTGCGCAGCTGCGTCGCCATTTCCAGCTGATTCCCGATCATTGGCCGGTCGCTGCACTGACGCGGCAACTGGACGCCGGTGACGCCGCGCAGGCCAGTTGGCTGCGGGTCGACCCGGCCCACGTCGCGCCCGACATGGGCGGCGCACGCATGTTGTCGCATGGTGACGCGCTGGCACTCACGACAGACGATGTTGCCCAGTTGCTGCCCGCATTGAAGCCGCTGTTTGGCGATGCCGGATTCGCCCTCGACGCTCCCCATCCGTCACGCTGGTATTTGCGCCTGCCAAGGGAAGCGAAGCTGCCGGTGTTTGCCGCTCCGGATGAGGTGCTGGGCGAGGACCTGTTCGCGCACCTGCCCGAAGGCGACCTCGGCCGCCGCTGGCGCGCGCTGCTCACCGAAACCCAGGTCGTGCTGCACAACCATCCGTGGAATGCTCGGCGTGTCGCGGCAGGCAAGCCTGCGGTGAACTCGCTGTGGTTCTGGGGCGCGGGCGCGCCGCCCGAGTTCGTGCGCACCCGTTACAAGCAAGTCAAAGGCAAGGACATCGTCTTGCGTGCGCTGGCAGGTGCTGCCGAGGTGGTGGAAGCCGGCGGCGACACCAATCCGCAGGAAGTGGATGCGCTGGTCGACTTGCGTCCGTTGCGTGCACTGGACAAGCTGGCAAGCGATGCCGTGCAGCCGCTGTTGCAAGCCGTGCGCAAGCGCGAGCTGGAGTCGCTAACCCTGGATTTCGAGGACGGTGCCATCTTCGCCCTGCGCCGCGAGCAGCGCTGGCGTTTCTGGCGGCGGCCACTGGCCAAGCTCGGGCAATGACCCGTCCCGGCCCAAGGATTCGGCGCCGCACGCTGGCAACCACCGGCCAATGGCCAGACGCCATGCCGTCGCTGCTGCAACGCATCTACGCCGGACGTGGCGCTACCTCGATCGAACAGGCGCAGCCGAAGCTGGCGCAACTGCTGCCGCCTGACACCTTGGGCGGGCTGGACGCCGCCACCGCGCTGCTGGCGGATGCCATCGCACAAGGCAAGCACATCGTGGTCGTCGGTGATTTCGACTGCGATGGCGCTACCGCCTGTGCCGTAGGCGTGCGTGGCCTGCGCATGCTCGGCGCCACGCGTGTCACGCCCGCGGTGCCCAATCGCATGGTGCACGGTTATGGATTGTCGCCTGCGATGGTGGAAGAGCTAGTCGGGCTTGAGCCCGACCTGTTGGTCACGGTTGACCATGGCATCA
This sequence comes from uncultured Lysobacteraceae bacterium, assembly GCA_937897645.1. GTDB lineage: Bacteria > Pseudomonadota > Gammaproteobacteria > Xanthomonadales > Xanthomonadaceae > Pseudoxanthomonas_A. The sequence goes on from CALCNV010000126.1 coordinate 50,021, forward strand.
ACTGCCACGCGGGAATTTCCGCCGCGAAGGCATTGGGCTGGCAGGTGCTGGTCACCGACCACCACTTGCCCGGTGACGCGCTGCCGCCCGCGGATGCCATCGTCAATCCCAACTGCCGCGGTGATGTCTTCCCCAGCAAGATGCTGGCCGGTGTCGGCGTCATGTTCTACGTATTGCTGGCCCTGCGCAGAAGGCTGCGTGACAGTGCGCCCGCATTGCAGACCGAGGCCGACCTGTCCACGCTGCTCGACCTGGTGGCAGTCGGCACCGTCGCCGACCTGGTGCCGCTGGACGTCAACAATCGTGCTTTGGTGGGCGCAGGATTGCGGCGACTGCGTGCAGGGCAGGGTTGTGCGGGGTTGCGCGCCCTGATCGAAGTCTCGGGCCGTGAAGCGGCCAAGCTGACTGCTGCCGACATCGGCTTCGCCATCGCGCCACGCCTCAACGCTGCCGGCCGTCTGGAAGACATGGCCATCGGCATCGAATGCCTGCTCACCGACGATGCGCTGCAAGCGACGGAACTGGCCAACCTGCTGCACGGCATCAATGCCGAGCGCCGCGGCGTGCAGCAGCAGATGACCGATGAAGCCGAATCCGCACTGGCGCGTTTTGGCCACGATATCGACGGACAGGTTCCGATTGCCCTGTGCCTGTTCGACCCGGAATGGCATCCCGGCGTGGTAGGCCTGGTAGCCTCGAAGATGAAGGAAAAACTGCATCGCCCGGTGATCGCCTTCGCACCCGCTGAACCGGGTAGCAGCACCTTGCGAGGTTCGGCGCGTTCCATCCCCGGTTTCCATATCCGTGATGCCCTGGCCGCCGTGGACAGCGCGCATCCGGCATTGATGGGCAAGTTCGGTGGCCACGCCATGGCGGCTGGCCTCAGCCTGGATGAAAGCGACTTGGCGAAATTCGAAGCTGCATTCCGCGAGCATGCCGCCGGCGTGCTTGATCCGGCGATGTTGCAGGCCGAGTTGCTGAGTGATGGTGAATTGGCCGCGTCGGAGTTCGCTTCCTCGCACGCCGAAGCGCTTCGCAATGCCGGGCCGTGGGGGCAGGGCTTCGGCGAGCCCTTGTTCGACGGTGAATTCGAAGTGGTTGACTGGCGCGTGGTCGGTGAGCGCCACCTCAAGCTGACCCTGCGCGTGGAGGGCCGGCGCGAGCCATTGAATGCCATCCATTTCGGAGGCTGGCACGACCAGCCTCCAGCCACGCGCGTGCACCTGGCATACCGGCTGGTGCCCGATGACTATCGTGGCGGCACCGCCATCCAGTTGATCGTGGAGCATTGCGAACCGGTCGGGCATGACGGAATCAGGTTGAACTGAAGCTGCGTCATGTATCGGCAGGTGCCTCGCTCGTGATCGCCTGACGCGTTGACGGATCGCGCAACGATTGACCAGATTTCGTACGCAACCCGAACAGAGGCCGCATCCAGCCTGCCCGACGGATGATTTCATAGGCGCCAAAGCAAACTGCAAACGTCAGCAATACCAGTAGCGGTCCTTCCAGCAACGGCTGGATATGGAGCGGCCGCAGGTTGTACGCAGCCACCACGATCACGGTCTGGTGGAGGATATAAACCGGGAAAACCGCCGGTGTCAGGTAACGCAGCGCTTTGCTGTCCCCGGGCGCAAGATGGTAGGCAAAACCCAGGATCGCGGCGATGCTGGTCCACTGGTTGATCGCCCACACGACGCGCTGGATCATACGCATAGCGTCCGGTGCAGGATTGGCTTCGTCGTAGCCGGCACCATAGAAGTACCAGACGATCAATCCATAACTTGCTACCGCAATGCCCAGTGCGGGCCAGCGCAGGCGCTGCAGTGCGTTCCAGATGCCTTCGGTCCGTGCCGCCAGGAACCCGAGCATGAACATCGGGAAGAACTGGGCATGGTTGTACCAGTCATCCACCAAGGCATGCGTGGATTCAAACCGTGCGGCCAGGGCCAGTCGAACCACCGCCAGCACAACGACAGGCCAGACCAGTACTCCGGGTCCGGACATCAGTCGCGCCAGTCCCGTGCGGCTTTTTTCCAACAATCCGGGTGCCAATTTCAACAGCAGCCAAAGCACCACCGTATACGCCCACAGATAGGCGACGAACCACAGATGGTTCCACGTAGGCAGGTCCAGGCAGCCATCGTCGTCGCAGAAGCTGCCGTCACCCGCCAGGTAACGCGCCCAGAAGGCCAAGTAGCCGTCGTGGTAGCCGCCCGGGATACGCGAGTCCAGCACCTCGTAGAAGGACTGTGGCGGCACGATGACCAGCATGCCGAAGATCAACGGCACCAACAGCCGCCACGAGCGGGAACCCATGAAGCCTTTCGGCGTCTTCGCCAGCAGGAAGGCACTGGCCGATCCCGAGACCAGGAACAACAAAGAAAGCCGCCACGGACTGCTCAGCAGCATGAGCGGCTCGATGGTTTCGCTGGCATGCGGACTTTTTACGTGCCAGTCCCAGCTCACGTAGTACATGCCTACGTGGTACAGCACCAGAATTCCGAAGGCGCATACCCGCACCCAATCCAGATCGTAACGGCGTTCCATGAAGGGCTTCATTCTAGGAGGGGAGTGGGACATTCATGGCCATGCGCTGGCATGCGGCCAGTGGATAGTGACAAAGCGCTGGGGCAGAGTGACGAACCGCAGTCCCCAAGTGACGACTACGGGCCGCTGTCCAATGGTGCTGGCCTAGAATGCGCGGATGCCTACCTCTGCATCCGATGACGCTTACCGTCGTTTCCTGTCCTGGCGCCGTCCTTTCGAGGTCGGTTTCTGGATCCTGCTGACCGGAAGCAATTTCATAGGCAACAGCATCACCACGCTGATGGAAATCCGGCGCGGCGAGTCCGACACCCTCGCCTGGGAGCCCATGGTGTGGGAGCTGAGCAGCGCACTGATGTGGCTGCTGCTGTTGTTGCCAATGATCGTCTGGTTCACGCGTCGTTTTCCCTTGCACTGGGAAACATGGCGACGCCTCCTGCCCTGGTACTTACTGGCCAGCGTGGTCATTTCAGCACTGCACGTGGCGGGCATGGTCGGCATAAGGATGCTGGTCTATCGCTGGCAGGGCATGGAGTACGACTTCGGTCCGTGGGGGCGTGAGTTCGTCTACGAATACATGAAGGATTTCCGCAGCTTCGTTTCCATCGTGGCGATCATCGAAGCCTACCGCTTCGTGTTGCGGCGATGGCAGGGCGAGGCCAGCCTGCTCGACGCGCCAGAGGAAGGCTTGCCGATGGAGTCGGTCGAGCTTCCAGAACGTTTCCTGGTACGTAAATTGGGGCGCGAATTCCTCGTCGCGGCCAACGACATCGAGTGGGTCCAGGCCTCGGGCAACTACGTCAACCTCCGCGTTCGCCAACACGACTATCCCTTGCGCAGCACTATCGCGGGCATCGAGATGAAGCTGGATCCGAGACGCTTCGCTCGGATCCACCGCAGTTACCTGGTCAACTTGGATCAGGTAGTTTCGATCGAGCCGATGGACACCGGTGATGCGCGCCTGCATCTCAAGGACGGGACCTTGCTACCCTGCAGTCGCCGCTATCGCGCTGATTTGCGTGGGCGAGTAGCCCCTGGAAGTGGCGAATCCGGTGCCTGAACGCGCCAGCCTGCTAGAATTCGGGCCCGTTTCACCTCTGATTATTTCCCCATGATCGAACTCAATCCCATCCGCCAGCGCATCGCCGATCTCCAGGAACGGTTGCTTTCGCTTCGGGGGTATCTTTGACTACGAAGCCAAGCGCGAGCGCCTGGAAGAAGTAAACCGGGAGCTTGAGAACCCGGATATCTGGAACAACGCCGAATACGCACAGACCCTGGGCCGCGAACGCGCCAGCCTGGAAAAGAACGTCAACGGCATCGCTAGCCTGGAAGAAGGCCTGGGCGAGGCCAGCGAGCTGCTGCAACTGGCCGAAGACGAGAACGACGAGGACACCGCGCTGGCCGTGGTCGCCGACGTCGATGGCTATAACACGCATGTCGAGAAGCTGGAGTTCCAGCGCATGTTCTCCGGCGAACTGGACCCGGCCAACTGCTTCGTCGATATCCAGGCCGGTGCCGGTGGCACCGAAGCCCAGGACTGGGCCGAGATGATGCTGCGCATGTACCTGCGCTGGTGCGAAGCACGCGGCTGGAAAACCGAGCTGATGGAAGTCAGCGCGGGTGAAGTGGCCGGCGTGAAGTCAGCCACGTTCCGGGTGGAAGGCGAATACGCCTACGGCTGGCTGAAGACCGAGATCGGCGTGCACCGGCTGGTGCGCAAGTCGCCGTTCGATTCGGACAACCGTCGCCACACGTCGTTCACATCCGTATTCGTTTCACCCGAGATCGACGACAACATCGAGATCGACATCAACCCGGCCGACCTGCGTACCGATGTGTACCGTTCTTCCGGCGCCGGTGGCCAGCACGTCAACAAGACCGAGTCGGCGGTGCGCATCACCCATATTCCGACCAATACCGTGGTCGCCTGCCAGACCGGCCGCAGCCAGCACCAGAACCGCGACAACGCCATGAAGATGCTGGCCGCCAAGCTGTACGAACTGGAAATCCAGAAGCGCAATACCGAGCGTGATGCGCTGGAAGCCACCAAGTCCGACATCGGTTGGGGCAGCCAGATCCGTAATTACGTGCTGGACCAGAGCCGCATCAAGGACCTGCGCACGGGCGTGGAGCGCACCGACACGCAAAAGGTGCTGGACGGAGATTTGGATCAATTCGTTGAAGCCAGCCTTAAATCCGGACTGGAAGCCGGCTCCAAACGCAGCGATGCTTGACCACTGTAGGAGGGGCTTCAGCCCCGACCGCAGAAGTTCAAGGCTCGAGGTCGCTCCACCAAGAAGAAAAGCGTCGGGGCTAAAGCCCCTCCCACAAGTAAGCCAACCTCCAAGATACCTAACGCCATGACCGAGCAGACTGCCGCGCCCCCCGTCGACGAGAACAGCCTCATCGCCGAGCGTCGCGCGAAACTCACGGCGTTGCGCGGGCAGGGCATTGCCTACCCGAATGACTTCCGCCGCACGGAGTACGCGGGCGACTTGCAGGCCGAGTACGGTGATGTGGAATTGTGGTCGGCCGAGGCACTGGAAGGCGCGCAGCGAAACGTGAAGATGGCTGGCCGCCTGATGGCCAAGCGGGTCATGGGCAAGGCCAGCTTCGCGCAGATTCAGGACGAGTCCGGGCGCGTGCAGCTGTTCCTGCAGTCCAACACGCTGGGCGAGGTGTACGACGCCTTCAAGGGCTGGGACGTCGGTGACATCGTCGGCGTGCAAGGCGGACTCACCCGCACCCGTACCGGCGAGCTTTCGATCAAGGTCTCCAGCCTGCGCCTGCTGACCAAGTCGCTGCGCCCATTGCCAGACAAGTGGCATGGCCTGACCGACGTGGAGCAGCGCTACCGCCAGCGCTACGTAGACCTCATCGTCACCCCGGAAGCGCGCGAGGTCTTCATCAAGCGCTCCAAGATCATCCGTGCCATGCGCGAGTGGCTGGATGCGCGGCGCTTCCTGGAAGTGGAGACGCCGATGATGCATTACATCCCCGGTGGTGCCGCAGCCAAGCCATTCACTACGCACCACAATGCCCTGGACCTTGATCTCTACCTGCGCGTTGCCCCTGAGCTCTACCTCAAGCGGCTCGTGGTCGGGGGTCTGGAGCGCGTGTACGAAATCAACCGCAATTTCCGCAATGAAGGTGTGAGCACCCGGCACAATCCGGAATTCACCATGCTGGAGTTGTACGAGGCCTACGCGACCTACAACGAGATCATGGACCTGACCGAGGGCGTGATCCGCGACGTGGCCCACGAAGTGCTGGCCACGGGCCAGGTGCTGTGGGATGGCGAGCAGATCGACCTGGACCCCGCCTTCCGCCGCTGGCGCATGGACGAAGCCGTGCGCCACCACAACCCCGAGATCAGCCTGGCCGACTGCACCGACCGCGACGCGCTGGTGCGCCATTGCGAACGACTGAAAATCCACGTGAAGCCCGGCTATGGCTGGGGCAAGCTGCTGCTGGAAATCTTCGAGAAGACCGTCGAACACACCCTGATCCAGCCGACCTTCATCACCGACCACCCGGTGGAAGTGTCGCCGTTGGCGCGCGCCAACGACGACCAGCCCGGCTACACCGACCGCTTCGAGCTTTTCATCAACGGCAAGGAGCTGGCGAACGGCTTTTCCGAACTCAACGACCCGGAAGACCAGGCGGCGCGCTTCCAGGCCCAGGTCGAGGCGAAGGAGGGCGGGGACGACGAAGCCATGCACTACGACGCGGATTATATCCGTGCGCTCGAGGTTGGCCTGGCGCCTACGGGTGGCCTGGGCATCGGCATCGACCGCCTGGTCATGCTGTTGACTGGCTCGGACTCGATCCGCGACGTGCTCCTGTTCCCGTACATGCGCCCAGAGTCCACGGGCTGACCCACGCGGCAGGGGTGACCCGGAAGGTCAGGTTTGGCTCGCGTATGCCGTGACGCTGGCTGCCCGCAATGGGCAGCATTCCCACAAGCGGGTCTTTTATGTGATTTTCATCACACTTATCCGTACCGGTGGCCGATGAGGTGCATGGCATGGTTCCTGCGTCCACTACAGACGATACGGACATTCCCCCACTCTCCATGTCGGCCAGGATCCCCCCACTGGCCCGACGGTCCACCCACAAGCGCCGGATGCACGCCCTGAAACGGCATCCCACCGAGGACTCAAGCAATGCTAGATGCCAGCAGGGTCTACTCCGGAGTATCCTCACCTGACAGCCACGTAGCGTGGCCACATGGGGGTGGTAGCGTCTTGGATATCGTCATCGTCGACGATCAAACGTCTGCGCGCACAATGTTGCGCCATGTCATCGAAGACATTGCTTCGGAACTGTCCGTGCATGACTTCGGCGATCCAGCCGTCGCGCTGGCCTGGTGCGAGACCAACCGCACCGACCTGCTGCTGCTGGACTATCGCATGCCGGGCATGGATGGCCTTGAATTCGCGCGTCGTTTCCGGCGCCTGCCGATGCATCGCGATATCCCCATCATCCTGATCACCGTGGTCGGCGACGAGCCGGTCCGCCAGGCTGCGCTGGAGGCGGGCGTCATTGACTTCCTCGTCAAGCCCGTGCGTCCGCGCGAACTGCGTGCGCGTTGCCGCAACCTGCTTCAGCTGCGCCAGCAGAGCGAGAACATCAAGCAGCGCGCCATGTCCCTGGAACAGCGCCTGCTGTCCAGCATGCATGAAGTGGAGGAGCGCGAACGCGAGACCCTGTCGCGCCTGGCCCGTGCCATCGAGTACCGCGACAGCGGCACCAGCGCCTACCTCGAGCGCATGGCCCACGTCGCCGGCCTCATCGCCGAGCAGCTCGGCCTGCCGGAAGACGAAGTGCGCGCCATCGAGATGGCCGCCCCGTTGCACGACATGGGCAAGATCGCCATCCCGGATTCCGTGCTGATGAAGCCGGGTCCGTTGACCGAGGAAGAAACCGAAGTCATGCGCCGCCATCCGCGCATTGGCCATGAACTGCTCAGCGGCAGCCACAACCGCTTCATCCAGGCCGGCGCCATCATCGCCCTGCGCCACCATGAACGTTACGACGGCAGCGGCTACCCGGATGGCCTGAAAGGGGATGCCATCCCGTTGGAAGCAAGGATAGTGGCGGTAGCGGACGTATTCGATGCACTCATTTCCCCGCGACCCTACAAGAAGGCCTGGGACCGCGACGCGGCGCTGGCCTACCTGTATGCACAGCGTGGCCGACTGTTCGACCCGGCCTGCGTGGACGCGCTGGGACGCGGCCGCGCCAGGCTGGACGACATCTGCGACCAGTACTCGACGGTCCACGTACGTCCAGGCATGCAATAAGCCATGAGCGACGCCATCACATGGGTCAAGACCCGCCTGTCCAACCGCCCTGACAGCGAACATGGGCAGGCCCTGGTGCGGCTGGCCATCTTCCTGGCGGTGATGGCCTACATGCTGGTGGGCGCGACGTTTGGCGGCCTGGAGCAGAATGTCTCCCGCACCGCGCTTGCCATGAGCAGCGTGGGCGTGATCATCGGTACGGTGCTGTTCAGCTGGATCCTGTGGTCGCCCGGTAAATCCAACATCCGCCGGATCATCGGCATGGTGGCCGACTACGGCTTGATGTCCACTGCCATGGCCTTGATGGGCGAACCGCTGGCGTGGCTGTACGTGATCATGATGTGGGTGACGGTGGGCAACGGCTTGCGCTACGGCAACCGTTTCCTGGCTGGCGCCGTGACCATGGCGGTGATCGGCTTTGCAGCGGTACTGGCCACCAATTCCTACTGGGGCAACAACTTGAGCCTCGGCGTTGGCCTGCTGGTTGGCCTGGTCGCGGTACCCATGTACCTGTCCGGACTGCTGCGCCAGTTGACCAAGGCCACGCAGGAAGCCCATCGCGCCAACGAAGCGAAGAGCAGGTTCCTGGCCAACATGAGCCATGAGTTCCGCACGCCGCTCAATGGCCTGTCGGGCATGTCCGAACTCCTGGCCACGACGCAGCTGGACAGCGAACAGCGCGAATGCCTGACCACCATCCAGGCGTCCACCCGCAGCATGCTGTCGTTGGTCGAGGACGTGCTGGACATCTCCGCGATCGAGGCAGGCAAGCTGAAGCTCGATATCGTCGAGTTCTCGCCACGCGAGCTGGTCGAAAACATCGGCATGATCCTGCTGCCGCAGGCGCGCGCGAAGAAACTCAACTACGAAGTCGACATCGCCCAGGACGTGCCGTCGAAGCTGCGCGGTGACATACGCCACCTGCGCCAGGTGTTGTTGAACCTGGCCGGCAATGCCGTCAAGTTCACCGACGCGGGCACTGTGCGCCTGGACGTCAAGGTGGTGCCGGACCACGCTGCGGGCATTTCGCTGCGTTTCACGGTTTCAGATACAGGCATTGGCATACCTGAAGGCGTGCGTGCGCGCCTGTTCGAAGCCTTCGAACAAGCCGACGTCAGCATGGCCCGGCGTTACGGTGGCACCGGGCTGGGAACGACGATCGCCAAGGGCCTCACCGAGGCAATGGGCGGCACCATCGGCTTCGAAAGCGCCGAGCAGCACGGCAGCCGTTTCTGGGTCGAGCTTCCCTTCGAACTGGTGCGCGCGGAAGCGAAGCCGGTCACGCCCGCCTGGATCGAAGACCCGCTTCCTCAGGGCGCGGAAAACATCATCGCGTTCTCCGATCCGTTCCTGCGCCATCGCGCCCGCGTGCGCAGCCTGCAGATCCTGGTCGCGGACGACCACGAAGCCAACCGCATGGTCGTGCAGCGGCTGCTGCAGAAAGCCGGCCATCGCGTGGTCTGCGTCAACGGTGGCGAAGAAGTGCTGGATGCGCTGGAGCTTGCCGCCTACGACACCGTCATCGTCGACCTGCACATGCCCGGCATCAGTGGCGTGGACCTGTTGAAGCAGTTGCGCATCATGGAAGCAGGTGGTGGCCCGCGCACTCCGGTACTGGTTCTGAGCGCAGACGTAACCCCGGACGCCATCGCGCGTTGCCAGCAAGCAGGCGCACGCGCCTTCCTGGCCAAACCGATCGTCGCCACGCAGCTGTTGGACGTGCTGGCGGAAATCGCCAGCAACGGCAAGGTCAGCAACCCGGTGCCCACCGGCAGGCCTGAAATCACCGTATCCGACGACGTGCTGGATCCGGGCGTGCTGAACGAGCTGAGCGCACTCGGCATGGGCGACACCTTCGAGCGCGAGTTCATCACCCAATGCCTGAATGATGCGGACGGCTGCCTTGGCGCGATGGCACATGCCATGGAGCAGGGCGATGGCACCCACATGCGCGAACATGCCCATGCACTCAAGGGCGTCGCCAGCAACCTGGGCCTGGTCAAGCTGGCTGCGGCCAGCGGCGAGATGATGCGGATGGCCGATGCGGATATTTCAAAGGAATGGCGTCACCGCCTGGCCATGCTCAATGCCAACCTGAGCCATGGCCGTGCCGCGCTGGAAGTACGCCAGCGCGAGCGCAACAACACGCTCGACAAGGGCGAGCGCAGCTGATGGTAGTAGTGGTTGTTTCCCCGTGTTACGAAACGACCCCGGAAAACTGCCTTACGCGACGTTAGCAGCACCCAGGCGACGTTCCTGCGCACGCACGATGCGTTCCATCATGCGCAGCGACTTGTCACCCAGCGCCAATGCGGTATCCACCCAGACTTCGGTGATGCCCATCAGTTCGTCGTAACCCACGCGTTGGGCGATGTTGCGCACCGAGTTCATGGCCAGGTGAGCGTGCGGTGCGCGCTGCTGCTGGCGGATCAATTCCTGCACGGCGGATTCGCCCTGTCCCTTGGGAACCAGCACGTCGACCACGCCCATCTTGTACATCTCGTCGCTGGTGTAGATGTTGCCGTCCAGGATGATTTTTTCAGCCAGTTGCGGGGAAACGCGCTTGCACAGGAACGAGTAGGCACCCATGCCCGGGAACAGGCCGAACAATACTTCCGGCAGGCCCATGCCAACGCCTTCTTCGGCGACGATGGTGTGGCAGGCCAGCGCCATTTCCAGGCCACCGCCCAAGGCATCGCCTTGCACGAGGGCGATGGTGCGGACGTCACCACCCAGGCCGGTATGCAGGCCGTACACGCCATCGATGCAGCGGCGCGCGTAGGCGAGCAGGTGTTCGCGATCATTCGATCGGATCAATTGGGAGAACAGTTCCAGGTCGCCGCCCAGGTTGAAGGCCGGCGCGGCGGACGCCAGCACGAAATGACGAAGCTGGCCGCTGCGGCGCTCGCTTTCGCGCTTGATGATGGAAGACGTGAAATGCCACATGTCGTCGAGCAGGTCATTGCGGAAACAGGGGCGCATTCCGCTACCGATGTTGTCGTGCATGTACAGCCAGTGGCTCTCGCCATTCGGCGAGGATTCGGCACGAATGGTGGGGTAGGCACGGGTGTGCTGCAGCTTCTCGACGTTGTTCATTTTTGTATCCTCGGGCGGTGGGTAGGCGGTATTCAGGACTGAAGGGGCGGCAAGGGGTGCCATGTAAAGCGCGGGTTTCATCCGGATGCTACACCCCACACGGCCCACAGCAAGCCTTCCATGCGCTCCGGGATGCATTTAAAAGGCTTTTAATCCGGTGACTTGCGCTAAAAATGTGATCATCGTCATGAAATCCACCCGGCTGGCCCATCGACGGGTAACGCTGGCAAAAAAAAGGCCGGCATCAGCCGGCCCTTTCCTGCACCGTGGTTTCAGCCTGCGGGTGGCAGATCGCGAAGTTCCTTGCGCAGGATCTTGCCGACATTCGTCTTGGGCAGGTCGGTGCGGAATTCCACGAACCGCGGCTGCTTGTAACCGGTCAGGTTTTCACGGCAATACGCCTTCACCTGTTCGGCGGTCAGCGCCGGATCCTTCTTGACGATGAATACCTTCACGGCTTCGCCCGACTTGTCATCCGGTACGCCGATCGCAGCCACTTCAAGCACGCCTTCCAGGCCGGCGATGACATCCTCGACCTCGTTCGGATACACGTTGAATCCGGACACCAGGATCATGTCCTTCTTGCGATCGACTATGTAGAAGAAACCGTTTTCATCCATCTTGGCGAGATCACCCGTGTGCAGCCAGCCCTCCTTGTCGATGACGTTCGCCGTTTCTTCGGGACGCTGCCAATACCCTTTCATGACCTGCGGGCCCTTGATGCAGAGTTCACCCACCTCGCCCAGCACGGCCATCGTGTTGCCATCGTCGTCCTTCAGGCAGACATCGGTGGAAGGAATCGGCAGGCCGATGGCGCCGTTGTAGTCGGGCAGGTTGGTTGGATTGATGCAGGCGGCAGGCGAGGTTTCGGTCAGGCCATAGGCTTCCACCAGGGTCACGCCGGTGATTTTCTTCCACCGTTCCGCGACGGCGCGCTGTACCGCCATGCCACCACCCAGGGTCATTTTCAGATTGCTGAAGTCGATCTGGTCGAAACCGGGCGTATTCAGCAGGCCGTTGAACAGGGTATTCACGCCGGTGATGGCGGTGAACGGCGTCTTCGCCAGTTCCTTGACGAAGCCGGGCATGTCACGGGGATTGGTGATCAGCAGGTTCTCGGCGCCGAATTTCACGAATACCAGGCAGTTCGCCGTCAATGCGAAGATGTGGTACAGCGGCAGTGCGGTGACGATGAGTTCTTTCCCGTCGACTGCGCTCATGCCAATCCATGCCGATGCCTGCTGCATGTTCGCCACCAGGTTGCGGTGCGTCAGCATCGCGCCCTTGGCCA
>CALCNV010000127.1 GCA_937897645.1 uncultured Lysobacteraceae bacterium
GGCGCACGGTTGAACAGGAAACGCACGCCCTCTTCGCGCGCGTTGGCGACTTCGCGCGCGGAACCCGGCATGTTGGCTTCATCACGCCGATAGGCACAGGTGACTTTCGCCGCGCCCAGGCGGATCGCGCTGCGCACGCAATCCATGCCGGTGTCGCCGCCGCCCAGTACGACCACGCGTTTGCCGGCCAGGTCGGGCAGCGCCATCGTGTCTTCCCAACCGGCGATCGGTCGGCCCCAGGGATCATTGCCGCTGACGATGCGACCGTTCTGCACCAGGAAGGGCAGCGCCGGCAGTACGTGCTTCAAATCCTGTCCCGGCAAGCCGCCATCCGTGTAGCGGTACGCGCCGGTGCCGAGGAACACGGCGTCGTACTCGGCCAGCAGTTCCTCGATGCCGAGGTCCTTGCCAATCTCCACGCCCAAACGGAACTGCACGCCCATGCCTTCCAGCACCTCGCGCCGACGCGCGATGATGCTTTTCTCCAGCTTGAAGCTGGGAATGCCGAACTGCATCAACCCGCCGATCTGTTCGTAACGGTCAAACACCACCGCCTGGATGCCGTTGCGCGCCAGCACGTCGGCGCAGGCGAGTCCTGCGGGACCCGCACCGATCACCGCCACGCGCTTGCCGGTGGCCACCACGCTGCTCAAATCCGGGCGCCAGCCTTTCTCGAACGCGGCGTCCACGATGTATTTTTCCACCGCACCGATGGTGACTGCACCAAAGCCGTCCTCCAGCGTGCAGCTGCCTTCGCACAGGCGATCCTGCGGGCATACGCGGCCGCACATTTCCGGCAGCGGATTGGTGGTGTGGCACAGCGCGGCGGCTTCGTCGATGCGGTTTTCCTGCACCAGCTGCAGCCACTGCGGGATGGCGTTGTGCACCGGGCACTTCCAACTGCAGTAGGGGTTCCCGCAATCCAGGCAACGCCCGGCCTGGTGCTGCGCCTCGGGCAAGGCGAACTTGCCGTACATCTCGCCCCAGTCGCCATTGGTGCGCAGCTCCAGCGGAATGCGCTGCGGCATCTGGCGGGGAAGTTCGACGAACTGGAAGACTTGCTTGCGGCTCATAAGGCGAGGAGTGAGTGTGGAGGAGTGAGAAGTGAGTAAAAGCAACTGCGTAGGCGGGACGGGTGGGCGGAGAGGCGCTCACTTCTCACTCCTCTTCGCTCACTCCTTCCATTAAGAAGTGAGGAGTGAGAAGTGAGTGGAAGCGACATGAAGGCCGGGAACGACTCCACGGAGAGGCGCTCACTTCTCACTCCTCTCCACTCATTCCTGCCCCTCACGCCGCCCGCCTCAACGATTCCGTCAACGAATCCAAACTCGCCGCCTTCGGCTTCACCAGCCAGAACTTGCCTACGTAGTCGCGGAATTCGTCCAGGATCTGCTGTGCCCAGATGCTGCCGGTCAGCTCACGGTGGCGCGTGATCAGCGTATGCAGGTGCTGGCGATGGCTTTCGAAACCTTCCGGCGACACGCGGTGGATGTCGATCAGTTCGTGGTTGTAGCGATCCACGAAATCGCGGTCCAGGTCCAGCACGTAGGCCAGGCCACCGGTGAAGCCCGCGCCGAAATTCAGGCCGGTGCGGCCCAGTACCATCACGATGCCGTCGGTCATGTATTCGCAGCAGTGGTCGCCTGCGCCTTCGATCACCGCGAGTGCGCCGGAGTTGCGCACCGCGAAACGTTCGCCCGCGCGGCCCGCCGCGAACAGTTCGCCCCCGGTCGCGCCATACAAACAAGTGTTGCCAAGGATCGCGGTATTGCGTGCCTCGAAACGTGCGCCGCGCGGTGGACGCACCACCAGGCGGCCGCCGGCCATGCCCTTGCCCACGTAGTCGTTGGCTTCGCCTTCCAGTTCCATCAACAGGCCGCCGGCATTGAATGCGCCGAAGCTCTGGCCGGCGGTGCCACGGAAGCGCAGGTTGAGCGGCGCGTCGTTCATGCCGTGGTTGCCATGTGTCCGTGCAATGGTGCCGGACAGGCGCGTGCCGATACTGCGGTCCGTGTTGTGGATCAGGAAGCGCTGTTCGCCGCCGGATTTTTCCGCGATGGGTTTCGCCATCAATCCATCAAGCTGCGTGGCCAGGCTGTCCGGCGATTCGTACAGGCGTTGCGCCGAACAATGTCCGCTGTCCTGATGCACATGCTTGAGCAGGCGCGACAGGTCGACATGCACGCCGGGCCGCGGTGAAACTTCAAGCTGTTGCAGCAAGTCAGTGCGGCCGACGATTTCGTCCAGCGAACGTGCGCCCAGGTAGGACAGCCACTGCCGTACTTCCTCGCTGAGCAGGCGGAAGAAATTCTCCACGCGCTCCGGCAAGCCGGTGAAGTGCTTGGCACGCAGGTGATCATCCTGCGTGGCCACGCCGGTGGCGCAGTTGTTCAAGTGGCAGATGCGCAGGTACTTGCAGCCCAGCACGATCATCGGCGCAGTGCCGAAACCGAAACTGTCCGCGCCCAGCAGCGCCGCCTTCACTACGTCCAGTCCGGTCTTGAAGCCGCCGTCGGTCTGCAGCACGGTGCGGTCGCGCAACTGGTTCGCCACCAGCGCCTGGTGTGATTCGGCCACGCCCAGTTCCCACGGCACGCCCGCGTAGCGGATCGAACTCAAGGGGCTCGCGCCGGTGCCGCCGTCATGCCCGGAAATCGTGATCAGGTCCGCACC
>CALCNV010000128.1 GCA_937897645.1 uncultured Lysobacteraceae bacterium
CGGGCGGCGGGCGGCGGGCTTGAGCCCGCCCTATGCGGCTTATGGTTGTTGAGCGTTCGCTCAGGGAACCGTGTTCTTGTAGATGCGGCCGTCCTTGAGGATGACGCGGAAGTTCTGCTGCGGGTTCGCAATGAGTGAAATATCCGCCAGCGGATCGCCCTGCACCAGCAGCAGGTCGGCAATCGCGTCCTCTTCCACCACGCCCAACTTACCGGGATACGGGTTGCGCTTCCCGGCCAGGGCGAGTAATTCGGCGTTCTTGCTGGTGGCCATGATCAGGGCTTCGGCAGGCGTGTACCACTGGGTCAACGTGGTCAGCAGTTGGCCCTGGCGACGCGCGAGCGCGGCGGAAAACAGCACGTCGGTGCCGAAGGCCGTCTTGAGTTTGTATTTCTTCGCCAGCTGGTAGGCGCGGTCGGTGCCGGCCAGTACTTCCAGGCCACGCGTGTGCTCGCTGGAGCCAACCGGGAAGGCCTGGAGCAACTCGTCCGGCAACGGCTGTATGCTCAGCCAGATGCCTTTGTCCGCCATCAGCTTTGCGGTGGCGTCATCCATCAGGTTGCCGTGCTCGATGCACTGCACGCCCGCTTCGATGGCGCGCTCGATGGCCTGCGGCGTGTAGGCATGCGCGGTGACGTAGGTGCCCCAGTTGTTGGCGGCTTCCACGGCGGCGCGCAGTTCTTCCAGGGTGAAGGTGGCGACATCCAGCGGGCTGTGCGGGGAAGACACACCACCACCCGCCGTAAGCTTGATCTGCGACGCGCCCTGCATCAGTTGTTCGCGGACACGCGCGCGCACTTCATCCGGGCTGTCGGCAATCATGGTGTCGCCCATGGCTTCGGTATGGGCCATGGGTGCGCCCAGCGTGCGCGGCAATTCGAGCCGGCTGCGGAAATCGCCGTGGCCACCGGTGACGCTGATGATGGCGCCGGAGGGATAGATGCGCGGGCCAGCCTGCCAGCCTTCATCGATCGCCTGTTTCAGGCCGAACGAAGCGCCGCCCAGGTCGCGCACGGTGGTGAAGCCGCGCTGCAGGGTGTCGGAGGCTTCGGCACCGGCCATGAGGTTCAGGTAGCCGGCCGTCGATGACATGGCCACGGCGATGTTGGGCCGCACGGCCATGGTGTGCCAATGCATGTCGATCAGGCCGGGCATCAGCGTGCGGCCGGTGCCGTCGATGACGGTGGTGCCGGCTTCGGTGGCGATGTCGGATTCGCTGATCTGGGCGATGCGGTTGCCGCGAACGAGTACGTTGCGGGCGGGCTGCAGGTCGGGATCGACGCCGTTGAAGATGCGGACGTTGCGGAACAGGACAGTCGGTGGTGGCGTCGATGCCGTCGATGCGGGTGCTGCTGAAGTGTCAGCAGCGGATTGGGCCACTTCGGGAGTCGCGACGACTTTGCTGTCGGTGGCTTGCGTGGATTTGTTCCCACAGCCGGCCAGGAAAGCCACGCCAAGAAGAAGCAGTACGTTGAGCGAGCGCATGTCCAACCCCCAAGGTTGGTTACGCATCCCGCAGCGCTAATGGCGCCATGGAATGCAAACGAAAGTGTTCATTGATCCAGCACCGACATGCTGGCGTGTTCCGCAACCCGCCCAAGCGCCGGGAAGTCGGAATGGTGAGTTTAGGCAACGGGTGACAGGCTGTCATTCGCTGGATGGCTGCAAACTGGTGCGTGGTTGGCAGATCCATGCAGCGCATTGCCGGTTCCGTTCATTGGAACCCGCTTTCGCAGGATGTGGTGAGCGCAGCGAACGGCATCAATCGCGAGACCGACCACACGAACGATGCTACGGGTTCTTGGGCTCCGGGCGCGAAACCATCAGACCCGCCGCCGCTGCCGCTCTGGTTCCGCAGTCGGCATCGAACGCTGATGACGCACCGGAAACGCCAATCCCGCCGATCGCCGTGCCGTCACGCGTAAAGAGGGGCACACCGCCTTCCATCGTTGCAATCATCGGTGCCGTCGGCGTGTTCCATGTAGCGGTGTCGCGTGTCGAACTCCGGTAGACCGCGGCAGAGCGTCCCTTCCACTGTGCCAAGGCAGCAGCCGCCGGCGAGGCACCATGGTTGGAGAAGCTGATCAAGTCGCCACCGCCGTCGAAAACTGCAACGGCGACTGTTTCGCCAGCCTGTTCGGCATTGGCCAGGCAATGGTCGCGGATCGCGTCCGCTGTCTTGAAGTCGAGGAACGGCCGCATCGACTGCGCCTGCAATCCCGCACTCGCGAATAGGGTGGCAATGGCGACAAAGCCAGCGGAAACCATCGATGCCATCCTGCTCTCCAATTGTTGGTCTTGTGACGTAGCCCGGCCAGAGCATAGCGGCTTTCAACAGCGAAACTTGCTCTGAGCTTTTCGCACAGGATCAAAAGCATCCGAGCAAGCTCGGATCTACAAAGACAGGTAGACCAGCTTTTGCCTCCTCCCTTGCGAAGCAGGGGAGGATTGAGGAGGGGTGCCTTTGATCTTGATGTTGCTTCTACCTCTACCTAGGGAAACCAACGTAGGGCGGAAACGCCACAGGCGATTCCGCCGAATGTGGTGGACAGATGAGACCGCCTCAACTTGGGCACATGCGGCGGAATCCGCTGCGCGGGTTCCGCCCTACGCGGGCTGGCAATGGCCGTGGGCGTGGGCGGTACCGCAGCGGTTCCGCTGGTCGCACCAGAATCGTTAGTGATGATGATCTAGGTTTGACCTTCGGAACTCTATGAATCAAGCCTGAGCTTTGTAGGGGGCTTATTCCTCCAATTAGAGACTATCGCAGCGCTAATGAGTCCGAAGAAGACCGTAAATAGCAATCCTTTGAGCACGATAGCAATGTTTATCTTTCCACGAACAACCTCTGGGGCGCTGGGTTCTTCGCTAACGATGTAAGGGATATTGTCGAGGAAGTAATCTGGAAAGAATCCTGCGAGGGCATACGCAATTCCAAATAGAGTCGCAAGGAACACACCCAGCGCGAAGGCGCGACCAATCCATCTTCTGATGCCGCTTTTGTTGCTTTTCTCAGGCATTCTTCCCATCGGCGGAAAATTTGGAATCTCACTAATTCCGCCTTGAGAACTAATCTTCCCTCTCATCCCTTTAATTGTTCCTCTGAGGCTAGAGTTGCTGACAACTGCCGTATGAAGAATGGAAATAGTCGCGCCATCATACGGATCAAGAAAATCAAACTTCAGAAGTAGATTGTTGCCATTTTTTTCAATGGATATGAGATTCGCTGCGCGAGTTGTGCGGTCTACATTTAACGCAAGGAAAGCTGCGTTTTCTGGCAGCTGCCACCGAAAAGGATCGGCTCCCGAAACATCATTTCCATCTATTGTTTCGGTGCCAGAGTTCCAGAATCTGATTACGGTACGGGTTACTTGTGGAACAACGTCCCCCCCATATCTAACTTCAAGCAAGTTCTCTTCTTCGCTGATCCGTGGGTCTATGACGATGGTGTCGGAACTCTGATAGCTAATTCGCCGATGATTTTTCTGCAAACGGTGGAACACATAAGTCACTAGACAGCCAAGTATGAAAAGCACTAGCGGGTGCTGGACGGCGGTCATGATGTTCATGTCTGTTCAAATTCTCCCCAGTTTCTTGCAGCTTAGAGCAAGTATCGGACAGGCACAGGGCGGCAGACTTCCGAAAAGGCCAGCTGTTGTCTATCTACAATTGAGTTTCTATTGCCATTGCTCCCGCCATGCTCCCATGAAAAAACCGGCACTAGGCCGGTTTCGTCGCAAACACCTAATTTTCTAGGATTCTCTTGGTGGGCGGTGCAGGGTTCGAACCTGCGACCCTTGCCGTGTGAAGGCAATGCTCTACCGCTGAGCTAACCGCCCGAAACTGGGGTCAATCGGGCCGCAAATGGTAAAGGTCGAAGCCATTTTGGTCAAACCCGGCCTTCCCCTGCCCCGCCTAGCGCGACTTGCTCTCCCGCAAAGCGGCCACCCGCGCCGGCGGCGCGAACGAATCACTGCGCGCCTCCGCCCAGAACCCGCGGAATACCGCATGCGACGGCACCCGGTCCAGCAACTCCCCCGGCTCCAGGTAGTTGTACAGCGCCGCCAGCGAACGCACCTCCACCGCCGACACCCGCCGCAGGATGTGTTCCGGCCCCAACTGGCGCGGATGCTCCAGCCCCGCCGCACCCAGCAGGTCACGCAGCGCCTTCAGCGTATTGTCGTGGTACTGCTGCACCCGCACCGACTTGTCGGCCACGTCCAAGTGCTGCCAGCGCCGCGGATTCTGCGTGGCCACGCCGGTCGGGCACTTGTCGTTGTGGCAACTCTGCGCCTGGATGCAGCCCAGCGCGAACATGAAACCGCGACCCGCATTGCACCAGTCCGCGCCCATCGCCATGGTCCGCACCAGGTCGAACGCACTGGTGATGCGCCCCGCCGCGCCAATGCGGATGCGCTCGCGCAGGTCCAGCCCGATCAGCGTGTTGTGCACCAGCATCAGCGCCTCGTGCATGGGCACGCCCACGTGGTCGATGAACTCCGCCGGCGCCGCGCCGGTGCCGCCTTCCGCGCCGTCCACCACGATGAAGTCCGGCAGGATGCCCGTCTCGTGCATGGCCTTGGCAATGCCGAACCATTCCCATGGATGGCCGATGGCCAGCTTGAACCCCGTCGGCTTGCCGCCGGAGAGCTCGCGCAGGCGCGCCACGAACTGCAGCAGTTCCACCGGCGTGGAGAACGCCGAGTGCCGCGCCGGCGACACGCAGTCCACGCCCATCGGCACGCCGCGCGTGGCCGAGATTTCCGCACTGACCTTGGCCGCCGGCAACACGCCGCCATGGCCAGGCTTGGCGCCCTGCGACAGCTTGATCTCGATCATCTTCACTTGCGGCGTAGCGGCATTCTCCGCGAAACGCGCCTCGCTGAAACTACCGTCGTCGTTGCGGCAGCCGAAGTAACCGGAGCCGATTTCCCAGACAAGATCACCGCCAGGTTCACGGTGGTACGGCGAAATGGAGCCCTCGCCGGTGTCGTGGTAGAAACCGCCACGCTTGGCGCCTGCATTGAGCGCGCGGATGGCATTGGCCGACAGCGAGCCGAAACTCATCGCCGAAATATTGAACACGCTGGCCGAATACGGCTGCGCGGATTCGCTGCCGATGGTGATGCGGAAATCGTGTGATTCCAGGTGCAAGGGCGCCATCGAATGGTTCAGCCATTCGTAGTCAAGGCTGTACACGCCCTGCTGGCTGCCAAACGGCACCACGTCGTTGACGCCCTTGGCACGCTGGTAGACCAGCGCGCGCTGCTGGCGCGAAAACGGCACCTCGGCGGTGTCGCCTTCGATGAAGTACTGGCGCATCTCCGGGCCCACGGACTCCAGCCCGTAGCGGAAGTGCGCAAGGATGGGATAGTTGCGGCGCAAGGTGCTGCGCTTCTGCAGCATGTCCACGGTGCCCAGCAGCGCCAGCCCGCCAAACACCACCACGCCCCAGCCCCACGCCGGCCACCGCAGCACCAGCAGCAACGACAGCACGGTCATCGCGATGCTCAATCCATAGGCCAGGTAGCGGCTCATTGCGGTCCTCGCGTGGTGTCAGGCCGTCCCGAAGGCTGGCAGTGGTGCCCGGAGCCGGAATCGAACCGGCATGGGGTTGCCCCCGGCAGATTTTAAGTCTGATGCGTCTACCAATTTCGCCACCCGGGCGGGGATAGCCGCCCGACTGTAGCGGGCGCGGACGATGATACGGCCCACCAACGAAAAACGCCCGCGATGGCGGGCGCTTTCGATCAACACACCGGCGTGTGCCGATGATGGAGGCCTGGGTCGGAATTGAACCGGCGTACGCGGCTTTGCAGGCCGCTGCATAACCACTCTGCCACCAGGCCGGTGACTGTGCGCTGCGTGGGCACGTCAGACGTGCCTAGTGTAGCGCCCCACAAAACAAAACCCCGCGTACGGGGTTCTGTCGTGAAACTGGAGCGGGAAAAGGGACTCGAACCCTCGACCCCGACCTTGGCAAGGTCGTGCTCTACCAACTGAGCTATTCCCGCGTTG
>CALCNV010000129.1 GCA_937897645.1 uncultured Lysobacteraceae bacterium
GGGCCACGATGCCGCTGCCGCTGTGAAAGTTCGAGCGACTGGCGTCGCAGGCCCTGCAGGTCATCGCCTGCTTGCAGGCCGAAAATACCGAAGATGGAACACATGGGGAAACTCCGTGGAGGTTTGACTTGTGTGATCGAAAATAAAAAAACCCGCATCTCTCGATGCGGGTTTACTGTTGATTCGGCTTGTACTGTTTTGCCTAGTCGCAGACCCGCATTGGCTGCGCACGATTATTCACGCGCGCATTGTTGCTGCGGTTTGAATTATTGGCGGCAAGCGGACGGACAAGGATCATGGGGCGACACTAACCCGGCACGATGACGCATTGCAACAGTTACACCAGCAACTTCTCAACCAGCTTGAGGTAAAGCGCAGGCAACGCCTCCAGGTCAGCCACGCGCACGTTCTCATCCACCTGGTGGATGCTCGCGTTGACCGGCCCGATCTCGATGCAATGCGCACCCAATGGCGCGATGAAGCGGGCATCCGAGGTGCCGCCGCCCGTGCTCTCTTCCGGCGGCACGCCTGCGAACCCGGCCAGCACCTCGCGTGCGACGCTGCGCAGCCGTCCTTCCGGCGTATAGAACGGCTCGCCGCTGCGATGCCAGCGCAGCACGTACTCGAGCTTGTGGCGATCGAGCAGCGCAGTGACTTCGGCTTCCAGCCCAGGCGCATCCCAATGCGGGTTGTAGCGCAGGTTGAATAGCACCTGCATTTCGCCGGGAATCACGTTGTTGGCACCGGTCCCTGCGTTGATGTTGGACACCTGCAAGCTGGTCGGCGGGAAGCTCTCATAACCGTCGTCCCAATGCCTTGAAGTCAATTCGGCAAGCGCGGCAGCGGCCTGATGGATCGGGTTGCGCGCCTTTTGCGGATACGCCACATGGCCTTGCACGCCCTTGACGGTCAGCGTACCCGACAGGCTGCCGCGACGACCGACGCGCAGCAGGTCACCGAGCTTGTTCGTGGAGGAAGGCTCGCCAGTGATGCACCAGTCAATCGTCTGGCTCCGCTCGCGGAACAGTTTGGCCACGTGACGCACGCCATCGATGGCATCGCCTTCTTCATCGGAAGTCACCAGCAAGGCGACCGTGCCTGCGTGTCGTGGATGTGCGGCAACAAACTGTTCAAGCGCAATCGTGAACGCAGCGACGCTACCCTTCATATCGGCCGCGCCGCGTCCGTACAACACGCCGTCGCGAATAGTGGGCTCGAAAGGATCGCTCGCCCATGCTTCTGCAGGGCCGGGAGGTACTACGTCCGTATGGCCGAGCAACACCAGCACCGGTTGTCCGCTGCCGTGCGTGGCCCACAGGTTGTCCACGTCACCGAAGCGCAGGTGTTCGCAATGGAAGCCCGCCTGCGTCAAACGACCAGCAATCAATGCCTGGCAGCCCGCATCCTCGGGCGTCACCGAGCGACGGCGGATCAGTTCACTGGTCAGCGCGACGACATCCGTCATTTTTCAATCCCGAAACGCTGCTTGAAGCCATTGTCACTGAAACCCTGCGTCACCACGCCGTCATCGGTGACCACCACCGGGCGACGGATCAGCTGTGGGTATTCCTTGAGCAGCAACTTCCACTCCGCATCGGAACCCGGCGTCTTGCGGTTGTCCGGCAACTGCCGCCAGGTGGTCGATGACTTGTTGATCAGCGCATCCCATCCACCCGCCTGCCCGGCCCATTCCATCAGCGTCTCAGCCGGCTGACGATTGTCGCGGTAGTCGATGAAGGTATATGGCACGTTGAAGCGATCCAGCCACTTGCTGGCCTTCTTGCAGGTGTCGCAGTTTTTGAGGCCGTAGAGCGTAGTCATGTTGGTCCTGCCATCCAAAGAAGCCCCTCTCCCATCGGGAGAGGGGTTGGGGTGAGGGTACGGTGGCGCAAACGCCATGGACTACGCCGTACCCTCATCCGGCGCTTCGCGCCACCTTCTCCCGATGGGAGAAGAGATATTTTCAATCCGCCAGACCCCGCAACAACTCATTGATCGAAGTCTTCGAGCGTGTCCTCTCGTCCACCTGCTTTACGATCACCGCGCAGTACAGCGAGTGCGAGCCATCCTCGGCCGGTAGCGAACCCGATACCACCACGCTGCCCGGCGGCACGTAGCCGTAGGAAACCTCTTTGGTCGCGCGGTTGTAGATGCGCGTCGACTGGCCCAGGAATACGCCCATGCCGATCACGCTGTGATGGCCGACGACGACGCCTTCTACCACTTCCGAACGCGCGCCCACGAAGCAATGGTCTTCGATGATGGTCGGCGAGGCCTGCAGCGGCTCCAGCACGCCACCGATGCCGACGCCGCCAGATAGATGGCAATGCTTGCCGATCTGCGCGCAGGAGCCCACCGTGGCCCAGGTATCCACCATCGTGCCTTCGCCCACATGCGCGCCGATGTTAACGAAGCTGGGCATCAGCACCACATCCTTGCCGAGGAACGTGCCACGCCGTGCGACCGCGCCCGGCACCACGCGCACGCCTGCTTCACGGAAGCGCGCGGCGTCATAGCCTGCGAAACGCGACTCGACCTTGTCCCAGAACGGGGCCGGATGCGCATCGATGACCGCCATGTCGTTGACGCGAAAATACAGCAGCACCGATTTTTTCAACCACTCGTTGACTTTCCACTGGCCTGCTTCACCGGGCTCGGCCACGCGCAGGCGGCCTGCTTCCAGACCGAGAACGACCTGCTCCACGGCCGGCTTCACCGTGATCTCGATTTCCTCCGGATCCAGATCCAAGCGGCGCTCGAACGCGCTTTCGATCATGGCTTTCAGGGCGGACGTGTCATGTGTCTGGCTGGTCATCTAACTCGGATTCCGGGGGTCAAGGAGTGGATTCGAAACTGGCACGCAAGGCATCACGCAGTGCGCCCTGGGTTGCTTCCGACAGTGGCATGCCATCCACGTCGGTGATCTGGAACAGGTCTTCCGCACGTTCGCCGAACGTGGCGATGCGCGCGTCATGCACGTTCAGGCCTTGCTTGCGCAACACTTGCGCCACGTCGGACAGCAAGCCGGGGCGGTCCGGCGCCACCAGTCCAAGCAGGGTGCGACGACCATCGGGCGTGGTGCCGAATTCTATCCTCGGCGCGAAGCGGAAATGCTTGAGCTGGCGTGGCATGGCGCGGCGCGAAGTACGCACGGCATCCAGCGGCCCTTCCAGCGCTGCATGCAGGCCGGCTTCCACTTCAGCCGGATCCGAGCTGGCGTAGCTGTCGGCCGGTAGCACTTCGAAGGTGTCGAAGATGGTGCCGCCCGGCCCGTCCAGCACCCGCGCCTGGTGGATGCCATAGCCCATGCGATCCAGCGTTGCGAGGATGGCTGCGAACAGCCCGCTGCGGTCCGGCGAGTGCACGAACACTTCCAGCGCATTGCCATCGTGGGCGATACGGCGCACGCGCACGCGCGTTTCACCTGCGGCGACATTGCGCAGCGCGCTGGCCTGCCATGCAATCTGTTCCGGGCGGAAACGCAGGAAACCTTCGTCCGGCATGATGGTGAAGAGTGCATCGGCGGTCGCGGCATCGAAGCCCTGCACCGCCATCAGCGCGCGCGCGGATTCACGCGCTTCCAGCATGCGCGCATCGGCGGCAATCGGCTGTTCCAGTCCTTCGCGCAGCACGCGGCGCGTGGCGAAATAGAGATCGGCGAGCAGGCGATCCTTCCACGCATTCCACAGCTTGGGGCTGGTGCCGGCGATGTCGGCGCAGGTAAGCAGGTACAGGTAATCCAGGCGCTCGCGGTCCTCGACCAGCGCTGCGAAGCGGTGGATCACCTCGGGATCGGAAATATCCTGCTTCTGCGCGGTCACCGACATGCGCAGGTGCTGTTCTACCAGCCATGCGACCAGGTTGGTATCCGCATCGCTGATTCCATGCGCCGCGCAGAACTCGCGCGCATCCACTGCACCCAGTTCGGAATGGTCGCCGCCGCGCCCCTTGGCGATGTCGTGGAACAGACCCGCGAGCAGCAGCAGTTCCGGCTTGCGCAGGCGCGGCCAGACTTCATGCGCGATGGAGAAGCGCTCATCATCGCTGCCGGACGAAAACGCCGCGATGTTCCGCAGCACCATCAAGGTGTGCTGGTCCACGGTGTACACATGGAACAGATCGAACTGCATGCGCCCGGAGACGCGTGCGAAGGCCGGGATCCACTGCCCCAATACGCCGAGCCGGGCCATGCGGGTCAACGTCTCCACTGCGCGCGGCATGCGCATCAAGGCCATGAACGCCTCGCGCGGCACCGCCGTCGCCTTTTCGTAGGCAGGCAGCCTGGTCAGCGATTCGGCCAATGCGCGTGCCGTACGCGAATGCAGCCCGCGCACTTCGGGATGCGCCGCCCACATCGCGAACAGGGCAAATACCTGCGCTGGATCCGCCTGCGGCCAGGCCGGATCGCGCGCGGCGAGATAGCCGCGACGCAGGGCGAAGGCATCGTCCAATGGCTCGGGTAGCGCCTCGCCGTCGAACTGTTCCTCGAAGCGCTGCAACAGGCGGTCGCTGATGCGACGCACGATGGCTGCGCTGCGGTAGAAACCCTGCATCATCTTCTCGACGCCCAGGGTTTCCTCGTCGTCGGGAAAACCCAAGCGCTCGGCCAGCGTGCGCTGGTAATCGAAACGCAGTCGCTCTTCCGGGCGCTTGGCCACCAGGTGCAAGCCGTAACGCAACCGTCCATGCGCGCGACGCTCGCGGGCGAGTGCCACGGCTTCGTCAGGGCCAAGGTGGCCCAGGCCGACCAGCGGCTCCAGTTCGCGCACGCCGAAGGTACGCAGCGCCATCCAGCCCAAGGTGTGCAGGTCACGCAATCCGCCGGGGCCGTCCTTGATGTTGGGCTCCAGGTTCTCGGAGGTGTCGCCGAAGCGTGCGTGGCGCATGCGCTGCTCTTCGCGCTTGGCGACGAAGAAATCGCGCGCGGGCCACACCTTTTGCGGACCGATCGAAGCGACCAGTTTTTCTTGCGCGGCTTCGTCAGCGCACAAGGCTCGCCATTCGATCAGCGCGGTGAGCACGGTCTGGTCCGACGCCGCTTCGGTGCACTCGCCGGGCGAACGCACGGCATGGCTGATGGGCAGGCCGACATCCCAGAGCATGGCGAAGAATCGCGCCAATGCCGGGTGCTGCGCCTGCTGGGCGTCGGCGTCGGCGAGGACGAGCAGATCGATGTCGGACTGCGGAAACAATTCACCGCGCCCGTAGCCGCCGACGGCAAACAGCGCCAGCGCCGTGTCGGCCGACATGCAGCGCGCCCAGGCTTCCTTCAGCAAATGGTCCGCGGCGCGTGCACGCAAGGCGACCAGTCGATCGACTTCGTCACCCTGGTCGAAACGACGTGCGAGCTTGGCGTCGGTGGCAGTGAGCGATGCACGCGCCTGCGCCGACCATGTCGCGTCATCCTGGCCTTGCGGCATGCGCGTCGCGGTGTCGTTCGCGGCGGCAGGATTGCTCACAGGTCGTTGTCGTCGCCGGGCACGCGGGTCAGGATTTCCACGCCGTCCTCGGTGACCGCGACGGTGTGTTCCCACTGCGCGGAGAGCTTGCGGTCCTTGGTGACTACCGTCCAGCCGTCGGGTAGCAGGCGGGTGTAGCGCGTGCCTTCGTTGATCATCGGTTCGATGGTGAAGGTCATGCCCGGCTTCAACACCACGCCGTCGCCGGGACGGCCGTAATGCAGCACCTGTGGTTCATCGTGGTAGATCTTGCCGATGCCGTGGCCGCAGTACTCGCGCACCACGCTGAAGCGTTCGCTTTCCGCATACGACTGGATCGCATGGCCCACGTCACCGAGGGTCGCACCGGGCTTGACCGTGCGGATGCCACGGAACATGGCTTCGCGGGTGACTTCCACCAGGCGCCTGGCCATGACCGACGGGGTGCCCACGTAGTACATGCGGCTGGTGTCGCCGTGCCAGCCGTCCTTGATCACGGTGACGTCGATGTTGATGGTGTCGCCTTCCTTCAGGACCTTGCCCTCGCTGGGCATGCCGTGGCAGATGACGTTGTTGACCGAAGTACAGACGGTGGCCGGGAACCCTTTGTAGCCCACGTTCGCCGGTATCGCCTTCTGCACGTTCACGATGTGGTCGTGGCAGACCCTGTCCAGCTCGGCGGTGGTCACGCCGGGTTTCACGTACGGGGCCACGACCTGCAGCACTTCGGCGGCCAGGCGGCCGGCGACGCGCATGCGGTCGAGTTCTTCGGGGGTCTTGAGATGGATGGCCATGGGTCGATTATCGCCCATTTCATGACTGAATCAGCCCCAGCCACCCTTTGGGTTGTAGGCAACTCGTTGTTCCAGCTATAATTCCGCGGCTTTGTCGGGCCCAGCCCACAAGACCGTCCACGCCGGACGACACCGGCGAATACACACCTGCTGCCATGACCCGTGCCGGGGTGCCTCGAGATCCGATGGATTCTTCCATGCGAATCAAGGGGTTCGGACACGGAAGCAACAGGGAGGCCCAACCCCGGAACCATCGTCCTGCCGCACCTGCGGCAGGCAACCGCCTTTACCCAACGCTGGCGGCCGGTTCCTTATCAGGAGTCATTGCAATGCCCCAAGTCACCATGCGCCAGATGCTGGAAGCCGGCGTCCATTTCGGC
>CALCNV010000130.1 GCA_937897645.1 uncultured Lysobacteraceae bacterium
TCATCTGCATTTGCCTGTTCATCGGCGCGATGGGCAAGTCGGCGCAGGTGCCGCTGCATGTGTGGCTGCCGGACTCGATGGAAGGCCCGACCCCGATCTCGGCCCTGATCCACGCGGCGACCATGGTCACCGCCGGCATCTTCATGGTGGCGCGCATGTCGCCTCTGTTCGAATTGTCGGAGACTGCGCTGAATTTCGTGCTCTTCATCGGCGCGACCACGGCCTTCTTCACCGGCCTGATCGGTATCGTGCAGAACGACATCAAGCGCGTGGTCGCGTATTCCACGCTGTCGCAGCTTGGTTACATGACCGTGGCGCTGGGCGTGTCGGCCTACTCGGCGGCGGTGTTCCACCTGATGACGCACGCGTTCTTCAAGGCGCTGCTGTTCCTGGGTGCCGGCTCGGTGATCATCGCCATGCACCACGAGCAGGACATGCGCAAGATGGGCGGCCTGCGCAAGTACATGCCGATCACTTTCGTGACCATGTGGATCGGTACGCTGGCGTTGGTCGGTACGCCGTTCTTCAGCGGTTTCTATTCGAAAGACACCATCATCGAAGCCGCGGCGCACCACGCGCACGAGGGCGGCAACTGGATCGCGACCTACGGTTACTGGGCGGTACTGGGCGGGGTATTCGTCACCAGCTTCTACAGCTTCCGCCTGCTGTATCTGACTTTCCATGGCAAGGAGCGTTTCCGCGACGCCCATGCGGATCATGGTCACGGCCACGACGCGCATGACGATCACGCCCCTGAGAAGCACGCCCATGGCGAGCATGCGCACACCGACCATGCGCACGACGACCACGGCCACAATGGTGCGCATGAGCCGCACGAATCCCCTTGGGTAGTGACGGTGCCGCTGATCCTGCTGGCGATTCCGTCGGTGCTGATCGGTTTCTTCACCATCGGGCCGATGTTGTTCGGCACCACTTGGAATGGCCACCATGCCGAAGCCGGCATTCCGGGGCAGGCGCTGAACTTCTTCAGCGGCGCGATCAACTTCCTCGATCCGGCACGCGATACGGTGGCCCAACTGGGCGAGGAGTTCCACGGGCCCGTGAAGTTCGCGCTGCATGGCATGACCATGCCGGCGTTCTGGCTTGCGCTGGCTGGCTTTGTTGCGGCGACTGTCCTTTACGTCTGGTTGTCGCCCGAGTGGCCAGCACGCCTGCGCAACAGCCGCGTCGGTGCCTTCCTCGCCAACATCCTCGACAAGAAATACTGGATGGACAGCCTGTGGATCGGCGGATTTGCCGGCGGCGGCCTGGCGGTCGGTGATTTCTCCAACGCCATCGACAAGAAAGTCATCGACGGCGTCGCGGTCAACGGCAGCGCCAAGCTGGTCGACCTGGCTGCCAACCTGTTGCGACGTACCCAATCGGGTTTCCTCTACCACTACGCCTTCGCGATGATCCTCGGCCTGATTGCACTCCTGGCCGTGCTCATGACGTACTGGCGCTGACCTGACGGATACGAATCAAGTGTCGAACTGGCCCCTACTTTCAATCCTGATCTGGTTGCCCATGCTGGGCGGCGCGCTGATCCTTGCGATGGGCAACACCCGTCCCGAAGCGGCGCGCTGGACCGCGCTGGTGGTTGCGCTGCTCACCTTCGTCGTCAGCCTCGCCTTGTTGACGGGCGTGGACATGGCCAACCCCGGCATGCAGTTCATCGAACAGCACGCCTGGGTGCCGGCCTACAAGATCGGCTACAACCTGGGCGCGGACGGTATTTCCATCGCGCTGATCGTGTTGACCACGCTGACCACGGTGCTGGCGCTGGTTGGCGCCTGGGTGGTGATCGAGAAGCGCGTCAGCCAGTACTTCGCGGCGTTCCTGTTCCTGGAAGGCATGATGATCGGCGTGTTCGCCGCCACCGACGCGATGCTGTTCTACGTGTTCTTCGAAGCCATGCTGATCCCGATGTTCCTGATCATCGGCATCTGGGGTGGCCCGCGTCGCATCTATGCGTCGGTGAAGTTCTTCCTCTATACCTTCCTCGGCTCGGTGCTGATGCTGGTCGGCCTGGTCTACCTGTACCTGAAGGGTGGCAGCTTCCAGTTCGCCGACCTGTACCAGCTGCAGTTGAACGCGAAGGAACAGACCTGGTTGTTCTTCGCCTTCCTGGTCGCGTTCGCAGTCAAGGTGCCGATGTTCCCGGTGCACACGTGGTTGCCGGATGCGCACGTGGAAGCGCCGACCGCAGGCTCGGTGATCCTGGCCGCGATCATGCTGAAGATCGGCGGCTACGGCTTCCTGCGCTTCACCTTGCCGATCCTGCCGGATGCCGGCCACGAATGGGCCTGGCTGGTGATCACGCTGTCGTTGATCGGCGTGGTCTACGTGGGCCTGGTGGCGCTGGTGCAGGACGACATGAAGAAGCTGATCGCGTATTCGTCGGTCTCGCACATGGGCTTCGTCACCCTGGGCATCTTCATTTCCTTCGGCATGGTCCGTGACTTCGGCAACCTGGACGGTGCACGCCTCGGCCTGCAGGGCGCGATGGTGCAGATGATTTCACACGGCTTCGTCTCGGGTGCGATGTTCTCCTGCGTGGGCGTGCTGTACGACCGCATGCACACGCGCATGATCCGCGACTACGGTGGCGTGGCCAACGTGATGCCGTGGTTCGCGGTGCTGTTCGTGTTCTTCGCCATGGCCAACGCGGGCTTGCCGGGCACCAGTGGTTTCGTGGGTGAGTTCATGGTGATCGTGGCCAGCTTCCAGAAGCATCCCTACATCGCCCTGGTCGCGGCGACCACGCTGGTGATCGGCGCGGCGTACACGCTGTGGCTGGTCAAGCGCGTGATGTACGGCGAAGTGGCCAACGCGCACGTGGCCGAGCTGAAGGACATCAATGGCCGCGAGATATTGGTGCTGGGTGTGTTTGCCGTCGGCGTGCTGGCGATTGGTATCTGGCCCAAGCCGCTGACCGACCTGATGGAGCCCTCGATCGCGCAACTGGCGATGCAGCTCGCCAACAGCAAGCTGTAAGGAAGAACATGACCACGCCGACTCTCTCCGCCACCGCCGACCTGATGCCGCTCCTGCCGGAGCTGGTGCTGATCGCGGGCGCTTTCGCGCTGCTGATGCTGGACCTGTTCCTCGAGGACTCCCGCCGCGTCGTCACCCATGCCCTCGCACTGGCCGTGCTGGGCGTGGTGCTGGCCATGATCGCCTGCGGCACGGGCGGACATGGCACGGTGTTCAGCGGCATGTTCGTACGTGACGTGATGGCCGACGTGAGCAAGGTGGTGATCCTGCTGGTCAGCGCATTGTCGCTGCTGTATGCATGGCCGTACCTGCGCGAGCGCAACCTGTACAAGGGCGAGGTGCCGGTGCTGGTGCTGCTGGCCACGGCCGGCATGATGATGATGGTGTCGGCCGGCAACCTGCTGATGGTGTACCTGGGGCTGGAATTGCTGGCGCTGTGTTCGTACGGACTGGTCGCGCTCAATCGTGATGACGGCCTGTCGTCGGAAGCCGCGATCAAGTACATCGTGCTGGGCTCGCTGGCTTCGGGCTTGCTGCTCTACGGCATGTCGCTGGTCTACGGCGCCACCGGCACCCTGGATCTCGCGGGTATCCATGCGGCGTCCGTGCAAGTGGAAGACAAGGCGCTTTTGCTGACCGGCCTCGTGTTCCTGGTCGCGGGCATCGCCTTCAAGCTGGGCGCCGCGCCATTCCATATGTGGTTGCCTGACGTGTACCACGGCGCACCGACGCCGATCACGCTGTTCATCAGCGCCGGCCCCAAGCTGGCGGCCTTCGGCATGGCTTTCCGCCTGCTGGAAAATGGACTTGGGCCGATGTCCGGGCAATGGCAACTCCTGCTTGCCGGACTGGCCGCGGCCTCGCTCATCATCGGCAACGTGATTGCCATCGCCCAGACCAACCTGAAGCGCATGCTGGCGTATTCCACGGTCTCGCACGTGGGCTTCCTGCTGATTGGTTTGGCGGGTGGCGAAGAGCGCGGCTATGCGGCGGCGCTGTTCTACGCGATCAGTTATGCGCTGATGTCCGCGGCAGCGTTCGGCAGTATCGTGGTGCTGTCGCGGCAGGGTTTCGAGGCCGACAGGATCGACGACTTCAAGGGCCTCAACGCACGCAATCCATGGCAGGCCGGCCTGGTGCTGTGCGTGATGGCGTCGCTGGCAGGCGTACCGCCGTTCCTGGGCTTCTGGGCCAAGTTGCTGGTACTGGGTGCAGCGGTGGAAGCGGGCCTGGTGTGGTTGGCGATCCTAGGCGTGGTCTGCGCGGTGATCGGCGGCTTCTACTACCTGCGCGTGATCAAGGTGATGTATTTCGACGAGCCGGTTGGCGAATTGCCGCCGCCGCGCAAGGATCGCGTGGTCCCGATCGTGTTCGGGGTCAATGCACTGGCCTTGCTGGTGCTCGGCTTCTTCTGGAACCCGATCATCGCGTGGTGCCAACTGGCCTTTGCCTGAGTCGAAGTCGCTAGCGCAACGCAGCAACAAGCGGGCAGGGCAGCACCCATGTCAGCCGGATATTGGTTTGGCTTTATCCGGCATTTCAGCGTTTATCCGCGTCCAAACCAGCCTCTCGCGAAACACCGGATGCATCGCCAGCCACATGACGTGATCTGCTCGATGAAGCGCACGCGATCAGCCCGGGGTTGCATTACATTCCCCGGGCCACCATAATTCCGCTTCTGATGCGGGGTGGAGCAGTCTGGCAGCTCGTCGGGCTCATAACCCGAAGGTCGCAGGTTCAAATCCTGCCCCCGCTACCAAGCTTTTCGGTTTGTTTGGAAAACCTCTTGCAGAGGCTTTTTTAACGGCCAGGGCCTGGGCTCGTGAAGGCGCATGTTCCCGCCTGCACACCGGAATCCAGTGGTATCGGACAAGGGGCCCATCGGGGCCCTTTGTTGTTTCCGGAATGTGGATTCCTGTTTCCCAAGTCTTCCCCGCACTTTTCGAATCTGGCAAATCTCAGGCGAACCGTCACCACGTGAGCGACAAGGCAAAACAAATCGCGAACCTGCTGTCCCCGACCGTGCAGGCCCTGGGCCTGGAACTGTTGGGCGCGGAATACCTGCCGGCACCGGGCAGTGCCACGCTGCGCCTGTACATCGACGTGCCCGAGGCCGAGATCGCCACGCGCATGGTCGGCATCGAGGATTGCGAAACCGTCAGCCGTGAAGTCTCCGCGCAGCTCGACGTGGAAGACCCCATCACCGGCAACTACACGCTGGAAGTGTCGTCGCCTGGCATCGAGCGCCCCTTGTTCACCCTTGCGCATTTCGTGCGCCACCAGGGTGAATCAGTGAAAGCGACGCTGCGCTTGCCGCAGGAAGGTCGTCGTCGACTGCAGGGTTCCATCGTGCGCGTCGAAGGCGGCAACATCGTGTTCCTGGTCGACAACGCCGAAATGACGGTGGCGTTCGAGAACGTGGACAAGGCCAAGATCATGCCGGATTGGGTGGCGCTGGGGTTCGCGCCGCAGCCTAAGAAAGCCGGCCCGGCAAAGCCGGCCGCTGCCGCGAAAGCCGCCAAGGCTGCCGTCGCACCCAAGAAAACAGCGCCCGCCAAGAAAGCGGCGAAGAAAGCAGTCAAGAAAAAACCGGCCAAGGCATCGGCTTCCAAAACACCGGCCCCCAAGCAATCGGGCCAGGCAAAATCCAACCAACCGGCGGCCAAGCGGCCGCGCGCGGAGTAAACGATGAGTAAGGAACTGTTGCTGGTAGTGGATGCGGTCGCCAATGAGAAGGGCGTGCCGCGTGAAGTGATCTTTGACGCCATCGAAGCCGCACTGGCGTCGGCGGCCAAGAAGCGCTACCCCGACCAGGAAGTGCTGACCCGCGTCACCATCGACCACAAGACCGGCGAATACGAAACCTTCCGTCGCTGGGAAGTCGTCGCCGATGACGTAGTGATGGAATCCCCGGACTTCCAGATCCGCCTGATGGACGCCGAAGACGAAAGCGAAGGCGCCGAAGTCGGCGACTACATCGAAGAGCAGATCGAGAACCCCGACTTCGGTCGCATCGCCGCACAGGCCGCCAAGCAGGTCATCGTGCAGCGCGTGCGCGAGGCCGAGCGTGCCCAGGTCGTGGACGCCTGGAAGGATCGCATCGGCGAGCTGGTCACCGGCATCGTCAAGCGTGCCGAGCGCGGCAATATCTACGTGGACCTGGGCGGCAACGCCGAGGCCTTCATCCCCAAGGACAAGGGCATCCCGCGCGACACCCTGCGCGCCGGCGACCGCGTGCGTGGCTACCTGTTCGACGTGCGCACCGAGCCGCGTGGCCCGCAACTGTTCATCAGCCGCGCCGCGCCGGAATTCATGATCGAGCTGTTCAAGCTGGAAGTGCCGGAAGTGGGCCAGGGCCTGGTCGAGATCAAGGCCTG
>CALCNV010000131.1 GCA_937897645.1 uncultured Lysobacteraceae bacterium
TCAAGCGAATGGAAGTTACCTGGACGGCACGTTCGGGCGCGGCGGGCATGCGCGTGGCGTGCTGCAACGACTCGGCCCGGGAGGTCGGCTGCTGCTGATGGACAAGGACCCCGATGCAATCGCGCATGCCGAACAGACGTTCGCAGCCGATGCGCGCGTGGCCATCCAGCGCGGCAGCTTCGCCACCATGGCGCAGTGGGACGCAACCTCCGCCGGACTCGACGGCATCCTGCTTGATCTGGGCGTGTCATCGCCGCAGCTGGACGTCGCGGAACGCGGTTTCAGCTTCGGCAAGGACGGCCCGCTGGACATGCGCATGGATCCGGACAGCGGCGAAAGCGCGGCGCAGTGGATTGCGCGCGCGGATGAAGCCGAGATCGCGGACGTGCTCTGGACCTATGGCGAAGAACGCCTGAGCCGCCGCATCGCCAAGGCGATCGTCGCGCGTCGCAGCGAGAAGCCGTTCACGCGTACCGCTGACCTGGCGGATCTGCTTGCCGCAGTCGTGGGCCGTGGCAAGCACGACATCAACCCGGCCACGCGCAGCTTCCAGGCCATCCGCATCCATATCAATCGCGAACTGGCCGATCTGGAAACGGGCCTGGACGCGGCACTCACCTGCCTGAAAGTTGGCGGACGACTCGCCGTGATCAGTTTCCACTCGCTGGAAGACCGCATCGTCAAGCGCTTCATCAGTGGGCACGCCAAGGCGCCGCCGGCCAACCGTCGCCTGCCCGAACTGGATGTGTTCGTGCCCAGGTTGAAGATGATTGGCGACGCGCAGCGCGCCGACGCCGCTGAAACATCGGCCAACCCGCGTGCGCGCAGCGCCGTGCTGCGGGTCGCCGAGAAACTGGAGCTGGCCGCATGAGCCGGCTCCTCGTTGCTGTGCTTATCGTTGCTTGCATAGCCTCGGCCATTGGCGTGGTCTATTCGCGCCACCAGCATCGCTTGCTGTTCGTGGAGCTGGCGCGGCTGGAAAAGTCACGCGACGAACTCAACATCGAATTCGGTCGCCTGCAGCTGGAACAGGCGACTGTGGCCGAAAGCAACCGCATCGACCAGATCGCGCGACTGCGCCTGGGCATGCAGTTCCCGGAAGCGGCCGACGTCGTGGTGATACGTCCATGAGCGGCACTGGCAAGGCTCCGGCACCACGCAACCGCAACCGCGCGCAGTTCAACCTGCGTGGCCGGGTGGCCTTGGTAGTGGGTGGGCTGGTGCTGTGTTCCTTCAGCCTGGTAGGGCGTGCCGCCTACGTGCAGCTGGTCAACAGCGAGTTCTACCAGGATCAGGGCAACCAGCGTTTCATTCGTGAACTGCCGATACCGGTTTCTCGCGGCATGATCACGGATCGCAACGGTGAGCCGGTAGCGGTGTCATCCCCAGTGGAATCCATATATTGCGACCCGACGGAATTGCTGAAAGCATCTGATCGCCTGCCAGAGCTCGCCAAGGCACTGGGTGAGCCATTGGACATGCTTACAAGTCGTGTCAGCCAACGCGCAGGGAAAGAGTTCTACTACCTCAAGCGCCGCATCAATCCCGACGAAGCGAAGAAAATCCTCGCCCACGGTATCCCGGGCGTGCATTCCAGGCGCGAGTACCGCCGCTTCTATCCGCAGGGCGAAGCCATGGCACACGTCCTAGGCTTCACCAATATCGATGATCGCGGCCAGGAAGGCGTGGAGCTGGCATTCGACGAATGGTTGAGCGGTACGCCCGGCGTGAAGAAGGTGATCCGTGACAACCGCGGTCGCTTTGTCGAGAACCTCGATCTGATCAAGTCTGCCCAGCCGGGCAAGGATCTGACTCTCAGCATTGACCGTCGCATCCAGTACCTCGCGTTCCGCGAGTTGCGTAATACGATGATCGCCAACGGCGCCAGCAGTGCCTCGGCCGTGGTGCTGGACGTGACCACGGGCGAAGTTTTGGCCATGGTCAATCTGCCCACCTTCAATCCGAATGCAGCCTCCCTGGGTAAGCCGGATGCCCACCGCAACCGGGCGATCACCGACACCATGGAGGCGGGCTCCACCATCAAGCCAATCACGGCCGCCGCGGCGCTGGAAGCAGGCGCGGTCACGCCAACCACGCAGTTCAACACCGCGCCGGGCTGGATTCCCAACGGCAGGTGGCGGACCACGGATACGCACAACTACGGCGTGCAGGATGTCACCGGCATCATTCGCAAGAGCTCCAACGTGGGCGCGGCGAAGTTGGCCGCCTTGGTGCCGGACCGGCAGTACTACGAGTTCCTGCGCAAGTTCGGCTATGGCAGCAAGACCGGCAGCGGGTTTCCGGGCGAGGCGGCAGGTGAGTTGCCTGATCCGGCCATATGGGACGGCACGACCAAACAGACCATGTCTTACGGCTATGCCATGTCGACCACGGCGCTGCAGATTGCGCGTGCCTACGCCACGCTTGCCAATGAGGGGCGGGCAATAGCACCGACCTTCGTGAAAGGGCAGCGCAATGAGCCTGAGCAGATCATTTCGCCGGAAATTGCGCACCAGGTCATGAAGATGATGCAGACCGTGACCGAGCCAGGAGGCACGGCCACACAGGCGGCCATATTGGGTTATCACGTGGCGGGCAAGACCGGTACCGCACGCAAGTCCAAGGCGGGTGGCTACTCACGTGACTACCGCGCGCTGTTCGCGGGCGTAGTGCCGGTGGACAACCCGCGCTTCTCCATGGTGGTGGTGGTTGAGAATCCAACGACTGGTTCCATCTACGGTGGCCTGGTGGCTGCACCGGTATTCCACAACGTGATGGAAGGTGCGCTGCGGATCATGGACGTACCGCCGGACGATATTGAAACGTGGATCGCCGCACAGGAAAAAAGTGAAGCCAAGCGCGTGGCTGCATTGCCTGCGCAAGCGGTCAACGTCACGGCGCCTGTTGATATTTCCCAGCCTGTCGTAGAGCCGGCGGTGCTGCAATGAAGCGCGCCATGGCCTTGTCCAACCTGTTGCCCGACGTGGACGTGCCCCGCGACCTGGTGGTGCGTGGACTGGTGCAGGACAGCCGCATGATCCAACCGGGTGATGCCTTCGTCGCCATCGGCGGATTCGGCGCGCATGGGCTCGGTTTCGTTGAACAGGCATTGGCAGCGGGTGCCAGTGCGATCCTGTTCGAGCCACCCGCACCCCACGACTTGCCTGCACCGCCGGACGCAATAGCCGTGCCCGGCTTGCGCGCACGCCTGGGTGACATGGCGGATCGATTCCATGCACGTCCCTCGCGTGACATGCGCACGGTCGGCGTCACCGGTACCAACGGCAAGACGTCCACGGTGCAATTGCTCACCCAGGCATGGCACCTGCGCGGCATCCGCTGCGCCAGCATCGGCACGCTCGGTGCCGGCCTGCACGGGCAGGTGGTGTCAACCGGATTCACCACGCCGCTGGTTCTGCAGACGCATGCGTTGCTGGCGCAATTTCGCGATGCCGGTGCCAAGGCAGTAGCGATGGAAGTCAGTTCGCACGCGCTGGACCAGGGCCGCGTCGACAATGTCCAGTTCGACGTAGCGGTGTTCACCAACCTGACGCGCGATCACCTCGACTACCACGGCGACATGGAAAGCTATGGCGCGGCCAAGGCGCGCCTGTTTGCCTGGCCTGGCTTGAAGTCAGCGGTATTGAACCTGGATGATGCGTTCGGCTCGGCATTGATGGCCTCGCTGCCGGCGGACGTGCAGGCGATTGGCCTGAGTTCGCGTGGTGCCGAAGCCGCCACCATGACCGCAGCGCAGTTGCAGTTGGATGCCGGTGGCATTGCATTCGACCTCTGCATCGACGGCGAACCCCATGCTGTCCAGTCGAAATTGCTCGGTCGTTTCAACGTGGACAACCTGCTGGCCGTGGCTGGTGTGCTGCATGCGTTGGGTGATGCGCCCGGCGAAATCGCGCGCACGCTGTCGCGATTGCAGCCCATCCACGGGCGCATGAACCGCCTGGGCGGCGAGGGTGATGCTCCGCTCGTCGTGATCGACTACGCACATACGCCGGATGCATTGGAGCAGGCGCTCGCCAGTCTG
Source organism: uncultured Lysobacteraceae bacterium (assembly GCA_937897645.1). Classification (GTDB taxonomy): domain Bacteria; phylum Pseudomonadota; class Gammaproteobacteria; order Xanthomonadales; family Xanthomonadaceae; genus Pseudoxanthomonas_A. The sequence goes on from CALCNV010000131.1 coordinate 4,043, forward strand.
CGCGAACATGCATCGGCGCGCTTGGTTTGCGTGTTCGGCTGCGGTGGCGAGCGTGATGCAGGCAAACGTCCGCAGATGGCTGCCAGTGCGGAACGCCTGGCTGACCAGGTGATCGTGACCGATGACAATCCGCGCGGCGAGAATGGCGATGCAATCGTTGCCGGCATCCTCGCCGGCTTTTCGAATCCCGATGCGGTGATCGTGCAGCGCGACCGCGCCAAGGCGATCGCACTCGCGATTGGCGAGGCCGGTCCGCATGACATCGTGCTGGTCGCGGGCAAGGGCCATGAGGCCTACCAGGAAATCGACGGCATCAAGCACCCGTTCGACGACACCGCGATTGCACGCCAATGCCTGGAGGAACGTCGATGAAGACGGTTCCACTGTCCCTGCTTGCCCATTGGGCCGGTGGTGAATTGCAAGGCGAGGACATCGTCATCGATGCAATGACCAACGACACCCGCAGCCTGTTGCCGGACAGCCTGTACGTGGCTGTGCGCGGCGAGCGCTTCGACGGCCACGACTATGCCTACGACGCCGCCATGCGCGGTGCATCCGCCTTGCTGGTCGAGCACGCAGTGGACGTGCAACTGCCGCAGGTGATCGTTGCCGACAGCGTGTTGGCACTGGCGCGCATCGCGGCCAGCCTGCAGCGCGACCGCAACACCAAAGTCATCGCCATCACAGGCAGCAACGGCAAGACG
>CALCNV010000132.1 GCA_937897645.1 uncultured Lysobacteraceae bacterium
GGCGCACGGGACGCGCATTCTAACGGCAAACCGGCGAAGCGTCTTTCCAGCCCGCTTTTTAACGCATTGACTGGCCTGATAGTCTGGTGGCATGGGTTATGAACGTTATGACGCCCCCTTCGTGCCACGCTGGCGCGAGCGGCTGGGGCAGTACTGGAAACTGGTGCGCGGCGATCGTCCGATCGGCGTGCTGTTGCTGTTGTGGCCGACGTGGTGGGCGCTGTGGCTCGCCTCGGGCGGCATTCCGCCGCTGTGGACATTGTTCGTGTTCACCGCCGGAGTCTGGCTGACGCGCTCGGCCGGCTGCGTGATCAACGATTACGCGGACCGTTGGCTGGATCCGAAGGTGGAACGCACGCGCGGGCGTCCATTGGCGACCGGCGTGGTGTCGGGCCGCGAGGCCTTGGCGGTGTTCGCGGTGCTGATGCTCGCGGCCTTCGCGCTGGTGCTGACCTTGAATCGGCTGACGATCTATTTGAGTTTCATCGGCCTGGTGTTGGCGGCCAGCTATCCGTACCTGAAGCGTTACACCTACCTGCCGCAGGTGTACCTGGGCCTGGCCTTCGGCTGGGGCATTCCCATGGCCTTCGCCGCAGTGCAGGGCACGGTGCCGGCGATCGCGTGGTTGCTGTATTGCGCCAACATCGTGTGGGCCACGGCCTATGACACGTGGTACGCCATGGTTGATCGCGATGACGATATCCGCGCGGGTTCCAAGTCCACCGCGATCCTGTTCGGCGACATGGACCTGATAGCGCAAGGGATTTTGTATGCGCTGCTGTTGATGGCGTTGTGGATGCTGGGCCGGCAGGCGCAATTAGGCGTCTATTACTGGGCGGCATTGGCCATCACCGCGATGCTGGTGGTGTACCAGTTCGTCATCGCCCGCCACCGCGAACGTGAGGCGTGCTTCCGCGCGTTCCAGCACAACCACTGGATCGGCCTGGTGATTTTCGTTGGTATCGCTGCGCATTACGTGGCGGCGAATATCGCGAGCGCCTGATCGTAGCTGTAGGAGCGGGCCCTGCCCGCGATGCTCTTGCTCTCTCTGGCCGAAGATGTGGTTCAACTACGTCGGCGGAAACAAATTGAAGCGTCCCTCTCAACCCTGCACACCCTACGGGCGCCACAAGGGGATAGGGACGCGACTCAAACGTTTCGTATGCGCGTTTAGATTCGCGACACCACGACGCTAAATAGGTTGGTCAACCAGTAGCGGTTTGCAGAAAGTAGCCCGGGTAAGCGAAGCGCACCCGGGTTGGCCTCACACGGAAACTCCACGCTCCCCGGGTGCGCTTCGCTTACCGGGGCTACGATTGCTGTGGGTCGGCTTGCATGAATTGTTAGAGCCCACTTGCATAGGGCTTTTCAGCCACAGTGATGCTCTCGCATAGAACGTCCAGAAACTCGTCATAGAACATCACGCGAAAATGGTTGCAGAGAGAAAGGTGTGCCGGACTGAATGAGTCGAGCCAACTGGAGCGTCCCAGTGAAACGAGTGCCCCACCCTCAGTAGCACCCCAATCAAAAGATGCGAATGCATAGCTCTCGACCTCTTCAGGCGTGAACATGTATGTCTGTGCGCACTGGAACTTGAGGTGTTGCACCTGCGTTGAATCTGGGTTGCGAAAGTCGATGGCGAGAAGATGTGAGCCGTTTTTTGCCAAATGGACCGAGATCAACTCCGGCCCTCGACCATCGTGAAAGAACTCTGTCCGATGTACGACATTCATATCTGTGGGCTCTAACGCCTGAATGAAGCCGACCCGCACTGGATAGGCACAGAAGCGGATATTACCCAGAACCAACCGAAGTTGGCGAACCTGATGCGGGTTCGGCATGAATGAATTTTTAGGGGCTAATCTTGAGGAGGCATGCCCATAATTGCACTCGACAAGATGGGTACTGCAAGTAATGCCAGATAGATAATCAGTGCGAATCCACTGGCAATACCGGTGACAAGTCGCACCTTGGACTCAAGACTAGCTTTAACGCCCAAAAGCGAGAAAAGCAGCCCGGCACCATAAAACCCCGCCAGAGCGAGCGGGTTTGGCGAAAATCGGCTGGGCGCGAAAAATAGAGCAAGGATTGCGGCGAGGCAGATGTACGCAAGGCCAGTCAATAATGAGGGCATCAACTCGCGCACTACTGTCATTAGCCCCTAACACCGTATGTCCATCAAAAAATCCGCCCCCGGCCAAACGACCGGGGGCGAACAACCTTCAGACCACCACCTTCTGCAACTTCCGCAAGCGCAGCGCCACGAAGATCTGCAGCGCGCCGTAGATCAGCGCGCCGATGCCCAGCCACAGCGCAATCGCGACCACGCCTACGTTGGGGTTGACGAAGAACCAGATGCCCAGCGCCACGGCCAGCAGGCCGCTCAGGGCCAGCAGCCATTCGCCTTCGATCACCTTGCGGATCATCACCGCGAACAACACGCGGGCGAAGCCGGCCAGGATCAGCCATGCCGCCAGCAGCCACAGGAACACCGTGCCGAACTGTTCCGGACGCATCAACACCCACAGGCCGAAACCGATCGAGATCAGGCCGTATACCGCCAATACCCAACTCGGCAGCGCCACGTCCTTGCGGAACATGCTCAACAGGCTGACCACGCCGTCCACCAACGACAGCAGGCCGAAACCCATCAACAGCAAACGCAGCGTCTGGCTGGGCATGAACAACGCCGCCAGCCCGAAAACGATCGCCGCGATGCCGTACAGCAGGAACACCCACCAACTACGGGTGACATCACCAGCCAGGAAACGGGTTGCACTCATCACATACTCCTTGGGTTGGGCGCGGATTGCGCCGGATCGCACAGAAATCGCCATGTCATCGGGCTGTGCCCGCACAGGTGCCGTGGGAACACGCGCACGCAGCGACGAAACCTACACCTTCCCTGTGACCCGCCGGCTACCACCCCTATTCCCCGTCCCTAGCATGCGACTACCGAACCACGCGGGCAAGGACGACCCGGCACAACCCGGTCACGGCACCCGCGCGCATACCCACGCATCCACCCGCGTCACCCCCGCGCGCAGTAGCGTCTTCGCCGCAGCCTCCAAGGTGGCCCCGGTAGTCATCACATCGTCGATCAGAACCACATGCGCCGGCAGCGCAACGCCTTCCGCACACGCGAAAGCGCGGCGCAAATTGCGCTGGCGGGCTTCGGCATCCAGCTCCGATTGTGGCGCGGTGGCGCGCACGCGGACAAGCGCGTCGGCGACCAAGGGCAATTGCAGGGTGCGAGCCAGTGGCTTGGCCAGTTCCAGCGCCTGGTCGTAGCCGCGCTGGCGCAGGCGGGCGGGGTGCAGCGGCACCGGCACCAGCGCGCCGGGGGCGGGCAGGGTGGCGAAACCTTCCGCCATCCATTCCGCCAACAGGCGTCCGGCGGCCAGATCGTTGTGAAACTTGAAGCGCGGCACCAGCCGGTCCAGCGGGAAGCCGTAAACGAACAGGGCGTGGGTTTCGGCCAGCGCGGGCGGCCGCTGCAGGCATTCGCCACAGATGCCGGGGACCGGCAGCGGGATGGCGCAACGCCCGCAGGCGCTGCGGTTCCAGGGCAGGGCGTCGGCGCACGCGGCGCACACATCGCGGCCTTCCGCACCCCGTTCGCCACACAGCAGACAGCGCGGCGCGAACAGCAGGCGCCCGGCGGCGCGCCCCCACTTGTAAACCCGCGAAGCATCCATGCGGTTGACAGCCTTGTCGATGGTTTCCAGACTTCACCGACTTTACCGCCGAGAGGCCGCCATGTCCGCCACCGCTACGCCTGCTCTTTCCCCTTTGCGCCATGACTGGGCGCTTGGCGAACTCGAGGCCCTGTTCGACCTGCCGTTCCCCGAATTGCTGTTCCGCGCTGCCAGCGTGCACCGCCAGCATTTCGACCCGGCCGAGGTCCAGGTCTCCACCCTGCTGTCGGTCAAGACCGGCGGCTGCCCGGAAGACTGCGGCTATTGCCCGCAGGCGCAGCGTTACCACACCGGCGTCGACGCGCAGAAACTGATGAGCACCGAAGCAGTGCTGGAAAAAGCCAGACAGGCCAAGGCCGCCGGTGCCTCGCGCTTCTGCATGGGCGCTGCCTGGCGTTCGCCCAAGGACCGCGACATCCCCAAGGTCGCGGCGATGATCCGCGAGGTGAAATCGCTGGGACTGGAAACCTGCGCGACGCTGGGCATGCTCAGCGCGCCGCAGGC
>CALCNV010000133.1 GCA_937897645.1 uncultured Lysobacteraceae bacterium
CCGACCTGCACGCACTCGCGCTCACGCAAGGCGAGCCGAAGCAGATCAGCGGCAAACAGGAGCGCTACGAGAACCTGCTGAACCAGTATTTGCTGCGTTGACCTCATCCCCGTAGGAGCGCCTCCTGGGCGCGGGCATTTCCTCCCCGGAAATGCATTCAGATGCATCGCCCGCGTTCCAGGGGGCGCTCCTACGGGTTCCATATGTAACTCCAGAAACCAAGGCGATCCCATGAACAACCCAGCGGCGCATAGCGGCGAAAACACCAGGTTCATCATCCTGATCAGCCTGGTGGCCACCATCGGTGGCTTCCTGTTCGGATTCGACAGCGGCGTGATCAACGGCACGCTGGATGGCCTGCACCAGGCCTTCGGTTCCAGCCAGTTGATGCAAGGCATCGAAGTCGGCTCCATGCTGTTCGGTTGCGCGGTCGGTGCGTTCTTCGCCGGACGCCTGGCCGACCGCTGGGGTCGTCGTTCGGTGTTGCTGGTGTCCGCGATGCTGTTCCTGCTGTCGGCCATCGGCGCAGGCTTAGCCAGCAACTCGGTGGTGTTCATCATCGCCCGCCTGCTCGGCGGCTTCGCCGTCGGTGCGGCCAGCGTGATTTCGCCGGCGTATATCGCCGAAGTGGCACCGGCGCGCTATCGCGGGCGCATGGCCACGGTGCAGCAGATCGCGATCATCAGCGGCCTGTTCATTGCCTTCCTGAGCAACTACCTGCTGGCCAAGGCTGCCGGTGCCTCCACCGAAATTTTGTGGGGTGGGCACGAGGCGTGGCGCTGGATGTTCTGGATGCAGGCGATTCCTTCGCTGGTATTCCTCGCACTGCTGCTGGTCATCCCGGAGAGCCCGCGCTACCTGATGGTGAAGAACCGTCGCCAGGATGCAGAAAAAGTCCTGACCGCGCTGTATGGCCCGGCAGAAGCACAATCGAAATTGCAGGAAATCGGCGACACCCTGTCCGAGGACCATCGTCCGCGCCTGTCGGACCTGGTCAGCAAGGCGACTGGAAAACTGCGGCCCATCGTGTGGGTCGGCATTGGCCTGGCCACGTTCCAGCAACTGGTCGGCATCAACGTGGTGTTCTATTACGGCGCCGTGTTGTGGCAGGCGGTTGGCTTCTCCGAAAACGATGCGCTGCTGATCAACGTGCTGTCCGGCGCGCTGAGCATTGGCGCCTGCCTCATCGCCCTGGTGTTGATCGACAAGGTCGGGCGCAAGCCACTGCTGTGGATCGGTTCGCTGGGCATGGCGATCTCGTTGGCGCTGGTGGTGATCGCGTTTGCCAGTGGTTCGCTGGTCGACGGGCACCTGCAGTTGCCCGGCGGCATGGGCACCCTGGCGCTGGTCGCGGCCAACGTCTACGTGGTGTTCTTCAACATGTCGTGGGGCCCGGTGATGTGGGTGATGCTGGGCGAGATGTTCCCGAACCAGATCCGTGGTTCGGGCCTGGCGGTGGCGGGCGCGGCGCAATGGACGTCGAACCTGATCATCACCGTCAGCTTCCCGATCCTGCTGGCCGGCATCGGCCTGGCGGCGACCTACAGCATCTACATGGTCGCGGCCTTCCTGTCGGTGATCTTCGTGATCAAGTACGTGCACGAGACCAAGGGCAAGGAGCTGGAGCAGATGGAAGGCTGAGCCATGCTGGGGCGCAGCGTGCGTCCGTGGCGAAATAACGTTACCTATCACCCCGGCGCCGGATTCCCGGCGCCGGGCGCAATCTTCCTGGAGACATACGAGTGAACCACGATTCTTCGCGCGGCCTGCGCAAGCCTTCCGTCCTGCTGGCCGCGATGTTGCTCACCTTCGGCGCGGGCGTGCCGGCCTTGCAACTGTCGGCCACGGAAGCCGCGCCCATCAATCCCGCCAACTGGCCGCAGCCGGCGTGGCCGCTGGCCGAGGATCCTGCGCTTGAGCGTCGTATCGACGCGTTGCTGGCGCAGTTGAGCGTGGAGGAAAAAGTCGGGCAGATCGTGCAGGGCGACATCGCCAGCCTGACCCCGGACGACGTGCGCAAATACCGCCTCGGCTCAGTGCTGGCCGGCGGCAATTCCGATCCGGGTGGCAAGTACGACGCGGCGCCTTCGGAATGGCTGGCGCTGGCGGATGCGTTCTACGAAGCGTCCATGGACACCAGCAAGGGCGGCCATGCGATCCCGATCCTGTTCGGCATCGACGCCGTGCACGGGCAGAGCAACATCGTCGGCGCGACCCTGTTTCCGCACAACATCGGCCTGGGTGCCACGCGCAATCCGGAACTGATGCGCCGCATCGGTGAAGTGACCGCCGCGGAAACCCGCGTCACCGGCATGGAATGGGCGTTCGCGCCGACCGTCGCGGTGCCGCAGGACGATCGCTGGGGCCGCAGCTATGAAGGTTATTCCGAATCACCCGAGATCGTGGCCAGTTTCGCCGGGAAAATGGTGGAAGGCCTGCAGGGCAAGGCGGGTTCGCCGGGCTTCTTGGATGGCACGCGCGTGATCGCGTCGGTGAAGCATTTCCTCGGCGATGGCGGCACCCTCGGCGGCAAGGACCAGGGCGACACACCGGTCAGCGAAGCCGTGTTGCGCGACGTGCACGGTGCCGGTTATCCGCCGGGTATTGCCGCAGGTGCGCAGACGGTGATGGCGTCGTTCAACAGCGTCAACGGCGTGAAGATGCACGGCAACCAGCCCTTGCTGACCGATGTATTGAAAGGCCGGATGAACTTCGGCGGCTTCGTGGTCGGTGACTGGAATGGCCACGGCCAGGTGCCGGGCTGCACTAACGCCGATTGCCCGGCGTCGTTCAATGCCGGCGTCGACATGCTGATGGCGCCCGACAGTTGGAAGGGTTATTACGAAACGGCCGTGGTCGCGGTGAAGTCGGGCGAGATTCCGATGGCACGCCTGGACGATGCGGTGCGCCGCATCCTGCGCGTCAAACTGCGCCTGGGCCTGTTCGAAGCAGGCAAGCCATCGCAGCGCCCGCTAGGTGGCAAGTACGACCAGCTCGGCTCGCCTGCGCACCGTGCCGTCGCACGCCAAGCGGTGCGTGAATCGCTCGTGCTGCTGAAGAACCAGGATGGTGTGCTGCCGCTGAAGCCGAACGCACGCCTGCTGGTCGCGGGCGATGCAGCGAACGATGTTGGCCGGCAATCCGGTGGCTGGACCTTGAACTGGCAGGGCAGTGGCACCAAGCGTGCCGACTACCCAAATGCCGATTCGATCTGGGAAGGCCTGCAGGCGCAGGTCAAGGCCGCGGGCGGCAGCGCCGAGCTTGCCGCCGATGGCAAATACACGCAGAAGCCGGATGCCGCGATCGTGGTGTTCGGTGAAAAGCCCTACGCGGAATTCCAGGGCGATATTCCCAACCTGCTGTTCAAGCCCGGCGACGACAGCGACCTGGAATTGATCAAGCGCCTGAAGGCCGAGGGCATTCCGGTGGTGGCGGTGTTCATCAGCGGACGGCCGCTGTGGATGAACCGCGAAATCAATGTGGCCGATGCCTTCGTCGCCGCCTGGTTGCCGGGTTCCGAAGGTGCGGGCGTCGCCGATGTGCTGCTGCGCAAGGCCGATGGCAGCGTGGCCAACGACTTCAAGGGCAAGCTGAGCTTCTCCTGGCCGCGCACCGCGACGCAGTTCGTCAACAACGTGGGCATGGCGGGCTATGACCCGCAGTTCGCGTTCGGCCATGGCTTGACCTATAGCGACAATGGGAACCTGGCGAAGCTGTCGGAAGAGTCGGGTGTGTCGGGCGCGCAGGCCGTTGCCGGCGTGTATTTCGCAAGAGGCCTTGCTGCCCCGGGCCTGGACCTGCGCCTCGAGAACGCACAGGGCCATGCGGCCAAGGTGGCGTCGCTGCCCGCGGCCTTGCATGACAACAGCATCCGCGTCAGCGCCGTGGACCACAACGCACAGGAAGATGCCCTGCGACTGCAGTGGTCCGGCAGCGCACCGGCCAGTGTGTTCCTGTTGTCCGAATCGCCACTGGACCTCACGCGCGAATCGAATGGCGACGTGATGCTGGTGCTGACCGTGCGCCCGGAAACCGTTCCCGCAGGCGACATCACGCTGGGCATGGGCTGCGGTGCGGGTTGCAGCGCGAAGCTTCCGTTGCACGACACGCTGGCCGCGCTGCCCGCGGGGCAGTGGACGCGCCTTGGCGTGCCGCTGAAATGTTTCGGTGCTGCAGGCGGCGATGTCGCCAAGGTCGAGCGCGTGCTGTCGCTCGAGGCCGCCATGCCGCTGCAGCTTTCCGTGTCACGCATCGCACTGGGCGCGCTCAACGAAGCCGACCACGTGCTCAAGTGCGCGATGCCCTGATGGCACTTCCTGCATGGGGTGTCGTGTCCACACGCACCTCCATGCCCCTGCGTTCCGATAGCCGAGGTCTGGATGACGCTTTCCACGCTTGATATCACCATCGTGCTGGCCTACCTGGCCGGTATCTTCATCCTGGCGCAGTGGGTGTCGCGCGAGAAAGCCGGGCACCAGAAATCGGCGAAGGATTATTTCCTCGCCAGCAAGGCCTTGCCGTGGTGGGCGATCGGCGCCTCGCTGATCGCCGCCAATATCTCGGCCGAACAGATCATCGGCATGTCAGGTTCTGGTTACGCCATCGGCCTGGCCATTGCGTCGTACGAATGGATGGCAGCGATCACCTTGCTGATCGTGGGCAAGTACTTCCTGCCGATCTTCCTGCGCAACGGCATCTACACCATGCCGCAGTTCCTGGAAGAGCGTTACGGCAACAAGATCCGCACGCTGATGGCGATCTTCTGGTTGGGTTTATACATTTTCGTCAACCTGACTTCGATCATGTGGCTGGGCTCGCTGGCCGTGGCGCAAGTCACCGGCATGGACCAGATGCTGGCGCTGGTGCTGCTGGGCGTGTTCGCGCTCGCCTACCAGTTGTACGGCGGACTGAAAGCGGTGGCCCTGACCGACATCGTGCAGGTGTCGCTGCTGGTGCTGGGCGGCCTGCTGGTCTCCGCGCTGACGCTGGGCAAGATCGGTGATGGCGCCGGCGTGGTCGCTGGCTTCAACAAGCTGTGGCAGCAGCATCCGGAACACTTCCAGATGATCCTCAGCAAGGACAGTCCTTTCTACAAGGACCTGCCGGGCCTGAGCGTGCTGATCGGCGGCATGTGGATCATGAACATCAGCTACTGGGGCTTCAACC
>CALCNV010000134.1 GCA_937897645.1 uncultured Lysobacteraceae bacterium
TGATGGAACGCATCCAGGCCGAAGTCGATGGCCATCCCATCGTCCTTTTCATGAAGGGCACGCCGCAATTCCCGATGTGCGGTTTTTCCAGCCGTGCCGTGCAGGCGCTGAAGACCGCCGGTGCCGAGCATATCTACACCATCAACGTCCTGGAGGAACCCGAGATCCGCGCCAACCTGCCGCGTTTTTCGAATTGGCCCAGTTTCCCGCAGTTGTTCATCCACGGTGAACTGATCGGCGGCTGCGACATCACCCTGGAATTACACGAATCCGGCGAGTTGCAGCGCATCGTCTCCGAGGCATTACCGCAGTGACTTTGTTGTCCTTGCCAACGAGGCAGCCACTTGCGCTGGAACAGCGTGTGATCCTGGTCAGTGGCGCACAGGGTGGCCTTGGCAGCGCGGCTGCCGAAGCCTGTGCACGCGCCGGCGCCACCGTGGTGCTGCTGGGGCGCAAGCCGCCCAAGTTGAACCGTGTCTACGACGCCTGTGCCAAGCTGGGGCCGGAGCCGCTGCTGTATCCCCTGGACCTGGAAGGCGCATCGCCCGACGACTACGCGGAAATGGCGGATCGCCTGCATCGCGAGCTGGGTCGCCTGGACGGCGTTCTGCACTGCGCGGCCGAATTCCGCGGCCTGACTCCGCTGGAACATACCGACCCGGCCGCGTTCGCCCGCGCCGTGCACGTCAACCTGACCGCGCCGTGGTGGCTGTCGCAGGCTTGCCTGCCCTTGCTGAAGCAGGCGCAGGACGCCGCGCTGGTGTTTGCGCTGGATGACGTGGCGCGGGTAGGGAAGGCGTACTGGGGTGGCTACGGCGTGGCCCAGCACGGGCTCGCGGCGCTGGTAGGCATGCTGCATGCGGAGCTGGCCAATTCCAGCGTACGCGTTGCCGCATTGCAGCCAGGACCCATGCGCACGTCGCTGCGGGCCAAGGCCTACGTGGAAGACGAGGACAAGCAGGCACGCAATCCCGCCGAGTACGCACCGGCCTGTGTCACCTTGCTGTCACCTGCCGGTGCCGAGCACCGCGGCCAAGTGTGGAGCGTCCGCGCGTGACCATCCTGTCCGCGGCGTTGCTGCTGTTCCTGATCCTGGACCCGCTGGGCAACATCCCGGTGTTCCTTAGCGTGCTCAAGCCGCTGCCCCCGAAACGCCAGCGCATCGTGCTGGCACGCGAGCTGTTGATCGCGCTGGTGGTCCTGATGGGCTTCCTGTGGGGCGGCAAGTACGCCCTGGACATGATGCACCTGCGCCAGGAATCGGTCGCCATCGCCGGCGGCATCGTGCTGTTCCTCATCGGCATCCGCATGATCTTCCCGCGCCCGGAAGGGCTGATGGGCGAGTTACCGGGCGGTGAGCCCTTCATCGTGCCCCTGGCCATCCCCTTGGTGGCCGGCCCGTCCGGCATGGCGGCAGTGATGTTGATGGGCAGTAACGAGCCGAACCGTCTGTGGGACTGGAGCCTGGCCCTCATGATCGCCTGGGGGGCGACCGCCGTGATCCTGTTCTCGGCGACCCTGCTCTACAAGTACCTGGGGCGCAGCGCCCTGACCGCCCTGGAGCGCCTGATGGGCATGTTGCTGGTGGCCATTTCCGTGCAAATGGTGCTGGATGGAATAGGCACCTATCTGCAGCTGCAGCCGAACATTTAAGTGCTTCGCCTGTTCATGTTGCGGCGCAAGATTTTGTCACGCCACGGTCACAAATCCGGCCTATCGTGTTAACCTGTTATTAACCTTCGCAGCTCGCCGGCCTAGGCCAAGGGAACCCGATTTTACCCCGCCAGCGCTCCTCACAGGAGCGTCTGAGCCAGCCCTGTCCAGCCTGTCCTGCCAACGCCAATCCCGTACTGAGGCCTATCAAATGAATCAATCCCGTCACCTTCGGATGTCCAAGCTCGCCCTTGGTCTTGTGGTCGCGCTTGCCGCGGCACCTTCTTTTGCACAGAGCACCTCGGCAGGTGTTGGCGGCCTGGTCACCGACACCAGCGGCCAGGCCGTGGTGGGTGCAGAAGTCACCATCACCCATATCGAGTCCGGCACGGTCAGTCGTGCAGTCACCGACGCCAGCGGCCGTTACAACGCCCGCGGCCTGCGCGTAGGCGGCCCGTACAGCATCTCCGTGGTCAAGGCGGGTTCTGGCACCGATACGGAAGAAAACATCTACTTGGGCTTGAACCAGATCAGCACGGTCAATGCCACGCTAGAAGGCGGTGACGTATCCACGCTTGAAACAGTTACGGCGGTCGGCTTCACCGGCGGCTCGGAAGTCTTTAGCGCGACCAAGATGGGTGCAGGCACCAACATCAACCGCCAGACCATTGAGGCCATGCCTTCGATCGGCGGCAACATCCAGGACTTGATGCGCCTTGACCCGCGCGTGGCCTATGTCAACCGCGCCGAGGGTGGCATCAGCGCCGGCGGCCAAAACCCGCGCTACAACTCGATCCGCATCGATGGCGTCTCCGCCAGCGACACCTTCGGCCTGGAAGGCAACAACATGCCGACCCGTCGCCAACCGGTGGCTATGGATGCAATCGAAGCCATCAACATTGACTTGGCCAGCTACGACGTCACCATCACTGGCGCAACCGGCGCAGTGGTCGACGCGGTTACCAAATCGGGTACCAATGAATTCCACGGTTCGCTATACGGCACGTACCGCGATGGCGACTGGTTCGGCGACAACCCGAACGGTACACCGTTCAACGGCTTCAACAAGGAAGAGACCTACGGCGCCACCTTTGGTGGCCCGTTGATCCAGGACAAGCTGTTCTTCTTCGCCAATTATGAGAAGTACACGCAGTCGGCACCGGGTGCCGATATTGCCGGCAGCGCACTTGGCAAAGACAACGCAGTCATCACGGATGCCGACATCGCGCGAGCGCAGCAGATTGCACAGAGTTTCGGCATCGATGCCGGCACTCTCGACAGCGCAGGCGACACCGATCTTGAAGAGTACGCAATCAAGATCGACTGGAATATCACCGACAATCACCGTGCCAGCTTTCGCTACAGCAACCTGGAGCAGAGCAAGCTGCGCGTCAACGGCATCAACAGCTCGCAGGTCTCGCTGAGCTCATACTGGTACCAGCACGTGAAGTCGGTCGAAAGCTATGTCGGCCAGCTCTTCAGCGACTGGACCGACAATTTCTCGACTGAATTCAAGGCTTCTTACCGCGACTATTCCGCGGTACGTGAAACTCCGACCTCCGCACCCAGCGTTCGCATCTATTTCGGCGGCACCGAGGCCTCGCCGAGCGGCGACTCGCTGTTCCTGGGCACGGAAGTCAATTCGCACCAGAACTCGTTGTTCACCGAAACGTGGAACATGTTCGGCGCCGGCACGCTTACCCTTGCCGACCATGACATCAAGTTCGGTGTTGATTACAGCACCAACGACGTCTACAACATCTACGGTCCGCAGCTCTTCGGTGTCTACGAATTCTTCGGCCTCGACAACTTCGAGGATGGCCGCTGGACGACCTACAACTTGCGTACGCCGCAGCCGGGCGAGTCGTTTGATTCAGTTGCCGGTGCCTTCAAGTACAAGTCCACCGGCCTGTTCATTCAGGACCAGTGGTTCGTCAACAACAACCTGACACTCACCTACGGCCTCCGTGCGGACAAGCCGGACGTGAACGTCAATCCCCAATACAACGCGGGTGCGGAAACCGCATTTGGCTATGACAACAGCCAGGTGCTGAGCGGAGACTGGTTGATCCAGCCGCGCTTCGGCTTCAACTACACGTTTGACAGCGATCGTCCGACCCAATTGCGTGGTGGCATCGGCCTGTTCCAAGGGGAATCCCCGCAGGTTTGGCTGAGCAACGCTTACAACACGACCGGTCTCAACTACATCCAGTATTCGCAACGACTGACGTCTGACGAAAACTGGGAAGACCTGGTGTTCAATGGTGACGGCTTCAACCAGCCGGTTCCAACGAACCCGACTTCGGCCCTGCAGAACGTCAACTTCATCAATCCCGACTTCGAGCAGCCTTCTGTCTGGAAGGCCAACTTGGCGATCGAGCACGAACTGCCGTGGTACGGCATCGTGGGATCCGCAGAATTGCTCATCAGCCAGGTCAACAATGCGTTGTTCTATCGCAACCTGAACCTGGGCGCCCCGACGCTACAAGGCCAAGATGGGCGCGACATTTTCTTCGGGGCGGCGGGCCTGAACCGTTCATGGAGTTCGTCGAACAATCGCTTCAACCGCAACCGCAGCTTTGATTCCGTGCTGCTGCTCGACAATACGGACAAAGGTGGAACCCAGCAATTCACTGTGGGTCTTACCAAGCCATGGACCTTGGACAGTGATTGGTCCTGGAGCTTGAATTACACGTATACCAACGCCAGCGAAGTGAGTGGCTTGACCAGCTCAACCGCAACGTCTGGTTGGAACTACAACTACCAGTTCAACGCCAACGAAGAAGTTGCTTCAACCTCACGCTATGAAATCAAGGACCGCATTCTTGGCACCTTGAATTGGAAGCACAATTTCTTTGGCGACAACAAGACAGAGATTGGATTGGTGTACGAGGGTCGTTCCGGCCGTCCCTTCAGCTATGTTTACTTCAACGATGTGAACGGCGACAACCGCTCGGCTAACGATCTGTTCTACGTGCCAAGCGGCCCGGGTGACGTGCTGTTCGGCACCCTCACCAGCGCGGGCGTGTTCACGGCCAATCCGGCAATGGAAACGGCGTTCTTTGATTGGCTGGGCAACAACTCTGATCTAAGTCGCTTTGGTGGTAGGACGGTTCCGCAGAACTCCGGCCGTGCGGCATGGGTGAACACCTTCGACGTGCGTTTGAGCCAAGAGCTCCCTGGGTTCTTCAAGGGACACAAGTCTGAAATCACCCTGGATATTCAAAACGTGGGCAACCTTTTGAACAGTGATTGGGGCCAAATCTACGACTACGGCTTCTTCGCGACTCAGCGCGTGCTTTCTTCGCCGGGCATCTACAACGGCAAGTACGTGTACAACTTCACCAGTCCCGATGCACCAACCGTCGCCAACTCCGACGCCGACGGCTTCAACGTCGGTGTGTCGCAGTGGTCGGTCCAGCTGGGCTTCAGGTACAAGTTCTGATCCAAGCATCAGGACGAAACCAAAAAAGCGGCCGGGGAAACCCGGCCGCTTTCTTTTGCGGCATTCATTTGCAAGCCCGACTGCGCTACAGTCCCGCTCCAATAAGAAACCAAGTGGATACCACCATGAGCGAAACGGCATCGAGGGCGTTGCCGGTACAGGACGCGCGAATCTACCCGCGCGGTGGCCTGGACGTACTTTCACGCGTTGAAGTGGCGCGCTTGCGTGACGCGTCCAGCGGCGGCATGCATGAATTGCTGCGCCGTTGTGCACTGGCCGTACTGACCAGCGGCAGTGCGTCGGATGATCCGCGCGCTGCACGCGATTTGTATTCGGATTTCGACATCCAGGTACTGCAGCAGGATCGCGGCATCCGCATCGACCTGATCAACGCGCCGGCCATGGCGTTCGTGGATGGCGAAATCATCCGCGGCGTGGCCGAGCTCCTGTTCGCCGTGGTGCGCGACCTGGCTTACACAGCCATCGAGCTGGGCCCGGAATACGCCGACCAGCTTGAATCCTCAGCAGGCATCACCAACGCCGTGTTCGGCTTGTTGCGCAACGCGCGCATCCTCAAGCCCGCCGATCCGAACCTGGTGGTGTGCTGGGGTGGCCATTCCATTTCGCGCGACGAGTACCTCTACACCAAGCAGGTGGGCTACGAGCTGGGCCTGCGCGGCCTGGACATCTGCACGGGTTGCGGGCCGGGTGCGATGAAAGGGCCAATGAAGGGCGCCACCATCGCCCATGCCAAGCAACGCAGACGCACTACCCGTTACATCGGCATCACCGAGCCGGGCATCATCGCGGCCGAATCGCCGAATCCCATCGTCAATCACCTGGTGATCATGCCGGACATCGAGAAGCGCCTCGAAGCGTTCGTGCGTGTCGGCCACGGCATCCTCGTGTTCCCGGGCGGCGTGGGTACGGCGGAAGAAATCCTGTACCTGCTTGGCATCCTGCTGCGCGAAGAAAATGCAGGCTTGCCGTTCCCGCTAATCCTGACCGGGCCGACGATTGCCGCGCCTTACTTTGAACAGATCGACAAATTCATCCGCCTGACCCTGGGCGAAGCGGCGGCAGAGCGCTACGAAATCGTGGTCGGCGATCCGGTGGCCGTGGCCAGGAAAATGACCGCCGGCATCAAGAAGGTGCGCGAGTACCGCATCGCACAGAAGGATTCCTTCTTCTTCAACTGGGCCATCGACATACCGCTGGAATACCAGCAGCCTTTCGTGCCGTCGCACGAGGCGATGGCTGCGCTCGATCTGCATCACGGCCGCCCGGCACATGCACTTGCCGCGGATTTGAGGCGCGCGTTCTCCGGGATCGTCGCCGGCAACGTCAAGGAAGACGGCATGCGCAGGATCGAGGAATTCGGTCCATTCGAAATCCACGGCGACCCCGACATGATGCAGGCGCTGGACGCCTTGCTGCGTGCGTTCGTCGAGCAGCGGCGCATGAAGATCGCGGGCGAATACCGGCCGTGTTACCGGGTGATGGCGTAAGCCCCGCAGGCCGATCCTATTCATCCGACGCATGAATTGTGGGAGCGGCTTCAGCCGCGACGCTTTAGCGGCAATGCCCGTCGCGACTAAAGCCGCTCCCACAAGGAAATTTTTTCTGGGCCAGAGACACCGGGCATCGAATATTTGATTCAGGCGGGGGGAGCTTATAAAAGAATTCCCTTCGGAACGAGCTTGTATTTAATCCCGTTCGTGGTGAGCCCCGGATCAAGTCCGGGGCTCACCACGAACGACTCTTTTTGCCACAGCCTGCCTCGGACTTGATCCGATGTTCACCACGAACAGGAATATCGAAAGGCTCGTGCGCATCGCGCACGCCACAGCGCTGTGCTAGTTCACCATCGGCAACACGATAGTCGCGATGTAAACGCCTTCAGTGCTGGAGGTTTCCACGCGTCCCTTGCCCTGAGTGAGCGCCTCGATGCGCGCACGCACCGAACTCAGGCCAACCTGGTGCCCCGTGGTGCTGCGAGTTGAATCCGTGGGCAGTGGATTGCGCACGGTGATGCGTACGCTGCCAGGTGCGGGCATGACCGTGATGGCGACCGTACCGCCTTCTGCAGAGGGTTCCACCCCATGCCTGATTGCGTTTTCAACCAGCGGTTGCAGCGACAGGGTAGGGGTGGCGACGTTGGGAATGATGTCCGGCAGTTGCCATTCCACATGCAAGCGTTTGCCGAAGCGCAGGGATTCGATCTCGAGGTAACGGCGCGTCAACGCAAGTTCGTCCTCGAGCGGAATTTCCCTGGGACCCGCAAGCGCGGCACGAAACAGATCGGCAAGATCCAGCAGCAGCTGTTCGGCATCGGCAGGCCGTGCATGCACCAGGGCTGCACCCGTGTTGAGCGTGTTGAACAGGAAGTGTGGGCGGATACGCGCCTGCAATGCTTCCAATTCGGATTGCTTGGCCAGCACGGCCAGTTGCCTGGTCCGCCAATGGTTCTGGAAAGCCGCCAGCCCCAACAGGCCTACAGTGAGCGCAATACCCGTGAAGCGCAGGAACAGGGATTGCCAGCCCTGATTGGTCATGGACCAGGCTTCGCGCAGCAACAGCAAGGCCGTTCCACACACTACCCACGTGGCCAGCACCAGCAGACCCAACGCAAGGTAGGCGACGTACTGTGGGCGCACGCCGGCTAGCAGGTTGCGCATCAAATACAGGCCACCCAACGTCAGGAATGACACCCACTGGATAAGCATCGAGGTCAGGCCGAAATAGATCAGGCGGTCGTTCTCCACGCCTGGGGCCAAGGCCAGCACGACCGCCAGTCCTTGACCACCCAAGACTACCCATATCATTGCCCGTGCCTGCCACAAGGCATCCAAATGGCCGATAGGAGCAAGATCAGTTGATTTAGCCATTTATCGCTAGTGACCTAGGCACACCACCACATGATGCCTTGTGAATGGCCCCTGCGTCAGGCTGACTGGCCGCCGACCACCCTCAACGGCCCGCTGGTCGGGTGTGATCTGGCACCTGTGGAAACCACACCATACAGTGCTACGTCGCCAACTTGGGGAAGCCCGGCATGCAAGGCTCTGGTAGTCCATCCAATGTAAGTAGCGGGACGAGCCGACGAGCCGATCGGGGCTTCACGCTGATTGAACTCATAGTTACTTTATCCGTTCTGGCTATCCTGATTGCATTGGCGGTGCCCAGTTTTACGTCGCTGATCAACGCCAATCGGCTGACTGCCCAGGCCAATGAGCTGGTCACATCCCTGCAATTGGGGCGTAGCGAGGCAGTCCGCCGCAACATTCGAGTCGTGGTTTGCCGCAGTGCTGACGGCCTTTCCTGTACGACAGCAACGGGCCAAGGAGACTGGATCACCTTCGTCGATGCAGATGCAAACAACACTGCGGTAGCTGCCGATGTAATAAAGGTAAGCGCAATCAAGGCACCGGTGCAGGTTAGTAACGCGGTAGCCGCGGTGGCCTTTGGCGCTGATGGACTCGCGCGCACGGGCGCTGGATTGCTTGCAGCGGACTTCACAATCTGCCTGCCTACGACAAATCCCGCGGCAAACGTTCGTACGGTCTCGGTCGTCACCGGGAGCCAAATTTCCACCGCAAGTTCCGATGGGGGTGGCGCATGTCCTCCCTGAAATCCATGCGAGCCGCCGGTACCAGTATGAATATCAAATCAACGATCCGCTCCCCTCTTCACCAGCGCGGCGCTGGCCTCATTGAGGTGCTCATTGCAGTACTCATCATGGGCATAGGGCTCCTGGGCATTGCAGCCATGCAGGCGACAGCGCTGAGAAACAGCTCCAGTGCCTTGGAGCGCAGCCAAGGCGTCATCCAGACCTATGCGATCCTGGACTCAATGCGTGCGAACCGCTTGCGTGCAATTGCCGGTGACTATGACATCCCACGGACTTGCGTGGCGCCTGCGGCGCCCGATCCCGCCGATGACACTTTGGCCTTGAGCGACGTGCGCCTGTGGCTGACATCGTTGAAGGCAACGCTCGGAGACAATGACAACAGCTGTGGCCAGATTGCATGCGACGGTGCCAGCTGCGAGATAACGGTGTGGTGGGATGACAGCCGTGCCAACAACGGCGCTGCCTTTGGCAGTGCAACGGCCACCAATGTAGTCACCCGGACCACCCTATGAAGCAACTCAATTTCAATCGACCATCCGGTCGGCGCCTGTCGCGTGGTGTCAGCCTAATCGAGCTGATGATCGCTTTGGTGCTGGGCTTGCTCGTCGTTGGAGCGGCGATAGGCATTTTCATCTCCAATCGGCAGACATTCAGGGCAACCGAGAATCTCGCGCGGGTGCAGGAAAACGCGCGCACCGCGTTCGAGTTGATGGCGCGTGATGTGCGTGAAGCCGGCGGCAACGCTTGCAGTAATGAATTGCCCGTTGCAAATGTTGTGATCCCTAGCGCAAACCCGTGGGACACAACTTGGGCCGTTCCGGTAATGGGATTCGATAATGGGGCCCTGGCCGGGACTTTGGCGGGGACCGACGCGATCCAGCTGCTTTCCAGCGGCTCAGGCGCGGCTACGGTGACGACGCACAACGCGGCGAGTACCGTTTTCACATTAGCCAATGCAGGTCATGGATTTCTCGCCAATGACGTTCTCATGGTCTGTGATCCGCAGCAGCTCTCGATTTTTCGCGCCAGTAGCGTGGCGGGTGTCAGTGTCGGACATGCTGCGGCGGGTGGGAACTGCAGTGACAGTCTTGGCTTGCTGCCTGCCGTGTGCGCAGCTCCAGCGTATACCCACGCGCCCAACTCGGTTATCACCCGACTCCGTGCAACCCGCTGGTTCGTGGCGGCCAATGGCCGCGGCGGCAATTCTCTATTCCAGAACGTCTCCGGCACGGTAGGCGAAATCGCGGAAGGGGTGCAGGACATGCAGATCACATATCTGCAGACTCTGCCGGCAGGTGTCGAAGCCTACGTGGACGCAGCTGCGGTCACCGACTGGGCAGCGGTGCGTGCGGCTCGGTTCGTACTTGACCTGGAAGGGCAGGATCGCGTGGGCACGGATGGCAATCCCCTCCAGCGCCAACTGATCCATGTAGTTACTCTGCGGAGTCGCAATCCATGAACACTCGATCAGGCCCTGCCCGTATCCGCCACCAGAGGGGCGCGTCCCTGGTCGTCGTGTTGATCCTGCTGCTTGTGATGACCTTGTTGGGTCTGGCTATCCTGCGCGGAACCCTGCTGGAGGAGCGCATGACGGCAAACCTCTATGATCGAAGTCTCGCTTTCCAGTCCGCAGAAGGTGCATTGCGAGATGCGGAAGTGGTGGTCAGGACGTCAGTGCTCGCGGGTAATGCAATCGGTTTCGACTGCACGGCAATCGGTCAAGTGTGTCCCGCGATTCCAGCCAATGCCCACACGAGTAACATCGGTGGTTGTGCGGCCAACACGCAAGATTGCTGGATAGACAGCACCCAGGACGCGCAGGAGCTTCCTGTGGGGCCTGCGCAGTACTACATCGAGTTCATTGGTCAGCGCGACAGTACCGACGCGCTTGGGCAGGGCTCGAGTGCAAATGCCAACCAATACGGCGGTTCTGGAGGTGTTCCCCTTGAGAGACTCTTCCGGATATCTGCCCGCAGCAACAATCCGGCGCTTTCCAATGAGCGTGCTGTCGTTGTCTTGCAAACAAACATTTCAGTCAAGTAATCCCTGTTCGCATACAGGCCTTTTTGATGCCGATCACCTTCTTCCGGAAGTGGAACATGAAAACCAATATCCAGCCAAACATCGCCAAGCGCTACACAGCCAGTTCCAGGGTGAGCGCTTTCCTGGCAGGAATGCTTGCGGTCATGGCTTCATTGCCTGCAGCTTCGGTGGATATATCCGATACTCCGCTTTACGTTGGCAGCAACGTGCCAGGCAATCTCGCGCTCACGCCATCTGTGGAGTTTCCCACTGCGATCAGCGTGGCCAACTTGACCGCGAACTACACCACGGCCATCAAATTTGTGGGGTACTTCGATTCCTTGAAGTGCTATTCCTACCACTACGCTGCTGACGAAGCGGAGCGGCATTTCTATCCTATCGGCATGGCCACGGGATATGAGTGCGGCGCCAATCAATGGAGTGGTAACTTCATGAACTGGGCAGCGACCCAGACCATCGACCCGTTCCGCTCGGCACTGACGGGAGGTTTGCGTGTAAAGGACACCGTGAACGAGACCTGGGTCGAGAAGGCGATCGCTGACCGCGACAATACTGCCAACTTCCCGCGTCGCTCGGTGAACAACGCAGGGCTGGTCAACGGCGCAACCCCGGCAGAGTGGGGTTCCATCCAGATGCGCATAGACGGGCTTGGCAACAAGATGCGCTTCACCCAGATTGGCGGCGGTGACGTGAACCTTAATGTCAATCCCAATCTGGTGGCGTTCAACCCAGGGGTGCACAATCTTGATTTTGCTCCGCTAGGTACTCCGGCCGTCAATGCCAATCAGGCTGTCTATGAAGTCAGCGTGCGGGTCAAAGTCTGCGATGCAACTATCGGCCTGGAGCCCAATTGCAAGCTCTATCCCAGCGGCTATGCCAAGCCAGAGGGCCTGATCCACGAATACTCCAATCGGATCCTCTACAGTGTGTTTGGCTACCAGAATCGGGACGATGTGGCTTTTGATGGCGGCATCCTTCGCGCCAACCAGAAGTTTGTGGGTCCGCAAACTTTCTATCCGGACCTCGGCCCGCTGGCCAACCCCAACACGGAGTGGGATGCCGCCACCGGCATTCTGGTGCAGAACCCAGACGTTGCGGCTGCCGCTGCCACTACCGCTGCGATTGGGGTTGGTGTCTGCACCGTGCCTGGAGGTTGTGACATTCGCAACAGCGGCGTGATCAACTACATCAACAAGTTCGGCCAGCTGGGGACCGGCAAGAACATCAAGAGCTATGACAATGTCAGCGAGCTTTACTACACGGCGACTCGTTATTTCAAGAACCTCGGCAATGTCGTTTCTTATTCAACACTCTCCGGCAACGTGAACCAGCGCTACCAGCAGGCTGACGGCTTCCCCGTGATCACGAATTGGCAGGACCCAATCCGGTACCAGTGCCAGACGAACGTGATCCTCGGTATTGGTGACACCAATACGTGGCAGGACAAGAACCTTCCCGGCCCCACGAACGGAACTGGCGAGCCGGGCAAGCCGCCGGAAGTCTTGGCGGATGACACCGTCAACGTGGTCGACAACCTGCGCGACATTCGCCTGATGGAAGGTGATAGTGCCGCCGCCGCGTTGACGAGAGCCACTGCGAACACTTACAGCCACGCCAACAACTCCGCCTACATGGCAGCCCTCGCCTATGACGCGCATACGCGCGATATTCGCCCGCCAGGCCCACGCGAGCTGCCGGGCAAGCAGACTATTTCAACGCACTGGGTGGACGTGGTGGAGTTTGGTGGGTTCAAGAACACCAATACCAACCAGTTCTGGCTGACCGCGAAGTACGGTGGCTTCCGCGTGCCGCCTGACTATGACCCGGACACCATGACCACGCCGTTACCCAACGCCATGTGGTGGGGCACGGGCGACCTGGTCAACGGCAACGCTGCCTTCCCGCGCGCCGATAATTTTTACATCGCATCCGATGCAAAGAAAATGGTGGACAGCCTGACGTTGGCGTTCCAGAACATTGCGGACGAGTTGGTGGGCTCCGGCGGCTCATTCGCCAGTAACACCACCAAGCTTGAAACCGGCGCAATGACCTACCAGGCACAGTTCTATAGCAGCGACTGGCGCGGCGAGTTGACTGGCTACGACGTCAATACAACGACGGGCGCCCTGACCTTCTCCTGGAGCGCCAATTCCAGGATGCCGACGTGGACAGATCGTGTAATCAAGTTCTCGAATGCAGGAACCCTGGCGGACTTTGAGCCGGGTGCGCCCGGGCTTACCGCGCTGACTGACAGCAACGTTATCAATTATCTGCGCGGCGAGCGGGCCAATGAATCTGAGACGGGCCTGCGGATACGCAGCGGCTTGTTAGGTGACATTGTCAATTCGCAGCCGGTCTACGTGGGTGCACCCAATGGACGGCTTCACATCGGCGCCAGCTTCACGGGTGCAAGTGCCTACCCTGCATTTGCCGCGGCACAGGCGACGCGCACCCCCGTGGTGTACGTGGGTGCCAATGACGGCATGTTGCATGGCTTCAATGGTACTAATAATGGGACTGTGGGCGGTCAAGAGACTTTTGCATTCATACCGACGGAAGTCATGCCCCGACTCGAGGAGTACACGCAGCGGGACTATCAGCACCAGTACTATGTGGACGGCGAGTTGACGGTAGCTGATGTCTATGACACTGGTCTTGGCGGTTGGAGGACCATTTTGGTCGGTACGCTGGGGCGTGGTGGGCGCAGCATATTCGCGCTTGACGTCACTGACCCGGCAGACATCGAACTGCTGTGGGAAAAGGATGAAACCGACATACCACAGCTGGGCAACAATCTGGGCAAGCCGATCATAGCGCACGTCGCCGATGGCAATTGGCAAGTATTGCTCGGCAACGGCCCCAACAGTTCGGGCGGTGCAGCACGCTTGATCATGGTCGGCGCCTTGAGTGGAACCGTCACAACCAGTGGCGCCCTCGCTGCTGGGGACAATGGGCTCTCCGGTGTCCTCGCCTGGTCCTCGGTAGTGGGTGGTTTCACCGACACCGTGTATGCGGGTGACCTTGAAGGCAATCTCTGGAAGATCACGGGTTTGACCAGCACCCCCGCCGCCACGCTTCTGTTCACAGCGAACAACGGAACTGCACAGCCGATCACCGCCGCACCGCTGGTGGCGAGGGATCCTGCAACGTCCAACACTTGGATATTCTTCGGCACCGGACGCTATCTAAATGCCAGCGACATTGCCGATAAGGATGTCCAAAGCTGGTACGGATTGATTGACCGCAACACCGTCATTCCAACCGACAGGAGCACCCTGGCCCAGATTGATATTCTGGATGAAGGTGCCATCGATATCATGGATAACTCCGATCCTCCCATTAAGGTGGGTGAGACTGCTGTCAGGACCATTGAAGACAACGCCACGGCAGGTGCTGATGGTTGGTACATGGATCTGGTGTCACCCGTGGGTGGCGCAGAGGGTGAGCGAATGGTGGTATCCAACTTGTTCCAGGGGCTAGCCTTGATAGGCACTACGCGTATTCCGGATTCCGAGGATGTATGTAGTCCTAGCGGTAAGGGTTACGTTATGGCCCTTAATCCTTTCACGGGCGGGCGCCTGCCGCAGACCTTCTTCGACACCAATGGCGATGGCGTTTTCAATTCAGCCGACACGCTCAATGGCGTCCCGGTGTCCGGCATTGGCTTGCCCAGCAGTCCCAATGCCCCAATTTTCATTGGCGACATCATGCAGGTCAGCTTGGACAATGGCAGTAGCGCAACCATCAAGACCAACACCACGTCAATGAGCGCAACTCGCGTTTCGTGGCGCGAAATCATCAGGGACTAAGCCATGAAGCGAACGAAAGGTGGATTTGTACGGAGGCCGGCAGGTTGCGGGCGTAACCGGGCTCGAGGATTCACATTGATCGAATTGATCATCACGGTGGCGATCGTGGCAATCCTTGCCACGATTGCTCTTGCCAGTTACGAGTTTGCGGTTACCAAGTCCCGCCGCGCTGCAGCGGCGACTTGCCTGCAGGAACGCGCCCAGTTCGCGGAGCGTTACTACACCACCAGGATGAGTTACGTCGGTTTGCCTGATCCAGCTGATCCAGCTAATCCAGCGCAATGCCAGGACCTGGGCAATTTCTATGTTGTCTCACTTGTAGGCGTGCCGACTGCGACTGCATACCAGATGCAAGCGGCGCCCATCAACTCGCAGTTGGCCAACGATACCAAGTGCGGAACCCTTACCATCAATCAACAGGGCGTGCGTGGCGAAGGTGGTTCTGCAACGACCGCGGATGAATGTTGGTAAGCGGTATATTCGCAGGGTAAACGTCAATTCTCGGAACAAAAAACCCGCCATTTGGCGGGTTTTTTTATTCCGGGATGAGTGGGTGAAGGGATACGACTGTAAAAAGTGCAGCTCAATCCTTCCGCATCTCCAACCCCAACGCCTTGGCGATCGATTCCCAAGGCACGTACTTGTAGTTCTGGTTTTCCACTGGCATCACGTTGCGGCCGTCCTGCGCGATCATGGCGCCGTGTTCGAAGCCGGGCCCCAGGTTGCGGCTGGTGACTTCCAGGCCGTCGGTTTCCGAGATGCCATCGATGCCGCGTACCGGGTCCGCTACCACGGCGAAGGAGCCCAGGTACTCCTGCTTGCCTTCGCGGCGATACACCGCATAAGTGTCGTTGCCCTGACTGGACACGACGATGTAGCCGCGGCCATCGCCGAGGTCGTAGATGCCCAGGCCTTCGTAGTCGTCCTTGACGGCGGGATTGTCGGCGATCAACTCGACGGCGGTCTTGGTATCGCCGCCATCGGCAGCGGCGGACATACGCCATAGACCCACGTCTTCCTCGTTTACGTAGAGCACGCCGCTTTGGTCATCGGCCACGCAGCCCTCTGTCTGCGAATCGAAGGTCATGTCGCGCACGTGCCTGGCTTTGACCTTGCCGTTGCCGCTGGCCACCAGTTCCCACTGGCGCTGGCGCGTGTCATCGCCGTTGATGAAGACGAAGGTGCGTCCATCGTCGGCACTTCGGTACATACACAAACCATAGGGATCGCCCAGGCCAGTCGGCTGCACGCCGTCGGCGATATCGATCAACTGGCGCAGTTCGGGGTCGAGCCGGTAGATGGCGATGGATTTGTCGGTGCGGTTGCTGGCCGTGACCAGCACGATCTTCTTGCCATCCAGGTCGAAGCCTTCGCGCAGGTCCACGTTGTTCATCTTGCCGTCGGGCAGGAACTGCACCACCTTGCCCTGCATGTCGTACACGTAGATGCCAGCTTTCTTGTCCGTCGCGATCACCAGGCTCAGCGCGGGATTGGTTGGATGTGCCCAGATGGCAGGATCATCAGCAGCGTCGCCATAACTTCCGGCAGGCGTGGTTTCCACCAGCGCGGGTACTGCGGCGACCTTGCTGCTGGCCGCTTTTCCAACCGGCGCTGCACTGCCGGGCTTGAGCTTCAAGACCGTTGCGATGTCTTCCATGGCCACGGACTTGTAGTTGGAACCGTCTTCGTCCGTCACCAGCAGCAGGCCGTGCGGGAAGCGTTTGTCCACTACAGCATTGGTGGCGAATAGCGGGCCGGGTTCGCCGATCGCTTCATCTGTTCCGGGTGCGGATACGGTGAAGCTCCCAAGGAAAGCGTCTTCGTTGCCGCGGTCATAGACATTGATGCGGCCGGCGGACGTATCGGACGCAAGCAGCCAGCGATTGCCTTCGCCGCCCTCATACAGGGCAACGCCGCCGACTTCTTCCTCGATGTGGCCAAGACGCGGCGCGTCCACCAGTCTGGCGGAGACATCGGCTTCGGGATCGGCATTGAAGCGCCAGATGCCCACGGTTTCTTCGGAGGCATAGACGTGGCCATGCGCATCTGCAACGCATTGCTTGAGTGGCGAGGGCACGTTGATGCGCCGTACCTGGCGTGCATCCAGTTTTCCATCAGCGGTGGCGAACAGAATCTGCTGTTCCACCTCGCCTCCGTCACCCACGATGAATGCATGCAGCGAGTTATCCAGCGGATGGCGATACAGGCACACACCTTCGGCCGCGAATCCGAGTGGAAGCGGGCGTGCGCCAACTTCGGCCAGCTTGGCACCTTCCATGGTGAACAGGCGCAGGCTATTGGTCGTCGTATCAATGCTGGCCAGCACGGTGGCCGTGGCCTTTCCGAACCGCACGTCATAGGCCACGTCCACGGCCGCGACTTCACCGGAAGGCGTGGTGCCGACGCGCTTGCCCGCAAGGTCATAAACCTCAAGGCCACCGAGTGCAGACGTCGCTACTACATGGCTGCGCGCGGGCGTGGCGGCATCACGCACGATCACCGCGCTGTTGGCTTCGCCACTGGCGGTCGGTTGCGTTTGCGATCTTGCCGAGATCGCCGGTACAGCGGCACTTTCCTGCGCCTGTGTGGCGCTGCAAAACAGGGCAAGGCTGATGGAAGCTGTCAGAACAGACAGGAGTCTGGATGTCATTGTGGGTCACTCAAATTTTTGAAGGAATATCGGGATGAGCGTGTCGAGGTGAAGATCGCAGGAAAATCGTGCGATGGCATCCATCTCGGAAAACCCCTATTTTTCATTGCTTTACATGCGACACGTATTAATTTTGAGCATATCGCGCAAAGTATACCCAGCGCATTGGGTGAGTTTTATTACAGCCGCATTCGTTTTTTTGGCCTCCACGAGCCGGTGCCTCTGGATAAAGCCCAATGACATAGCGCAAGATGCCAAAAATCGCCAGAACTCGATCAGAAACTCCATTGCCCAGGTAACTACGCATGCGTCACATTGAACACTTTATTGGCGGCCAATCCGTCGCAGGTACCTCCGGTAGACAATCCGACGTCTTCGACCCCAACAATGGCATCGTACAAGCACGCGTGTCGCTCGCGTCCGCCGAAGAACTAGACCGTGCCGTCGCCAATGCCGTCGAAGCGCAGAAGGGGTGGGCACAGGCCAATCCGCAGCGTCGTGCACGGGTGATGTTCGAGTTCAAGCGTCTGCTCGAAGTGCACATGGACGAGCTTGCGCACCTCTTGTCCAGTGAGCATGGCAAGGTCATCGCCGATTCGAAGGGCGACATCCAGCGCGGCCTGGAAGTGATCGAATTCGCCTGCGGAATTCCGCATCTGCTGAAGGGCGAATACACGCAGGGTGCAGGCCCAGGCATCGACGTGTATTCCGCACGGCAGGCACTGGGTGTGGTCGCCGGCGTTACCCCGTTCAATTTCCCGGCGATGATTCCGATGTGGATGTTCGGCCCGGCCATCGCCTGCGGCAATGCCTTCATCCTCAAGCCTTCCGAGCGAGATCCATCGGTACCGGTGCGCCTTGCAGAATTGATGATCGAAGCCGGGCTGCCGCCGGGCGTGCTCAACGTAGTGCATGGCGACAAGGACATCGTGGAAGCCATCCTCAAGCACCCCACCATCAAGGCGGTGAGCTTCGTCGGTTCGTCCGACATCGCGCAATCCGTGTATTCCCTGGGCGCGCAGCACGGCAAGCGCGTGCAGGCGATGGGCGGTGCGAAGAACCACGGCATCGTGCTACCCGATGCCGATCTGGACCAGACCGTCGCCGACCTGATTGGCGCGGCCTACGGTTCTGCCGGCGAGCGCTGCATGGCGCTGCCGGTGGTGGTGCCGGTGGGCAAGGAAACTGCAGAAGCGTTGCGCGAAAAACTCGTCATCGCCGTGAAGGGATTGCGCATCGGCGTGTCCACCGATGCAGAGGCGCACTACGGTCCGGTGATCAATGCCGCGCACCGCAGCAAGATCGAGTCCTACCTGCAGCTTGGCATCGACGAGGGCGCCGAACTGGTGCTGGACGGTCGCGGCTTTTCACTGCCCGGGCATGAGGAAGGCTTCTTCCTCGGCCCCAGCCTGTTTGACCACGTGAAGCCGGGCATGAAGACCTACCACGAGGAAATTTTCGGCCCGGTGCTGCAGATAGTGCGCGCTGATACGTTCGAAGAAGCGCTTGAACTTCCATCGAAACACCAGTACGGCAACGGTGTGGCCATCTTCACCCGCAACGGCGATGCGGCGCGCGAATTCGCCGATCGCGTCGAGGTGGGCATGGTCGGCATCAACGTGCCGATCCCGGTGCCGGTGGCGTATCACAGCTTCGGTGGCTGGAAGCGTTCTGGCTTCGGCGACCTCAACCAGTACGGCATGGATGGCGTGCGCTTCTACACCCGCACCAAGACCATTACCCAGCGCTGGCCGAAGGGTGGGGCGGTCACCGACCAGAGCTTCGTGATTCCGACGATGCGCTAGGGAAGCGTGTTCGTTGGTGGCGGGACGACGCGTTGGTCCCTGAAGGCAGGTGCGGGCTAATCGAACACAACGACCTGGCGAATGGCCTGGCCTGCCGCCATGCGGTCGAAGCCCAGGTTGATGTCGTCCAGTGCCAGCGTGTGCGTCAACAGGCGATCCACCGGCAGCAAACCGTTCCGGTACATCGCGATGAAGCGCGGAATGTCGCGCCCGGGCACCGCCGAACCCATGTACGAACCCTTCAACGTGCGCTCTTCAGCGACCAGGCTCACCGCCGGAATGCTGAGCATGCGCTGTGGCGGCGGCAGGCCCACGCTGATGGTGGTGCCGCCACGACGCGTAGCCGCATAGGCCTGTGCCAGCACGTGTTCGTTGCCGACTGATTCGATGGCATGCAACACGCCGCCCTTGCTGATTTCACGGATGGAATCCACGAAGCCATCTTCGCGGCTGTCGAGGCAGTGGCTTGCGCCGAGTTCGCGCGCGAGGTCCAGCTTTCCTGGAACGACATCCACCGCGATCAAGGGATAGGCAGAGGCTGCTCGAGCGCCGAGCAAGGCTGCCAGTCCCACGCCGCCCAGTCCGAATACCGCAACGCTTTCGCCCGGCTGCACGCGCGCGGTATTGACCACGGCGCCGACGCCAGTCATTACCGCACAGCCGAATAGGGCCGCGATTTGTGGCGGCAGGTCGGCATCAACGCGCACGGCCGAGCGCGCGGACACCGTGGTGTACTCGGCGAAACCGGAAACGCCCAGGTGATGCTGCAACGGTGCGCGCGCGGCATCCTGCCAGCGCCTGCCCCCGCCCAGCAATTGCCCGCTGGTGTTCGCTTGGGCACCGGGTTCGCACAGGGAAGGGCGGCCACTGGCGCAAGGATCGCAGTGCCCACACATGGGCACGAACGAAAACACCACGCGGTCGCCCACCGAGAAATCGCGTACGCCGGCACCCACGTCCACTACTTCGCCTGTGGCCTCATGTCCAAGCACCATGGGCAATGGGCGCGGTCTCGATCCGTCGATCACGGAGAGATCCGAATGACACAGCCCCGCTGCCAGCACGCGAACGCAGAGTTCCCCGGAGCCGGGCGGATCAAGCGACAACGTCTCGATGGACAGCGGCCGCGACTGTGCATAGGGCGCAGGCAATCCCATCTGGCGCAGGACCGCGCCGCGCACGTTCATGCGTCGGTGGCCACGTGCAAGCGTTGCAATGCCTGGCGTAGGCGATCAGGTAAAGGTGCCGCACGCCGGCTGATCCTGTCCACGAACACATGCACGAACCAGCCTTCTGCTGCAGGCTGCGCCTGGCCCTCGCGGAACAGGCCAATGCCGTAGCGAACGCTGGAATTGCCCAGGTGCTCCACGCGCAACGCGGCCTCGATGGTTTCCGGGAACGCTATCGGGCCGACGAAGCGGCAGTGTGATTCCGCGCAGAGTCCTATCGTCGCGCCGTGGTGGATGTCCAGGCCACCTTCGGAAATCAGGTAGGTGTTGATGACCGTGTCGAAGTAGCTGTAGTACTCGACATTGTTGACATGGCCATAGACGTCGTTGTCCTTCCAGCGCGTGCTGATGGGCAGGAAATGGCGATAACCGTCGCGTGCATTCATGGGGTGGATTCCGTGCTCATGTATCGAAACCGGTGGGCGGCATGGCGGCGGCTTCCTCCGGACTGGCTTGCTTGCGTTCCAGGCCGACCATCAGCAGGCAGGCGCTGATGCCGACCAGCAGGCCCAGCCAGGGCTCGAACACCGCAAGCGCGGTGCCGGTCAGCAAGGCAGTGCCGCGTGACGTGGCATCGCGCGGAATGGTCATGCCGATGTACGCGCAGGCAAAGCCCGACAACACCAGGGTCAGCGACAGGGCAATGCCCAGCAGCGGCTTCAATCCGGTCAGTAGCGGCAGCAGGAAATAGATGAAGGGAATCGCCATCAAGTAATAGGACAGCATGCCGCTG
Source organism: uncultured Lysobacteraceae bacterium (assembly GCA_937897645.1). Classification (GTDB taxonomy): domain Bacteria; phylum Pseudomonadota; class Gammaproteobacteria; order Xanthomonadales; family Xanthomonadaceae; genus Pseudoxanthomonas_A. The sequence continues at coordinate 20,999 of CALCNV010000134.1, forward strand.
TGCAGGTCGCGCATCGCGCCGGGTCCTTCCTTCCAGCGGTTGATCACGATCACGTGCACGCCGGTCCACAGCGTGCCTTGGGTCGGGAAGAACGGCGCCACCAGGGCCGAGCCGAAGTTGCGTATCGCGAGCGCCAGGTGCGAACGATTGGAATCGATATCCACAGGATCATCCTTGCGATGCGGCATCGCCTCACGCAGCACTTCATCGCCGGTGACCCAGTCGCCGAACTGGATCACGTAGGTAATCAGCACCAGCGGAATGCTTTTCACATACATGTCCGCCGTGGGCCAGCCGATGCTGAAGGGCGACATCCGGGCGATGGTCTCGCTGACCGGCGGTAACAGCCAACCCCACTGGATTTCGAAATTCACTTCTCCCACCAGCGGGCCAACGATGGCGGCTGCCACGAATCCGGGCAACAGCCCCATCGCCGCAAGCAACGCGAAGCCACGGTGGCGTGCCTTGAGTTTCTGGAAGGGGATCGAGAACAGGAACACCATGCACACCGCGCTGGCGACGATGGTGGTGATGGGTTGCTGCAACAGGAATTTCTCCGCGTCGTCCACGAACACCTGCTTGAATGATGCGATCGCCGCGCCCAGCAGGATGCCTGCCTTAAGGGTCGGCGGCATCCAGTGCATCAGCCTGCGTCCAAGTCCCGTGATGCCCAGCACCAGCACCAGTGCGGCGAAGCACAGCGACAGTGCGGTCATGGCCTGGAAGCGTTGCACGGGATCCGGATAGCCGGCGAACACGAAGGCCATCACCAGCGGTAGTGCGGCGGTGTTCCAACCTGGCGCATATGGCTCGCCGAACACGTACAGCGCCGACACCAGGAACACGCTGTGCAACATGGTGCAGGTGATGGCCTGTTCGAAATTCAACCCGAAGTAGCCCACCAGCACTGGCACCAGGGCCAACCCGGTCGCGGTGGACACCAGTAGGCCCTGCAGGAATTCCGGCCACAACAATTTCGTGTGGTAGAACGGCAGGCGGAAATTGAACGGTCCCCAGCGCCAGCCTTGCGTGTTGTTCATGGTGCGATGTGCTCCCCTATGTGCGACATGCAGCAACGGCGTTTCAGAATCGCCCTTCGGTCAATTCATGCACGGTATTGCGCAAGGCGACCAGCTTTGGGCCGAAATCGTGCATGAGTTTTTCCTGGGTCATCACCGAGACACGCCCGCTGCAGTTGAAGGTCAGCACGCGACTGCGATCGGTCGATACCATCGGCACGCCAATGGCGAAGACATCCGGGTTCCAATCGCCCAGTGAGAAGCAGAAGCCGTAATTCTCGTAATCCTGTCGTGCGCGCAGGATGCCGGCGCGTATCTTCGGCCAGTAACCGGGTTCGCAATCCTCGCGCAGTTCGGTGAGTCGTTGCTCGAATACATGCAAGGGCCGTGCAGCCAGATCCGCACGGCCTAGGGCCGTGGAACCATGCGGAACGCGTGCGCCTGGTTCGAGCTTCAACTGGAAGGTTGCGTCGCCCTGGCAGACTTCAAGCAGCACCATGCGCAATCCATCGGCAGCGCCCAGCATCACCGCGGACTCCGTGTACGCTGCCAGCTCGCGCATCAGCGGTCGGGCAATGGTCACGACGTCGTTGCTTTTCATGAAGGCATGGCTGAGCGCCAGTACGGCGGTGCCCAGCGAGTACTTCTCGAGCTTGGGCGAATACTCCAGGTATCCCAGCGCGGACAGGGTGAAGCTCAGTCGCGAGACTGTCGGCTTTGGCAGTCCCGTGCGTCGCACGATGTCCTGGTTACCGAGGAACTGTTCGCCGTGTTCGAAACAACGCAGGATGGAAAACCCGCGCGACAGAGCGCTGACGAATTGCGGATGGTCTTCATCAATCGAGTGGATGAAGGTATCGACGTTGCGCTTCGGATTTCCCACTGTTTGCTCCAAGCACTCGACACGTGCCAACTAGCCGTTCTGTCGCCGGACGCCGACCGTGCACGCCATGCATCAATCGACTCATATGTTTCGTATTACGGAACAGTGTTTCGATTATTGAATTCAATCCTAGTCAACACTTTTGGATCACGCAAGGCAGGCCGCCGCATTGAAATGTATTGGATCAAGGTTCATTGCCGTCGCGTCAGTTGATTTCGGAGAACAGCATGGCTACTGTTGATTGCTGGTTTAGAAACTTAATTCCGTTATGCAGAATTAATCGCGGACCTGGCCGTCGCATGTGATGTCTGAAAATTCCGCAGTGCGTTTCCCGCATGGACTAAGCCGAACCCGTGTTGGTTCGGTGGCCACACGTTCGATGCTCTACCTGACCACGCTCGACCGCGCGTTCCACTTCAATCAAGCAAGGACCCGAAACCAAGATGTCTGTGCAATCCGAAATTCGCGACGGCATCGCCGTCCTTACCCTCGACAATCCGCCCGTCAATGGACTCGGCCTCGCCACCCGTCGCGGCTTGGTCGAAGCGCTTGAAGATGCACAGCAGGACCAAGATGTTCGCGCGATCGTGATTACCGGCGGCGGTCGTTCCTTCTCTGGCGGCGCGGACATACGCGAATTCAATACGCCACAGGCGGAACAGGAACCCACGTTGCCGACCGTCATCCGCGCCGTCGAAGGCAGCCGCAAGCCTGTAGTGATGGCGATCAACGGCATCGCACTCGGTGGTGGACTGGAACTCGCACTCGGCGGGCATTACCGCGTGGCCGCGGGCGATGCGCAGGTGGGATTGCCGGAAGTGAAACTCGGCCTGTTGCCCGGCGCAGGCGGCACGCAGCGCTTGCCGCGCGCAGTGGGACTTGAGACGGCATTGAACATGATCGTCTCCGGTACGCCTGTCGCGGCTTCGAAACTCGCAGCGACCAGGCTGTTCGATCGCGTCGTCGAAAGCGACGCGCTGGGCGCAGCGATTGCCTTGGCGGACGAAGCGGCTGCGAGCAAGGCCCCGTTGCCCCGCGTGCGTGACTGGACCATCGAGCACCCGAATGCCGAAGGCTTCCTGATGTTTTCGCGTACCGCCATTGCCGCTGCATCAGCGAACTATCCCGCTCCGCTCAAGTGCGTGGATGCACTGGAAGCAGCGGTGAAGCAGTCCTTCGATGGCGGCATGCAGGTGGAGCGCGATGCATTCGCCGCCCTCATCGTCACGCCAGAGTCCAAGGCCTTGCGCCACGGGTTCTTCGGTGAGCGCGCTGCCAGCAAGGTTGCCGACATCGGTGCCGACGTTAAGCCGCGGGAAGTGCGCGCGGTTGGCGTCGTCGGTGCGGGCACCATGGGTGGCGGCATCAGCATGAACTTCCTCAACGCCGGCATTCCGGTGACCATCCTGGAGACCAAACAGGACGCGCTGGATCGCGGCCTGGCCACCATCCGCAAGAACTACGAGAACTCCGCTAAGAAGGGCAAGCTCACCGCGGAGCAGGTCGAAACGCGCATGGGCCTGCTGACGCCCACGCTGGCCTATGCCGACCTTGGGGACGCCGACCTGATCATCGAAGCGGTGTTCGAGGAATACGCGGTCAAGGAATCGGTGTTCAAGCAACTGGACGCCGTGGCCAAACCGGGCGCTATCCTCGCCAGCAACACATCCACGCTCGACCTTGATCGCATCGCCGGTTTCACCTCGCGTCCGCAGGACGTGGTGGGCATGCATTTCTTCAGCCCGGCCAACGTGATGAAGCTGTTGGAAGTGGTGCGCGGCAAGGACACGGCAAAGGACGTGCTGGCCACGGTGCTGGCGCTGGCCAAGACCATCCGCAAGACCGCGGTGGTGTCTGGCGTGTGCGACGGCTTCATCGGCAACCGGATGATCGAGCAGTACAGTCGCCAGGCTGGTTTCCTGCTCGACGAAGGCGCATTGCCGCAGCAGGTGGATCGCGCGATGGAGAAATTCGGCTTCGCCATGGGCCCGTTCCGCATGGGCGACCTGGCCGGCAACGACATCGGCTGGGCGATCCGTAAGCGTCGCTATGTGGAGAAGCCGCAGATGACGTATTCGAAGACTGCCGACCTCGTGTGCGAAGTCGGCCGTTACGGGCAGAAAGTGGGCAAGGGCTGGTACGACTACAAGCCGGCTGATCGCACCGCCTATCCATCGCCGGAAGTCGATGCCCTGATTGTGCAGAACTCCAAGGATCTCGGCCTTGAACGACGCCGCATCAGCGATGAGGAAATCGTCGAGCGACTCGTCTATGCCCTGGTCAACGAGGGCGCGGTCATCCTGGAAGAAGGCATCGCGGCCAAGGCATCCGATATCGACATCGTCTACCTCGCGGGCTACGGCTTTCCGATCTGGCGTGGCGGTCCGATGTTGTATGCGGACACGGTGGGCCTCTACAACGTGCTCGCGTCGATGCGGCGCTATGCGCGCGGTTACCAGGGCGACGCGTGGCAGCCCGCGCCGCTGCTCGTGCAACTGGCCGATGCCGGAAAATCATTCAACGGCTGAGGCCGTGCACCCCTTCCTTATCGAGGCACCCCATGAAGCAAGCCGTCATTGTCTCCACCGCGCGCACCGGCCTGGCCAAGAGCTGGAAGGGCGCGTTCAACATGACCCACGGCGCCACGCTGGGCGGCCACGTCGTCCAGCACGCGGTGGCACGTGCAGGCGTGGCGCCGGACGAAATCGAGGATGTGCTGATGGGCTGCGCCTGGCCCGAAGGTGCGACCGGAAGCAACATCGCCCGCCAGATAGCCGTGCGTGCAGGCTTGCCGGTTACGGTGCCGGGTGCAACGGTCAATCGCTTCTGTTCCTCGGGACTGCAGGCGATTGCCATGGCCGCGCAACGGGTGATCGCGGGCGAGGGCGAGGTCTATGTGGCCGGTGGCGTGGAAAGCATTT
>CALCNV010000135.1 GCA_937897645.1 uncultured Lysobacteraceae bacterium
GGATCGCGCGATGGCGGGTCTTCTCGTCCATCGATTCCGAATACAGCTGGTAGGTATGGCGTCCGGCCGCCTTGGCCTGGTACATCGCGGTGTCCGCGTGCTTCAGCAGGTCGGTGGGCACCTGTGCGTGGTCGGGATACAGGCTGATGCCGATGGAAGGCGAGACCGACAGCTCCAGGCGCTCGCCGAAGCTGAGTGGCTGCATGAACGCGGTGATGATGTGCTGTGCGATGTCTTCGGCATCCTGCGCGGACGTGATGTCTTCCAGTACCACGGTGAACTCGTCGCCGCTCAGGCGCGCCACGGTGTGTTGCGCACCGACCGTCTGCTGCACGCGTGCAGCCGCGGCACGCAGGATGCGGTCACCGGTGGCATGGCCGAGTGAGTCGTTGATGTCCTTGAAGCGGTCAAGGTCGATGAACAGCACGGCGACGCGGCCGTTTTCGCGACGCGCACGCACGATGGCGCGCGACAGGCGTTCCGACAGCAGCGAGCGGTTGGGCAGGCTGGTCAGCGTGTCGTAGTTGGCCAGGTAGCGCAGTTCCTGTTCGGCGCGCTTCTGTTCGGTGATGTCGTTGAGCACCAGCACGTACAGCCTGCGTTGCCCGCTGGCGTCGGGCACAACGTTGGTCTCCAGCTTGCACAGGATCTCTTCGCCGTCCTTGCGTACCTTCCACAATTCACCGGACCAGCGCCCGTCGCGCTCCAGTTCGGCATGCATGCGATCCATGAACGCGTCGTCGTGCTGCGCACTGTCCAGCAACGCCACCGACTGGCCGATGACTTCCGCGTCCGTGTAGCCGGTGATGCGGGTGAAGGCTTCGTTGATGGCGATGAACTGATGGTTCCAGTCAAGCACCGCCACTGCCTCGCTCATGGTGCGCATGACTTCGCTGGCGATGCGGTGCTCGTATTCGGCATTGCGGCTGGCGGTGATGTCGCGCGCAGTGCCGGCAATGCGCAGCGGCCTGCCGTCCTGGTCGCGCTCGACCACGCGGCCGCGTGCGCGTACCCACGCCCAGTTGCCGTTGCCGTTCAAATCCATGCGGTGTTCGGACATGAACAGCGGGGTTTCGCCCTGCAGGTGGCTGCGCAGGCGCTGCATCACTAGCGGCATGTCCAGTTCGTGGATGGTGGGCATGTCGCCCTGGCGGGTGACGACCGTGATTTCCGCGGAGTGCTGTGCGTTTTCATCCGCACGCATCCGATGCATGCGCCGGCGCACCAGGTCGTAGTCCCAGAAATGCTCGCCGGACGCCCACAGTGCCAACTTCAGGTGGTCATCGCGCTCGCGCAGGGCGTCGGTGCGTGGTGCTTCCTGTGGCGACCGCCGCCACGCCTGCCAATGGCGGCGGGTGGCAATCGCCACCACGACCACCAGCACCACCAGTGCAAGCAACATCACCGCCAGTCGCGGCAGGGACAGCGCGGCCGGCAAGGCGAGTGCGGTGACAGCTAGCGATTGCATGGGGTGGCAGTGGCCCTCGCCACGGTGCATGAGCCCGCGGGTATCCGAGTGTAGGCGTGCGACGCGCCGTACAACAAGCCGGGGCGCAGGATTTCGTTGCTACACTTTCCGCCCGGGTTTTCCTGACCTGCCTGTTACACGGATTACGTTCGATGGCCGAACTTCCCCCTCTCGCTGATGTGGCCCTGGCCGTGCAACGCGCCGGGCTGGGCATCGATCCTTCTGAATTGCATGGCGGCCTGTGTGGCTGGCTGTCCGGCGGCGGTGACAACGTGGCGAATTGGCCAGCCAGGGTGCTGGCCGACGACAGCCTGCCTGCCCCCGAGGCTGATGGCGCGCTGGACGCATTGCGCCTGGCCAGCGCTGCCCAGCTGGCCGATCGTGGTTTCGGCTTTGACCTGTTGCTGCCGGACGTGGAGGAATCGCTGGCCGCACGTGCCGAGGCCTTGTTCGAATGGTGTCGAGGCTTCCTGGGCGGCTTTGGGCTGGCGTCCGGCGCGCATCCGCCGCTTTCCGAGGAAGCCGAAGAAGCCTTGCATGACCTGGCCCGGCTGGCGCAGGCAGCGCCGGAAAGCGGCGACGATGACGACGATGAGGACGCGCTGGCTGAAATCGAGGAATTCGTGCGCGTGGCGGTACTGCTGCTGCACGGAGATTGCGTACTGGCGCCGCGCCATCGCCAGAGCCTGAATTGATGAAAGCGTCCACCGGCATTTCCCCTGCCGAGTTCGCGCGCCGCCGCAAGCAGCTGATGCGGATGTCCACCGACGACGCGATTCTTATCCTCGCTGCTTCCCCGGAGCGCGTGCGCAGCCACGACACGCATTACCCGTACCGGCAGGATTCGGATTTCTGGTACCTCACCGGGTTTCCAGAGCCCGAGGCCGTGCTGGTGCTGGTGCCTGGCCGCAAGCATGGCGAGGCCCTGCTGTTCTGCCGCGAGCGTGATCCCGAGCGCGAGGGCTGGGACGGTCCGCGCGCCGGCCAGGAAGGCGCGGTTGATCAATTCGGCATGGACGATGCCTACCCGATCGAGGATCTGGACGAGATCCTGCCGGGGCTGCTGGAAGGTCGTTCGCGGGTCTATTACCACTTCGGGCGCGATGCGGAGTTCGACCTCAAGCTGATCGGGTGGGTGAATCGCGTGCGTGAGCAGGTGCGCCATGGTGCGCAGCCGCCGCATGAATTCCTTGAGCTCGGACATTTGCTGCACGAACTGCGCCTGTTCAAGTCGAAAGACGAAGTGAAACTGATGCAGCGCGCCGCCGACATCAGCGTGCAGGCGCACGAAGTGGCGATGCGCGCATCGCGTGCGGGCATCCACGAATACGAACTGCAGGCCGAGATCGAACGTGTGTTCCGCGCCAACGATGCGTGGCCGGCGTATGGCAGCATCGTCGGCGCAGGCAATAATGCCTGCGTGCTGCATTACCGCGCCAACAACGCGCGCGCGGCGGACGGCGACCTGGTCCTGATCGATGCGGGCGCGGAGTTCCGTACGTATGCGTCGGATATCACGCGCACGTTTCCGGTCAATGGCCGTTTCACTGCACCACAGCGCGCGCTGCATGATCTTGTCGGTGCTGCGCAGGCAGCGGCGCTGGCGCAGGCAAAGCCGGGCGTTCCTTACGAAGCGGGCCACAACGCGGCGGTCGAAACCTTGACGGAGGGCTTGCTGCAGCTTGGGCTGCTGAAAGGCAAGCTGGAAAAAAACATCAGCACCGGCCAGTACAAGCGTTTCTATCGTCACAAGACCGGGCACTGGCTGGGCCTGGACGTGCATGATGTGGGCGAATACAAGCTCGCCGGCGAATCACGCCTGCTGGAACCGGGCATGGTCTTCACCATCGAGCCGGGTCTGTACGTGTCCGCCGATGACACCAGCGTAGATGCCAAGTGGCGCGGCATCGGCATCCGCACCGAGGACGATGTGTTGGTCACCAACGACGGCCATCGCGTGCTGACTGATGCCTTAGCACGTAGCGCCGATGAGATTGAGGCGTTGATGGCGTCGGGGTGAAGGTTGCCAACCATGTTGAGTGGCAGAAAAGAAGTTGCTCTCGATCTTGTAGTTGGTTTTGTTTTTCTAGTCGCACTTGATTTTGCCCCCTCCCTTGCGAAGCAGGGGAGGGTTGGGGAGGGGTTGTTCTTGATCTTGATGCAGTTTTTTATTTTGCGAGGTCGTGTTGAATCCCGCGAAGAGCACCCCTCCCGGCCTCCCCTGCTGCGCAAGGGAGGAGACCAGCCATGCTCAACCTCAGCTTTGCGCTTGCCGCGTACACTCTCACACGCTAGCGTCGTATTACCGACTGGAGGGAGCCTGATGAGAACGCCGACACGGATCATGTTCATCTTTGCTCTTGGCGCATTCAGTGCGTTGCAAGTGCATGGCAATGAAGCGGTCAGTCCGCCAGAGACGCCGCCGCAAGTCCTGGAAACCCTGCTGGATCGCGATGCGCTGAACGAGGCGCGCGATGCGGCCATGCGGCAGCTCGTCGCCCATGCGCAGGCGGGCGACGGCCATTCGGCGTTCTATCTGGGTGCCTTGTATCGGCAAGGCATGGACCACCCGGCCCAGTTGGTGCAAAAGGACGTAGAGACTGCGCGCTTCTGGTTGGAAAAGTGCGTGGAATCGGCACGTTGCCCGCTGTTTGCATTGGCTTCGCTGGCGGAACTGGAATTAGCCGCCGGGAATGCGAAGCCGGCGATGCAGTGGGCGCAGGCGTGGGTGGTGCTGGATCGTGAACTGGAGAACCGCACGCGTGGTGAAAAGCCGCACCACAACACTACGGATGCGTCCTACAGGAACACCGCATACCAGGCGTATCTGATTGCCCGCGTCTACAAGGCCATGTCCAAGGTCAAGGATCCGGATGCGCAGGGACGTGAATGGTTTGATGAACTTCGCAAGGCGCGTGGCGCGCAACTGGATCGCATGCTGTTCGCGCAGTTGGAGGGAGAAGGCGGTACGGCTACCTGGAATTCAAGCAAGCTGCAGATGAGTGCCGAGAACCAGCGCGAGAAAATCATGGCGCCGGATGCCCGCGTTCCCCTCGGGCCTTCGCTCGGACTGTTCCTCTATCGCGGCGATCCCGCGGGTGGGCGCGCCGAATCGCTCTGGATGATCGAAGGCCTGCCCACTCCCGCCAGCGCGCGTGGGCTGGATGTGCAGGCACGCAGCTTTCGCATCAAGCCGTATGAACTGGGCGAGGACGGCAAGCGCGCCTACGCGCTGCTGCCGATCAGCTTCAACGATGGCGAATACTCGCTGGTGCCTACGCGCTGAGCTTCGGCTCAGCAACAGGAGAGCATCGCTTCTGATCTTGCCTCCTCCCTTGCGAAGCAGGGGAGGATTGAGGAGGGGTTGCACTTGATGCTGCTTTTCTCACAAAGAGACTCGTCATCCACTGCGCCCAAAGCACCCCTCCCAGCCTCCTCTGCTTCGCAAGGGAGGAGACCAGCCAAGCAGCAATCGAGTTTTTATCAGATGGCTGCAAACGCCGGCCGCGTCAAATTCTCCGCATCACCTTGCGTACACAGAACTTCATCCTCGATGCGGATGCCGCCGTAGGGACGGAATGCATCCACGCGTGACCAGTCCACGCTGGCGGCGTGGCCGTTCTGCTTCACTTCCTGCAGCAGCATGTCGATGAAATAGATGCCCGGCTCGATGGTCACCACCATGCCCGGCTCCAGTACGCGGGTCATGCGCAGGTAGGGATGGCCCGGTGGCCGCGGGATCTTGCCGCCACGGTCGGTTTCCGCGAAGCCCGCCACGTCGTGTACCTGCAGGCCGATGGGATGGCCCAGGCCGTGCGGGAAAAACGCGGCGCTGACGCCGGTGGCCAGCGCGGCCTCCGGCGATACCGTGATCACGCCGAAGTCCTTGAGGATGCCCATCAGGGTCAAGTGCGCGTCGATATGCAGTTGCTTGTAGTCGGCGCCGGCACGCACGCCGTTGGCCATGCCGATCTGTGCGGCATCCACCGCATCAATCAGTGCCTGGAATTCGCCAGCAGTATCCATCGCGTAGGTGCGGGTGATGTCGCTGGCGTAGCCGTGGAAACTGGCGCCGGCATCGATCAGGAAACTGCGTGACTGCGCCGGTGGCGTGCGGCCAAGCTCGGTGTAATGCAGCACGGCGTTGTGCTCGTTCAAGGCCACGATGTTGTTGTACGGCAGTTCGCCCAGGTCCTGCCCCACCGAACTGCAATAGGCCATGTGGATGCCGAACTCGCTCTGGCCCTCGCGGAAGGCCGCTTCGGCCGCGCGATGCCCACGCACGCCCAGGCGCTGCGCTTCGCGCATCAGTGCGATTTCGTAGGGCGTCTTGTAGGAGCGGTGGTACTCCAGATAGTTGACGACGGCTTCCGGGTTGTTGGGCGTGTAGCACTCGCCTGGTGCCGCGCCCAGCGCGCTGAGCGGCTCGCCCAGGATCGCGCAGCGCGCGGCGGGCTTGGGCAGCAACGCCAGTGCTTCCTCCGGCTTGCGGATGATGTGGATGTCGAAGTGCTCCACCCACCAGCCGCTGGGCGCGTCCGGCACTACATGCCAGTAGTCGAACGGCTGGTGGAAAATCACCTTGGGCCGCTGCCCTGGCGTGTACACCAGCCAGCTGTTCGGCACGCGGGTCAGCGGCAGCCACGCCTTGAACTGCGGGTTGACCGCGTACGGGTAATCGCGGTCGTCGAAGACCTGGTAATGCAGGGTGCCACTGGGCACCACCAGGTGGTCGAAGCCGCCACGCGCGAGCGCTTCGTCGGCACGCTGTTTCAACGTGGCCAAGTGCATGCGGTAGAGGTTGGTGAAGTCGGCGGTGCCGGGAGTGGCGGAAGTCATCGTGGTCACCCGTTTGGAATCGGGTGATTTTGCCGCAACTCGCGTTGCGGCGCAGCGATGCCAATCCGGGATGCATCTGCAACCGGGCAGGGCGCGCAGTCATGCCGCGCGCGCTACCCGCTTCAGCGCACGGGCTTGGGAGTGCCTATCCAGTGCCGCAGGGTGACCAGGTGTTCTTCGCTGATGGTCAGGAAACGCAGGCCCGCCCAGCTCTGCCCGGGGGTGTTGGCGTTGCCTACCCAGATCAGGTGCGCACCCACGTCGATCTTCACCGGTCGACCGGTGCGGTCGGGAACCTCGAACCGGAACTGGTACAGCGCATCCTCCACCAACGGCGTGTTCGCGCCCAGCAGCATGCCGGATTCGGAGATGTTGCCGAGCCGGCCGATCACCTGTTCGGTCATGGTGTCCAGCACGGCGACGGATTCGTTGACATTGCGGCGGTCGGCGCGGCGGGATTCCTGGATCATGCGCTGGCCTCCGCAGGCGTCGTGCCATTGCCGGTGATGTTGCGCAAGGCACTGACCGTGGCTTTCCAGGCGCGGTCGATCAGGCGGCCCTTGCCCTGGGTCACCACGCGTACCTGTTCCTTGGCCATCAGGCGCGCCAGGCTGTCCATCGACTGCTCGCCGATGCGCTGGCCACGCTGGTTGACGAACAGCGCGTTGTCGGTGATCGGGCTGTACCACGACAGGCGCTGGCGGGTGACGTCGCCCTGCTGGTTCTTGATGAATTCGAACCAGGTCCCGAAGGGCAGGGTGCGCAGGTAGTCGTGGCACTCCTGTTCCTTCGGCGTGCGATCCAGCGCGGTTTTCTTCTTGGTGACGGTCTGTTCACCCAGGCGCGCGCGCGCCTTGAGTCGTGCCGTCAATTCGGTGCGCGAAGTCGTTTCATCCTCGCCGTCGGCGCTGGACAGGCGGCGGGCAATGGCCGAGGCCTCGTCTTCGTGGTAACCCACCTGCACCAGCGCGGTTTCGATCTGCGTGGTCAGTTCCGGGTCGACCGGGCCATCCGTTTCCGCGTCGGCACTGGCCTCGGTGGTGGTGGTGGCGACAATGCGCTCGGTGATCTGCTGGTGTTCGCGCCACTCATCGGAGTCGTCCCCGTTGCGCAACAGGGTGAGTGTCAGCACGTCGGCCCAAGCCTGGTTCAGCAGGGCCTGCACGAATTTCTGTGGGGCGTGCCCTTGCAGTGCGTTCTCGATGGTCTCGGCGGCGCGATGCTTGGCGACTTCCAGGCGATCCTTGCCGCGCGCGGCTTCCACGTGGCGGCGCTCGGTGACTTCGGCCTTGCGCGCCATCGCGCGGAAGTGCGCCTGGACGTCGTTGTTGGCGCTTTCGAATACCTCTTCATCGCCCTGGTAATCCGCCACCACGCGATCCACGGCGTTGTGCAGCTTCTCGACCAGTTGCGGATCCGCGTCGTCGTCTCCGAGCCAGGCAGCGCCGGATTCGGCCACCGAGTTCAACAGCTCGCGCGCGGGATGCTGGGGACGCAGGAAGAACTCACGGTCGTGGAGCGCGGCTTGCGCCACCGGCACCTGCAGGCGCACCAGCATGTCGACCGCAGGCGCGTCGCGCTGCACTTCGCGCTCCATTTCGTTGTAGAGCAGGCCCAGCAATTCGAAGGTATCGGCGTCCTCCTGCACCAGCGCAGCGTGGGGGCCGTGCTGTTCGCGCACTTGCGACAGCATGGCCTGCTGCACGTCGAACATGGTGCGTCGGGGTTGGCCGGGTGCCGTTTGCACCGGCATCGCTTGCATGACGCGCAACGAGGACAGCACGTCGTGCGTCGGCAGCAGTACCCGCGGACCATCGTAGGCCACGCTTTCCGCTTGCGTTCCGAATCCGGCTGGACCAGCGCCGGCCTGGCCTGCACTGGCAGCCCTGCGACCCGACAGCAATTGCTGCAACGTGGCGAAGGACCCGGTGTCGGCACCCGCGTCCACGCCGACCGGCATGCCGCCCATGTTTGCAGCGGGTTGTTGGCCTGATCCGGGCGGCATCGCGCCTGGGCCACCAGCGCGACCAGCCGGCATCACGTTGCCAGTGTCTCCGCCGAAGGCGGACCACGCGGACGGGGAGGAATGTCCGTACCAGTCGGTCATGGGCCGCGAGGCATCGGCCAGTGCATGGCTGTCGTTCTGGGTCACGAACCGGCCGCCGGTGCTGCTGCGTTCGCTGCGCGCACGTTGTGGCGCATAGATCAGGCCAGGCAGGACGCCTTCATGCGCCAGCAGGGAGTTGAGTACTTCGATCCAGTTGCTGTATTCCGCCATGACCTTGTGGTCGAAGGCCTTGTACAGCAACAGCTGCGAATCCAGGTCGATTTCGAAGACGGCGGCGACTGCCGCACGCATCACCCGGCACAGGGCCTGCGGGCCTACCGGCAGTTGCGCGGCATCGAAGGCGGGCGTGCCGGCCAGTACGCCGAAGCGCTGGCCCATCAGGTACAGCAGTGTCTGCGAACGCGCATCGTGGCGGCGGGCTATTTCCCTCAGCACGATGTCCTGGTCCATTTCCGCGTCTTCCACCAGGGTCAGGGTCTGGTATTCGATGCGCTCATGCCCGCTTTTGGGCGCGACCACGCGCGGGGTGCGTATCGCGGCAAGCTCGGCTTCCAGCCCCGCCAGGAACATCGGCAGCAGGTCGCTGCGGCGCTTGCGCATGGCGTGCAGGTTGGCGAACTGCTCTGCCTGCTTTTCATTGCTGCGCGCGCGTTCGGCCAGTTTGAACAACTGCTGCTCGTAGTCGACCAGCATCTGGTTGATGCGTTCGGCCAGGTCAGTCGAGACCCGCGCATAGAAGGTTTCAAGGATGCGGCGCACGCGCGGGGGCAGCGACGACGCGGAAGCGAGCGTCGCCGGGGTCGTTGCAGACGTGGCGTGTGGCGTGTTGGACATAAGGTGTAGCGGTCACTCCCCTGACGCGGTTTTTTAACACATTCGCCAGCAACCTGCCTTTATCGCAGGGCTATGTAGTGCCGGTTACTGCTCAAGGAAAAGCGCCACCACGTCATTGGTGAAACGACGTCCGAGCTCGGTGGGGGCCACGTGGTCGTCGACGGACGTGAGCCAGCCCTGCGCGACCGCCCCCCTCAATTGGCCTGCGATGCGCGAACTTGGCAACCCTGTCCACGCCTCGAAATCTGCCATCACGAAGCCTTGGTTGAGGCGCAGGGCATTGAGCATGAACTCAAATGGCCGCCGCTCCGGCGCGATGCGCTCATCACCGCCCAGTGAGTCGGGCGTGCCGGCCGTGGCCAGGTAGGCGGTCGGGTGCTTGACCTTCCACCGGCGCAGGATGTCCTGGTCGGCACCCAGGGTGAGCTTGCCGTGCG
>CALCNV010000136.1 GCA_937897645.1 uncultured Lysobacteraceae bacterium
ATCAAGACGATGTCGCCGAATGAATTGATGAGCGCCATCCTCAAGTCGCCAGTCGATTTGCTGTGGAACGGTGGCATCGGCGTGTACGTGAAAGCCAGCAGCGAGCAGCACACCGATGCCGGTGATCGCGCCAACAATGCGCTGCGCGTGAATGGCAACGAGCTGCGCTGCAAGGTGGTGGGCGAGGGCGGCAACCTGGGCCTGACCCAACTCGGCCGCATCGAGGCGGCCCAGCATGGCGTGCTGCTCAACACCGACTTCATCGACAACTCGGCGGGCGTGGATACCTCCGACCACGAGGTGAACATCAAGATCCTGCTCAACGGCGTGGTGCAGTCGAAGAAACTCACCTACGACGCGCGCAACACGCTGCTGGCATCGATGACCGACGAAGTGGCCGACCTGGTGCTGTTCGACAACTATCGCCAGAACCAGGCGATCAGCCTGATGGAACGCATGAGCGTGTCACGCCTGGGTTCCAAGCAGCACTTCATCCAGACCCTGGAATCGCAGGGCCTGCTGGACCGGCAGATCGAGTTCCTGCCGTCGGACGCCGAACTGGCCGAACGCAAGGCACGCGGGCAGGGCCTGACCCGTCCGGAGTTGTCGGTGCTGCTGTCCTACGCCAAGCTGGTGGTGTTCCAGCAGTTGCTGGAATCCGACATCCCGGAAGACGCCTACCTGTCCAAGGAACTGCAGCGCTATTTCCCCGAGCCGTTGCAGAAAAAGTATGCCGCGGAGATGGAAAAGCACCGCCTGAAGCGCGAGATCATCGCCACGGCGGTTACCAATTCCACCATCAACCGGATGGGCGCGACTTTCCTGCTGCGCATGCAGGAAGACACCGGCCGTAGCCCGGCCGAGGTCGCGAAGGCATTCACGATCACCCGCGAAACGCTGGATGCACGCGCCCTGTGGAACCAGATCGACGCGTTGGATGGCAAGGTGCCGGAGTCCGTGCAGATCGATGCACTGCAGGTGATCTGGTCGCTGCAGCGCTCGTTCACGCGCTGGCTGCTGAGCCGCCCGGGCGCTATTCCGGACATCGCCACGGCGGTGGCGCGCTACCACGACGGCTACAACGAGATCCGTGCCGCCGACGGCGTGCTGCCGGCTTCGTTGCGTCCGGCGTACGAGGCCAGCCTGAAAGACTGGAAGGAAAAGGGCCTGCCGCCTGCACTTGCGGGGCAGTTGGCGGCATTGCCGTACCTGGAGCCTTCCAGCGACATCATCGAGCTGGCCCGCGCGCGCAAGCTCAAGCCGGTGGAAGTTTCCAAGGTGCATTTCCGCCTTGGCGAGGCCCTGCATTTGCCATGGCTGTTCGAGCAGGTCGAAGCCCTGCAGGTGGACGGCCGTTGGCATGCAGTGGCGCGCGGCGTGCTGCGTGACGAACTGGTGACCCAGCAGCGCCTGCTCACCGACCAGGTACTGTCGATGCCGGGCGCCAACGCCGATGCGAAGGTGCGCAGCTGGATGGAGCGCGACGATCCGGTGCTGCGCTTCACCCTGTCGATGCTCAACGAATTGTCGGCGCAGAAGACGCTGGACTATCCGACGGCCTCGGTCGCGGTGCAGCGCCTCTCACAGCTTTCCGCCAAGCGCTGACGTCGGACGGTAGGAGCGCCCCATGGGCGCGAGCTTTTTCTAGGTCACATGCGAAGAGCTCGCGCCCATGGGGCGCTCCTACCTTGCCTGCGAGACGGGTTATGCTGCCGTCATGAGCACGCCACGCATCGCATTCCTTGCCAGCCCCACCGACGAAGCACAGGCCTCGCTGGTGCAGCTGGTTACGCGCCACGGTCATTGCGAGCCGGAAGACGCCGACGTGCTGTGCGCGCTGGGCGGTGACGGCTTCATGCTGCAGACCCTGCATCGGCATGGCGGCCTTGGCAAGCCGGTGTTCGGCATGAAACTGGGCACGGTTGGCTTCCTGATGAATCACTACCGTGATGACGATCTGCTGGATCGCATCGCTGCTGCCGAGCCGGCAAAGCTGCGTCCATTGGAAATGGTGGCACTCACTGAGTCCGGCGCACGCATCGAATCCCTTGCCTACAACGAGGTGTCATTGCTGCGGCAGACGCGCCAGGCCGCACACCTTGGCATCGATCTCAATCGCCAGACACGTGTCGATGAACTGGTTTGCGACGGCGTGCTGGTCGCCACGCCCGCGGGCAGCACCGCCTACAATTTTTCCGCACATGGACCGATCCTGCCGTTGGGTTCGCACACCATCGCGCTGACGCCGATTGCGCCGTATCGACCACGTCGCTGGCGTGGTGCCATCCTCAAGGCCGACACCGAAGTGCGCTTCCACGTGCTGGACCCCTACAAGCGCCCCGTGAGTGCGACGGCCGATTCGCATGAAGTCCGCGACGTGGTGGAAGTCACCATCCGCGAGTCGCGCGAACGCACCGTGACCCTGCTGTTCGACCCCGAGCACAACCTGGAAGAGCGCATCCTCAGCGAGCAATTCGTGGTCTGATTGTGATGCGTGGCACGGAATTGCTGCGCTGCAAACACGTATTACTGGCCTGCCGGCATTTGCAATGAAAAGAAGCCGGCAGCCGTAGTCAAGATCGTTTGCAATTGAATCCAATGGGGAGGGGTCCCTTTATGTATTTGCGATGCGCAGCCGTGCTCTGCGTGTTCTTGTGCGTGCCTGATGTCGAGGCCTGCTCATTGAAGAGTGGGGTGAACGAATTCAAGCCGCAAGGGACGACGACAAGCGCCGGCCAGGAAGGACTGAAGGCACCCGAGCTGGAGTTGGTCAGCATTACCCGAGGCATAGGCACCCGTCATTCGTCCTGCGATGACACCGGTTTACTTTCGATCCGGGTGGAGTGGCCACGCGGTACGGATTACAAAATGCGTGACATCGGCTTCGAGTTCCGGGTGGTATCTGGTGAAAGCACTTACGAGATATTTCCCCAGACTGCAGTAGCAATGGACGTGGATGGCCGCGTCAGTGAATTCCTCTTCATGTGGCGCGACGGGCCGCCCGCGCAGCAACAGCCGATCAACCTGCAAGTGGAAGTCCGTGCAGTCACGGCCGACAACCGCCACGGCCCGCCTGCGCGGCTGGCCGTGA
>CALCNV010000137.1 GCA_937897645.1 uncultured Lysobacteraceae bacterium
CCGCCCAGGCGTTACCTGGCACCGTGCCCTGTGGAGCCCGGACTTTCCTCGGCATTGGCCATGACTAGCATGATCAATGACGCGACTGTCTGGCCGACTCCGCCGCGTGCATTGTCGCACGTGCGGTCCACGCGCGAATGAAGCGAAATGGCTAAGCAGGCACGCACAACGACCGGGCATCAGCCTCCATAAAGCGATTTCCTCGGCGCACCACTGATTTCCGCCGCCAGCTTGGCCGCGGTGGACGGCGGCAAATGCTCGCTCAGCAGCGCGTAAAGACGTTTGCCTTCGATCAGCTGCGCTTCTTCGTCATCGCCCGCGCCCTGCACCATCACCACGAACTCACCCTTGCGCTGGTTGGGATCGGCATCGACCTGCGCTTGCAGCTCCGCGAGGGTGCCATCGAGCACGGTCTCGAACAGCTTGGTGAGTTCGCGCGCGACCACGGCAACGCGATCGTCGCCAAACACGCTGCACATGTCCGCCAGCGATTCGGCGATGCGGTGCGAGGACTCGTAGAACACCAGTGTGCGGGTTTCGCTGGCCAGGCGCCCCAGGCGCTCGCGACGCGCGGATGATTTCGCAGGCAGGAATCCTTCGAAGGTGAAGCGGTCACTCGGCAGGCCGGCCACGCTCAAGGCGGCAATCGCCGCGCAGGCACCGGGAATCGGACTCACGCGCAGCCCGGCTGCACGCGCGGCGCGCACCACGCGGAAACCGGGATCACTGACCAGCGGCGTGCCGGCGTCGCTGACCAGGGCCAGCGAATCGCCGCCATTGATGCGTTCGACGATGCGCTCGGACATCGCCTCTTCGTTGTGTTCATGCAGGGCCAGCAGCGGGCGGTCGATGCCGAAATGCGACAGCAGCTGGCGGGTGTGGCGGGTGTCTTCGGCGCAGATCCCGTCGACGCTGCGCAAGGTCTCCAGCGCGCGCGGCGAAAGGTCGGCCAGGTTGCCGATGGGCGTTGCGACAATGAACAGTGTTCCTGCGGGCATGCGGTCGATCCTGAGGCGTTTGGCTGAACGCAGTCGCGTGCGGCCGAAGGTACAATCCTAGCCGGTTCCCACGCACGGCCGTCGAGCACACCCATGGATAAGCGACTCGGAAGGATCTTCCCCTTGTTACTGCTGGCGGCCCTGTTTGCCGGCTGCGCAACCACGCAGGTCAGCGGCCCGGCCAAGACCACCAGCAGCGCGGCATTCGTCAGCGCGGGCCAGCTTGCCAGCAACCATGCCGCCCTGACCGGCCAGGCCAAGGCCGACAACGCGCGCGAAATCGAGCGCCTGCTTTCCGCCATCGACAACGACACGCTTGCCCGCGACGCCGCGGCGCTGCCCGTTGGCGATCCCCTGTACGCCTTCGCCGGACAGGCGCTGTTGAAGCGTGGCCTGCCCTTGCCGCGCCCCTTCGACCGCAGCGCAAACTGGCGCTTCGACTTGAATGATCGCCCTGCCGCCGATCGCGACGGCTACCGTCCGCCGGTCAAGCTGGCGGTGCTGCTGCCGTTGTCGGGCCAACTGGCCACGGCCTCGGCGCCGGTGCGTGACGGCTTGCTTGCGGGCTACTACGGCGAAAGCCGCCGCCGTCCTGAAATCACCTTCTTCGACACCGCCGGCACGCCCACGGGCGCGATCGATGCGTATGGCAGGGCGGCAGCGGCTGGCGCGGATTTCGTCATAGGGCCGCTAGGCCGCGATGAAGTCAGCGCGGTGTTCCGCGAATCCAGTCTGGCCGTGCCGATGCTGGCGCTGAATCGTGGCGTGGTCACGCCTCCGCCGGGCAATGCAGGCTTCTCGCTGGCACCGGAAGACGATGGCATTGCCGCCGCCGAATACCTGCTCAGCCGCGAGCGCAAGCGCGCAGTGGTCATCGGCGGCAACGACGACAATGGCAAGCGTGCCGCCATCGCATTCCGCGCGCGCTTCAGCGAACGTGGCGGCACCGTCGTAAGTGACCTGAGCGTGGCCGAAGCCCCCGGTGACGTGTCGGCCGCACTCGCCACTGCTTCGACCAACGGCGTGGACTCGGTGTTCCTGGCATTGAAAGGCAACACCGCGCGCGCGATTGCGCCGCAGCTGGCCATGGCGGGCCTGGGCGGCAAGAGCCGCGTGGCGACGTCGCAACTAATTTCCGGCACTGGCAAGCCCGAGCAGGACAGCGCGCTCGACGGCATCATCTATCCGACCGAAGTGTGGACGGCGCGTGGCGTGCCCGGCTTGCCGGCTGCCAGCGTGGTAGGTGCGCAATTGCCGACGGCACGCGGCCCGGCCGCACGCTTGTTTGCCTTCGGTTTTGACGCATGGTTGTTGACGGCCTATCTGGAAAAACTGGCGACTGGCAACAACGTGCAGTTGCAGGGCGCGACCGGTGAACTGCGCATGGATGGCTTCGGCAACGTGGTCCGCACGCCGGCCTGGTCCACCTTCAGTGGTGGCCGCAGCGTGCCTGTCAGCGGTGGTGGCTGAGCGTTCCATCATCGACCGAAACTCCCGCGGCAAGCAGGCAGAGAACGCGGCGCGCGATGCGCTGCTGAAAGCAGGACTGCGCGAGGTCGCGCGCAACGTGAACTACCGTGGCGGTGAACTGGATCTGGTGATGCTGGATGGCAGCGGACGCGATGGCGCTACGCTGGTGTTCGTGGAAGTGCGCTACCGGCAGTCGCAGGCCTTTGGTGGTGGCGCGGCGTCCGTGGACATCGGCAAGCGCCGCAAGCTGGTGCATGCCGCGCAGTTGTTCCTGGCCGAACACCGCGAGTACGCGCACGCCGCGTGCCGCTTCGACGTGGTGGACGCCGAAGGCGACCCGCAGGCACCGCAAATCACCTGGTTGCGCGATGCGTTTCGCGCGGATGACATCTAGGGGGGAAGCATGCCCAGCATCATCACGCATGTGGCGGTTCCTTTGGCGATGTATTACGCGGCTGGCCGCGGCAAGGTTTCGAAGCGACTGCTCGCCGCAGGCATCATCACCGCCGCCCTGCCGGACCTCGACGTGGTCGCGTTTGCATTCGGCATTCCCTATGCAGACGCATTGGGCCACCGGGGAGCAAGCCATTCAATAGTGTTCGCCTTGCTGCTCGCATTCGTGGGTGGCGCACTCCACCGTCCGTTGCGAAGTCGGCCGCTGCAAGCCGCTGCGTGGATCTTCGTGTGCGCGCTATCGCATCCGTTGCTTGATGCTCTGACGTCGGGAGGCCTCGGCGTCGCATTGCTGTGGCCGTTTTCCGGCCAGAGCTTCTTCGCGCCATGGCGACCGATCCTGGTGTCGTCGTTCGCCAATGGATTCTTCAGCGCGTGCGGGATCGCGACGCTGTGGTCGGAGCTACGCTGGATGTGGTTGCCGCTATTTGCAGCAGGGATGGCGTGGAAGCTGCTGCAGCGCCGGGCCTCCACCCGCAACGCAGGTTTCTGAAATGACCCGAGAGACGGCGCACGCAAGTACGCCGTCTCGAACAGTCACTAGTTGGGCTTGTTGGTGACGCGCGGATCGCATGGAAAAGTGCAATTGGCAGAAGTATCGCGAACGGAAATC
>CALCNV010000138.1 GCA_937897645.1 uncultured Lysobacteraceae bacterium
GTGGCTCAATATTGGATGGAAACCCTGGGTCAGTTTTCCGTGGAAATCAACACCTTACCCCAACAGTCCTTGTAAGCGCGGTAGAACCCGTTCGCAAGCGTCAAGGCGTAAGGTGTCCGAGACAAAGACTGCTTCGCCGCAGTCTACTGCAGCCGATACTGTCCCTAATTGGCAAGCGAATTTGCACATATGGCAGGCTAATATGCTGCCCGCCAGAACTGGCACGCCAGTCATGGTTTCTTCTGGCCGCCAGGGACTGTGAGCAATGTGCCATGCATATGTTTGTTCATTAGTTTGTTCCGGAACAAACTAATGAACAAACTAATCCCAATAAGTTGTCCGTCAGCTGGGCATCACCTGACGTGAAACTTCCCGACTTCAATGACTACTTCTACTTGAGGTCATTAAAGATCAAGAAACGGCTGCTAACCGTTGTCAACATGGCACTAACACCATTGAAGTGATCTTCAGGGACACTAGCTGGACATCTGGCTCCCGCCTGTCAGATCGCACGAAGCTGCACCGGCATTCTGAGTACGGTGTCTGGTGTTTGTTTGTTCATTAGTTTGTTTCGGAACAAACAAACTAATGAACAAACCAATCCCCACGCAATATCCGCCATTAGGACCTCACCGGACACATAACTGGCTCACTCCTGTCATTCTATAACTGCCTCTACCCACAAGTCTTTCAGGCCATTACAGATCAAGTAACGGCCGCCGACCGTCGTCAACGTGGGAGTAGCACCATAGAACTGGTCATCTAGGTAATCGAGCGAGGTGGACGATCTTCCCAAGGATCAGGACTTCACTCTAGGACTGAGAGTTAACCACCAACCCCACATCTACCCATAGCAAACATCAACGGTGAACAAAGATTACTTTATTGACGCCGCGTGCCATATCGTCTTCCGTCTGGTGATGCCCGCCGGTTGCGGGCGCTGTCCAGTGAAGTATACCCGGGGCGCTTGGCGCTATCCGGCAATTCCCCGGCACTCCGTCAGGCTAATCCGACTGTCGACCCCTTATAATTCAGCCACTTCCCTTGCGCCGCCCCCATGACCGACGTCCAAACTGCCCGACCGGCCTTGGCCCTGCCCCAGATCCAGACGGTCGCCGCGGCCGATATGGGCGCCGTGGATGCGCTGATCCGCAACCGCCTGGCCTCGGATGTAGTCCTGATCAACCAGATCGCCGACCACATCATTTCGGCAGGCGGCAAGCGCCTGCGGCCAATGCTGGTGGTACTGGCGGGTCGCGCCTGCGGGAACATGTCGACGGACCACCACCAGTTGGCCGCGATCATCGAGTTCATCCACACCTCCACCCTGCTGCATGACGACGTGGTGGACGAATCCGACCTGCGCCGTGGCCGCAGCACCGCCAACGCGCTGTGGGGCAATGCGCCCAGCGTGCTCGTGGGTGATTTCCTCTACTCGCGCAGTTTCCAGTTGATGGTGGAACTGGACCGCATGGAAGTCATGCGCATCCTGGCTGACACCACCAATCGCATCGCCGAAGGTGAAGTGCTGCAGCTGCTGCACGTACACAACCCGGATACCGACGAAGCCGCGTACCTGCGCGTGATCGAGCGCAAGACCGCGGTCCTGTTCGCCGCTGGCACGCAATTGGGTGCACTCGCTTCTGCAGCCGATGCGACCACGCAGCAAAAGTTGTACGACTACGGCATGAACCTGGGCTACGCCTTCCAGATCGCGGACGACGTACTCGATTACACCGCGGATGCCGCCGACCTGGGCAAGAACCTGGGCGACGACCTGGCAGAAGGCAAGGCCACCCTGCCCTTGATCCACGCCATCGCCCACAGCGACGATGCCACGCGCCACCGATTACGGGCGATCGTGGAAAACGGCGACGGCGCGGCCATGCCCGAGGTATTGGCTGCGATACATGCGACGGGCGGCTTGGAATACAGCCAACGCCGCGCGGCGGAGTATGCCGAAGCCGCCGAGCGTGCATTGGACGGCCTGGAGGAAAACGATGCGCTCGCCGCCCTGCGTGGATTGGCGCGTTACGCGATAGAACGCAAGCACTGACCCTGCGCTGGTGGTAGGAGCGCCCGATGGGCGCGAGTTCTTGGTCGTTAGATCGTTGCAGGGCTCGCGCCCATGGGGCGCTCCTACAAGGCATCGGATCAGGCGATGCCTATACCGGGAATCGCGGAAATGTCATCAGGATCAAACCCCGCCAGTTCCGCGAAATGCCTGCCACGCGCCACGTAATCACGATACGGGCCGAAGCTTGGCGCACCCGGCGAAAGCAGAACTAAGCCTTCCCCTTGCAGCAGCTGCCGCGCCTTGGCCAGCGCATCATCCAAATCGGTTGCGGCCTTGATCCGAAACCTGCCGCTCTTCGCGAGCGGTGCCAGCAACTCATGGATGCGCGGACCATTTTCACCCATGGTGACGATGGCGGCAGGCGAATCACTCAGCATCGCGGCGGCGAAACCGGACCAGTCAATGCCGCGATCGTGTCCGCCCACCAGTACGACTGTCTCGCGATCACGGAAACATTCCAGCGCCGCCAGCGTGGCATGCGGCGTGGTACTGATGGAATCGTTGACATAGGTGATGCCATCGCGCGTGCCGAGCGTCTGCAGGCGATTGGGCAAGGGGCGGAAACTTTCCGCATGCACTGCGAGCGCGGCTGCATCCAACCCAAGCACTTCGATTGTCGCGAGTACTGCGCACAGGTTGCCGCGATTGTGACGCCCCGGTAGCGGCGTGCGAGAGGTATCGAACACGAAGACATCGCCACGATAGACCGCGTCGCCGCGCAAATGCCAACCCTCGGAGTGGTTGAACCAGTGCACTTCGCTATGTGGCAATGCGAGTGCAGCGAGTCGTGGATCCGCCGCGTTGAGCACGGCGACCCTGGGTTTCGCCTGCGTCACCAGGGCCAGCTTGTCAGCGATGTATTGGGCCTCGCTGCCATGCCAGTCCAGGTGCTCGGGAAAAAGATTCAGGACTACGGCGACGTCCGGTCGCGCCTCGCTGGCGGCCACGTCCAGGGTCTGGTAACTGGACAACTCGATCGCCCAGAATTCAGGCGCAGGCAGGGGATCCAGTACTTCCAGCAACGGAAGGCCGATATTGCCGACCAGCGCCGTACGTTGGCCGCCGGCACGCAACAGATGCGCCAGCAAGGCGGTCGTGGTGCTCTTGCCCTTGGTGCCGGTGACGCAGATCGTGTGGGCGGCGATGCCGTCCGCACCCGCATGTTCATCGAACCAGAGCGTGCTGCCGCCCACAAAAATGGTTCCTTCTGCGGCTGCGAAACGTGCCGCTTCAAGGTAGGGACTGATGCCGGGCGACTTGATGACCACGTCATGCCGTGCGAGCAATTCCGCACTCGGATCCGTTTCGACGTGTAGTGCCGGGTCAGCCAGCGCAACCGCTGCGCCTGCTTCCTCCACACGACAAAACAGGGTCAAGGCGAGCCCGGGCAAGCGCGCGCGAATGGCGCGGTAAGCGGCGTGGCCTTCGCGGCCCCAGCCCCACAACGCTACCTGCTTGCCCTCAAGCTGCGAAATTCGCACGCAACTGCTCCCACAGCGCGGCAGGTACGCGATGCTCGCCGTCAAGTTTCAGCAACGGCTGGATTTCAAGCTCGCATGCATCCAGCTGCGGCTGGATTTCGCGGATGAAGCGTGCCACCAGCGCATCCTCCTGCCACTCCGGACGTGCCGCCAGCGTGGCCATGGCTGCGCGTGACTCCTGCCCTTCGCCCACGCACTCGAAGGGCTTGTGGTCCTGGAATTCAAGCAACGCATCGAAGCCGCCGGCCTGCGACAGGTCGTCAAGCAGGTTGCGACCGAAGATGCCGACGAGGCGCGGCTTCGGCATGAACGGTGCCAGCGCGAGGAAGACGAAATGGCATTTGGGGCAGACGCCACACCAGCGATTCACCGGCCGCTCGCCCAGGATATGGAAGTTGCGGTTGCAGCTGGAAAAATGCGCGTCGTAGCGATCCGTCCTGGTGAACTGCCTGGCCACGGCAAGTTCGCTCAAAGGACGCAGCAGCGAGTAGTAATTCAGGTCCGCGGCGACATGCGACTGCACATAGTCGCCAAACGCCTGCTCGAAAGCCCAACCCTTCGACCACTGGTGGTTCACTTCGCCCGTGCCCGCAATGATGCTGCCATAGCTGGCCGAGCGCTCGTTGGAAAACACCACCTGGTCCACGCCCTGCAACAAGGCCGCGAGCACGAGGATGGCCGAGTTCACCGCCGTGACCGGGATATGACCGTTCCATGCACCCTGCCGGTTCATGTCGAACAATTCAGGCGCGATGGCCCGGCCGACGTTGAGCGTCGGCAGCCCGGTACGCGCCGCGCACGCCGCGATCAATTGCGAGTTGCCGATCCAGGTGACCGTCTGCGCCACGCCCACCGCGCGCAGCGCTTCGATGGAAACAAGTGAATCCTTGCCTCCACCAATGGCAACCAGCGCGTGATGCCTTAGCCCAAGCGCCGATACGT
Source organism: uncultured Lysobacteraceae bacterium (assembly GCA_937897645.1). Classification (GTDB taxonomy): domain Bacteria; phylum Pseudomonadota; class Gammaproteobacteria; order Xanthomonadales; family Xanthomonadaceae; genus Pseudoxanthomonas_A. The sequence continues at coordinate 4,501 of CALCNV010000138.1, forward strand.
TTGTGGGAGGGGCTGACCAGCCATTCAGCTGTTGAAAGCCAGCCCCGACGCTCGTAGTAGTCGGGGCTGAAGCCCCTCCCACATTACTCACCGGGAACTTGATCCGGTCATGCAGATCCAGTCCATTTCGATACGCAAATTCGCCCAGTCCGTTGACATAAACCATCTCCATCAACGCAGCAGTCGCCGCATCGATGGCATAGCTCTCAATACGTATCTCGCCCGGCACCGCCGCCTTGTAATAGCTCACGCCGGCAATCAGGTGTAGCAGGCGCAGGGCCTGTTCCACCGCAACGGCGCGCTCGCCTTCCAGTACGAACGGCGCACCTGGAATGGTGACCACCTCTACCAGTTCGGGACCGTCGTCGAATGCGTACGCCAGCGTCGCGACGCCCGTCGTCGCGTCCAAGCCGCAACGCACGAAGCGGAATGCCGAAATGCTGTCTCGGTTGAATACGGTCATGGTTTGCTCTTGGAATCACCGGCGATGCGTCGCAGGTAACGATTGGACACCAGGGTTTCGATCAACAGCGCAGGCAAGGTGCCCAGCACCACGGCGAAGATCGCCGAGTACTGCACCAGCGTCGGCAGGATTTCCAGGGTTTGCGCCATGGTGGCGGGCTGCGCCGCCCACAGCTGGTCGCCCAGCGCGGTAAGCAGGTGCCAGCCAGCCACGCATGCGGGATAGAAAATCATCGCCAGCAGCACGGTGCGCCACGCCAATCCGAACGCCGACCAGCGCTTGCCCGCCGCCGCCGCACGCCCGTGCAGGCCGGTCATGAACCAGGCTGCGAGCCCCGCCGCCGCCATCGCGGCGGGCAACCACAACAGCGTGCGGCGCAAACTGTCGCCCGCATCCAGGCCCCACCAGACTGCCGCAAGCGCGACAAAGGCGACGACCTGCAACAGGCCGGCGACCAGTGCGCTGACCACGATGAACTCAAGGCGTGGCTTCATGGATAATTTCCTCGATGGGCAGCGCCCGCAGGTTGTAGGTGTTGGCCATGGAATAGCCGTAGGCGCCGGCGTCGGCGATCAGTACCACATCGCCCTCCGCCGTCGCAGCGGGAAGACGACGACGCTTGCCAAATACGTCGCTGGATTCACAGATCGGGCCGACCACGTCGAACAAACCGTCATTGGCTTCATCAAGCCGACTGAGCACATGGATGTCATGCCATGCGTCATAGAGCGCTGGACGGATCAGCGCATTCATGCCGGCATCCAGGCCAACCCGACGCACGCCGTCCTTCTCGACGACCTGCGTCACGCTGGCCAGCAGCACGCCGGCCTCGGCCACCAGGTAGCGGCCTGGCTCGATAGCGATGCGATAGCCAGGATATGCGGCCTTGATTTCGGCAAGGCCCACGCCCCATGCCTCGAGGTCGAAAGGCTCGTCGTCATCGCTGTAGGGAATCGGCAAGCCGCCGCCGATGTCGATGACTTCGATGCTGCCGATACGCTCGGCGATGCCGCCAAGCTCGTCGCAGATCTGCTTCCAGTGCTGCGGCGTGTCCACGCCACTGCCCAGGTGTGCATGCAGGCCGTTGACGCGCGCACCCAGCGTGCCTGCCAAGGCGACGAAAGCATCCACGCTGGCGACGGGCAGGCCGAACTTGGATTCCTTGCCGCCGGTGCGCACTTTTTCGTGATGGCCTTCGCCACGCCCGAGGTCCACACGCAACCAAAGGTCGCGACCACGGAAAACCTCGGGCCACTGCTGCAGGATTTCCAGGTTGTCGACCGTGACCGTCACGCCATGGGCGAATGCGGCTTCGTACTCCGCTCGTGGGGCGAAGCTGGGCGTGAACAGCACGCGACGCGGCGAAAGTTCAGGGATGATCTCGAACACGCGCCGCAGTTCACCCAGCGAGACGCATTCCAGCCCGAAACCCTCATCCACCAACAACTGCAGGATGGCCGGGTTCGCATTGGCCTTGATTGCGTAATAGCGCTGGTCGATGGCCTTCAGTGCCGCGAGTGCCCGTGCACGCGCACGCACGGTGGGCAGGTGGTAGGCGTAGCGCGGCGTTCCAGCTTTGGCGAGGGCGAGCAGGTGTTCGCGCTCCGCATGCCACCAGGGCGTCACGCGCTTGCGGATGCCCCCGGCGATTTCGCGCCAACGCGGACCGAACACGCTGGTTTCCTCCACCGGCATCGCGCCGCTGTCGATCAGTGCGGCGTGCAGGACGGGAAGCAGGCCATCGGCATCGGCCTCGTCGATGACGAAAGTCAGGTTCAGGTCGTTGGACGACTGCGAAATCATGTGCACGCGTTCGCGGCCAAACGTGGCCCACACGTCCGACAGCTTGTGCAGCAGCGAACGCATGCCACGGCCAACCAAGGTGATGGCCGAACACGGTGCGATCACCTTCACCCGGCATACCTCGGCGAGATCAGCCGACAGCGCCGCCAGCACATTGGTGGTGACCAGGTTCTCGCTGGGATCCAGCGACACGGTGACGTTGGTTTCCGACGAACCGATCAAGTCCACCGACAGGCCGTGCCGCTTGAAACGCTCGAACACATCCGCCAGGAATCCCACCTGCTGCCACATGCCGATGCCTTCCATCGACACCAGTACGATGCCGTTGCGGCGGCTGATGGCCTTGACCCCCGGCACGGTCAGCGCGTCGCCGTCGATGCTGGTGCCGGGCAACTCGGAACGTTCCGTGTCCAGGATCGCCATCGGCACGCCGGCGTCGCGGCACGGCTTGATGGAACGCGGATGCAACACTTTCGCACCGGTGGTCGCGATTTCCTGCGCTTCCTGGTAATCCAGCCGCGTCAACAGGCGTGCGTCCGGCACTTCGCGCGGGTTGGCGCTGAACATGCCGGGCACGTCGGTCCAGATTTCCACGCGTTTGGCACCCAGCAGTGCACCGAAGTAGGCCGCGGACGTATCCGAGCCACCGCGACCCAGCACCGTGGTACCGCCGTCCGCATGGCGTGCGATGAAGCCCTGGGTCAACAGCATGCGCGTCGGCTGTTCACGGAAGGCGGTGCTCCAGCCCTCGCTGGCCGAGGTGCTGCAGGTCACCGACAGGCGCTGGGCCCATTCGGTCTGGTTGGGCACCACATTGGCCTGCAACCACTGGCGTGCGTCCATCCAGCCGAAATCCAGGCCTGAAGCGTGCAGGTAGGCGGCGCCGAGCGTGGAAGAGAGCAGTTCGCCCTGCGCAAGCACTTCGGCCTGCCAATCCAGTGCGCGGGTGGCAGCGCGTGGATCAGTAGCGAGTGCGCGCAAGGCGGCGAGGCGTTCACCGAGTACGACATCCGGATCGAGTTCCAGCTCGGTTACGAACTCACGGTGGCGCTGCTCCAGGGTGGCAACGCGCTGCAGCGCATCCGTCGCGCCATCGGCAATCGCCGTGAGTTCGTTGGTCACGCCGGACAGCGCCGACACCACCACCAGCACGCGGGCGTCGTTTTCCTCGGCCCTGCGTTTGGCCAGCCGGCCTATGGTGTCCCAGCGGTGGCGACGCGACACCGAAGTGCCGCCGAACTTGAGGACGATCCAGCGATCAGGCGCAGGCGGGGATGCGGGCATGGACAAGGTGGGGGGACTGCCCGACCATTCGGGCGTGAACCTTGGATTCTAAACGAACGCCCGCACGAGAGCCGACCCGCATGCCCATTCGCCCGTATTTGCAACTTGATGTCTTCGCGGACCGCCCCGGCGCCGGCAATCCGCTGGGCGTGGTGTTCGATGCCGCGGACATGGACTCGGCGACGATGCAGGCCTACGCCGCCTGGGCGAATCTCTCCGAAACCATCTTCTTCCTCCCGCCGACCACACCCGCTGCCGACTACCGCGTACGCATCTTCACCCCGCGCCAGGAGCTGCCGTTCGCCGGCCATCCCAGCGTGGGTGCGGCCTGGGCGGCGCTGGATGCGGGCCTGCTGCAGCCGCGTGAAGGAAGCCTGGTGCAGGAGTGCGCCGCAGGCCTGCTGCCGGTGCGGATCGAGCAGCGCGATGGACTGCGCGTGCCGCATGTCCGCACGCCGCATGCCAGTCGCGTGGACGCGGGTGATGCCCATCACAACGCAGTCGAGATCGCACTGCAGGGTTTGGCACTCGGCCAACTCGCACCGGCCCTCTGGAACAACGGCCCGAACTGGTGGCTGGTGGAACTGGCCGACGACGACGCGGTCCGCCGGATGCAGCCTGACCTGGCGGCGATTGCGTCACTGACCATTGCCAGCGATGCGGTGGGGCTGGCCGTTTTCGGCCGCAGCCCGCATGCGGATCATCAGCTGGCGGTGCGCGCGTTCTGTCCCGCCGACGGCATTCCCGAAGACCCGGTGACCGGCAGCGTCAACGCCAGTATCGCCGCGCTGATGCATTCCACAGGCACCCTGCCCGGCATCGACGGACGCTATGTCGCCAGCCAGGGTCGCGAGTTGGGACGCGACGGTCGGGTGGAAGTGCAGGTCGATGCGGAAGGCGAGGTCTGGATCGGCGGACAGGTGCAGGCGGTGATACGCGGCCACGTGGATTGCTAAGCTGCACGACCCTCGCCTCTGTCCTTCCCCATGACCTCACGCCGCTATGCGCAACTCGATGTCTTCGCCGGTCGCCCCGGCGCCGGCAATCCACTCGCCGTGGTGCTGGATGGCGCAGGCCTGGACGACGACACCATGCAGGCCATCGCGCGCTGGACGCGCTTGCCGGAGACGACCTTCGTATTCCCCGCGACCCAGCCCGAAGCCAGCTATGGCATACGGATTTTCAGTCCACGCCGCGAAGTTCCTTTCGCCGGCCATCCCAGCGTAGGCACGGCGCACGCGGTGCTGGAAGCGGGACTGGCGACGCCGCGCGATGGCCTGTTGGTGCAGGAAGGCATCGCCGGACTGTTGCCGCTGCGGGTTGAAGGTTCCGGCCCTACCCGCACCATCGCCGTGCGCACGCCGCGCGCGAAAGTGATGGAAATCGCCTCGCCCGGGGATCCGCGCTTGCGCGACGTGCTTGCCACGCTACCACTGGGTGCGTTGCCGCCCGCCTTGATGGACGGCGGTCGTCGCTGGTGGCTGGCCGAGCTGCGTGACGAAGCAGCCTTGCGTGCAGCGACACCGCCGTGGGAAGCGATTGGCCAGTTGGCACAGTCCACCGAAAGCATGGGGCTTTGCGTGTTCGCACGCAGCGATGATCCGGTGTATTTCCTCGCGGTGCGCGCGTGGGTCGGCGCACCGGCGCAATTCGAGGACGCCGCCTCGGGCGCAGCCAACGCCACGCTGGCGGCATGGCTCGCCTCGCAGGATGCCCTGCCCGGCAATGATGGCCGCTACCGCATCAGCCAAGGCCGCGAAGTCGGCCATGACGCCATCATCGAGCTGTATGTGGATGCCGAAGGGGATGTGTGGTCGGGTGGCCGGGTGTGCAGCGTGGTGGATGGACAGATAGCGTGGTGAGCCACGCTTCTGTAGGAGCGACGTAAGTCGCGAAGCTCTCTGCCAAAGCATTCGCGACTTGCGTCGCTCCCACAACACTAGTGCGGTACCAGGCTAGCTTCGAATACGCTTAAAACGAATATTTACTCTGATCCCACTGTTGCCTTTGTTGACTCCCTTGTTGCGATGAAACTCAAAATGTGAGTAATGACTCAATCAAGACGATTGACGCGAAATCAATACGGGAATAAAGAAAAGGAACGGATAGGAAGAGAATCCCATCCAATAGCGCCAAAGTTCCTCCAAGCATCCGCCATGGCTGTCGGCGGCGAAATAGGACATCCACGAAAGGTGGAGAGACGGCCATCATGCCATTCGAAGGAATGAATAATGAAAACCTCAAGGAGTTCCGCTCTAGATCAATTCATCAGTCGACTATTCGCAACAGGCACAACGGGATTGCATGCCATAGTATTTCTTGTACTTGTATGCGCCACAGGCAGCGCACACGCAAGCAAAAAAACAATCACACTTAGTAAATCCGACAAAATTAGCATCGAAGGAATGCTTACTGCAGAGCTTCAACAAACAATCAATCAACAAAGACGCATAGATGGACAACCCAGAAACTTGGCTGTCAAGGTCAGGCTTGACGAGGATTCAAGCGGAATCACACTGGTGATTGATCTTGGAAAAGGTTACATACCAAAGAATGCACGATATTTTGGTGCAGAGATGGAAGAGCTCACAGGCGAATTGGCCACGACAGCCTCAGAATTGGTTAGAGATATTATCCCCATTGTCGGAATTATTTTCTTGTACGAAGGCAGGGATATTTACGAACATTTCCCCGATGAGCATTCCTTAACGGACAGCAGTGGCGTAAACCCCGACCCAGTAATGTTTGATGTAACGTGCAAAGTGGAAGCAACCGCTTCGCGCATACAACCAAGCTCATCAACATCCAATTTCAACCAGAAAAATCGATGACAGCTATAGAATCCTAGAAATTATATCGATTGGTCGAATAGTACTGATCTTTTTGAAATGTACATGGCACTCGTATGAATGCGCATTGTTTTTTTATTGATTTGTCATGAGACGCATCAATTTTCGTGCTTATTTTTCTGATCTTAAAAAGAAGGAGCCTCACGGCTCCTTCTTCTTATTCACTCAACGACCATCTTTTATTCCGGCCTCACATCCACCCGCACCCGGATCCGATCACCAGGGTGGTAATTGGTGCGCGTCGTATAAGTGCGATTGGCGTACTCGTAAGTAACGTCATAGCCCGCAAGGTTCTCGTTGCCATCGTAGTAGCCATCCTGGCCACTGGATCCCGTCGGCACCGGATCACACACCCTTACCGTGCCGCGCTGTGACAACTGGCGATTGCGTTGCGAGCTGTCGTAGATCGAGCGACCGGCCATGCCGCCCACCATCGAACCTACCGCCGTGCCCACGTATTGCCCACTGCCATCACCGATCTTGCTGCCCAGCACCGCGCCTGCAATGCCGCCGATCACGGTGGCCATGGTGCGGCCCGTATTGTTGCCACCCGCATTCTGATAACCGCCGTTGCGGTCGTAGTAACCATCCTGACCGTAACCATTGTTCCCGTAGTTGTCGTTGCCACGGTATCCGTCATAGCGGTCGTCATAGCCGCCGTTGCGCGTATACACGTCATCGGCCTGGCGGTAGTAGCACTGCTGCGAACCCTGTGTGTTGCGATTGCCGTAGCTATTGCCGTAACCCGATTCGATCACCGGATCCACGCGCAGCACGCGTGCGTAGTCGTAGGTCGCACCCTGGCTGGAACCGTTGTAACGATCCTGTTGCACGGGGTAGTAGCCGGACGATTGCGCAGCGGCGTTGCCGGCGATGGCAAGGCCCACGACGAGCAGGCTGGCGGAAAGGCGTTTCATGTGAGTCTCCCAACGCCGGAGCGGCGCAGGGGCAAGATTGCGGCGCGCGCATTAAACCAGACTGAACTCAGCGCAAGGGCAATGCCGTGTTTAGCCATGCGACAGTTTGGGATGCGATCTGCGCTGCATGCCGACCCAGCAAAGGCCCGACATGGCTCGTTGCAAGCGTTTCCAGTCGCTCCGCCTGCCATTCCTTCACGATCTCGATGGAAAGGTGAGGCGAAACATCCTCGTCCTTCGCAGAAACGACGAACAGCGCAGGACACGCCGGTCGCTCCACCTCGATTCCTGCGTATGCCGCCCGCAGCACGCCGCCGGATTCATCGCGCCAGTGCCGGCATGCATACAGAGCAGTGGCGTCATCCGCATCCGTCAAAGCCGCCCGCGTGGAGGCGAGGCGTGCATTGCGTTGCCAAGGCGCTACATCCGCCCACTCCCGCCCTGGAAACTCGCGATGCCAAGGCGCAGGTGGCAACGGATTCACTACGACAACCGCATCGGCCTGCGCGGCAACCTGCAGGGCAAGCAGGCCGCCAAGGCTGGCACCGACCACCACGCGCGGACGCGGCAAGGCGAGCAATGCCTCGGACACCTGCTGTCGATAGTCCTCCAGCGTAGTCGCCACCAAGCCGTGCGGAGAAGCCATCAGATCAGGCGCATGCACGTGGAAGCCATGCGCCTGCAGCACGCCACGCCAGATATTCCATTCCCATCCACCGCCACCGGCGCCGTGGATGAGCAGTGCGTGGCGATCAACCAACCAGCGTGGCTTCCAGCGTCACCGGTACCGCCAGCGCGCGCGAGATGACGCAACCGGCCTTGGCCTGGTGCGCGATTTCATCGAAGGTCGCCGCATCGATGCCCGAGACCTTGGCCGATACGACCAGGGTCACGCCGGTGACGGTTGGGCCCGGATCCGCGCCCGGCTCCATCAGCACGGTGGCGCGCGTCTGGATGTTGTCCGGCGTGAACCCCGCCTTGCCCAGCACCGCCGACAGCGCCATGCTGAAGCAGCCCGCATGCGCGGCCGCCAGCAGTTCCTCGGGATTGGTGCCGGTCTCGTCGCCGAAGCGCGTCTTGAAAGAGAAATTCTGTGCAGCGAACAAGCCGCTCTGCGGCGTGCTGATGGAGCCGTTGCCCGCCATCAACTCGCCATTCCACACCGCGTCCGCAAATCGTTTCAAAGCCATGTCGCACTCCTTCCATCGTGGGGAGGGCGAAGCTTACACCCGGCCGCGTGCACTGCCCGTACCGCACTGCGACTTGACCGTTCCACCTGCGCTGGCAATGCTGCCTACCCGCCATGACCGCCCGCCGGGCACCACGCTCAGCCATCGGTCGGGATGCTCAGCCCGGACAGCCATGACGGCCCTTCTACTCCAACCCTTGGGAGGAACGGCCTCATGCCTTATTCGACAGCACAGATCCGCAACGTGGCCCTGGCAGGCCACCCCGGCGCCGGCAAAACCACCTTGTTCGAAGCCCTGCTGCATGCCGGCGGCGCCCTGCAGGCGGCAGGCAGCGTGGAACGCGGCACTACCGTGTCCGACCACGACGTGGTGGAAAAGAACCGCGGGCACTCGCTGGACAGCGCCATCGCCAGCACCGATCACGCCGGCATCCACGTCAACCTGATCGACACCCCCGGTTACCCGGATTTCCGCGGCCCCACGCTATCGGCATTGGCCGCCGTGGAAACCGTTGCGATAGTAGTAGACGCCGACACAGGCATCGGCCACGGCACGCGCCGCATGATGGAACACGCCAAGGCGCGCAACCTGTGCCGCGTGCTGATCATCAACAAGATCGACCATCCCGGCGCAAAGCTCGGCGCGTTGCTGGACAACCTGCGCGAAACCTTCGGCCCGGAAGTGCTGCCGCTCAACCTGCCCTCGGAAGGCGGCAGGCAGGTGGTCGATTGTTTCTGGAAAACCACCGGTGACAGCAACCTGGGGCCGATTGCCGACTGGCACCAGAAAATCATCGACCAGGTGGTGGAAGTCAACGAGACGGTGATGGACCACTATCTCGAACAGGGCGAATCCGGCCTGCAGCGCGAGGAACTGCACGATGCCTTCGAGCAATGCCTGCGCGAAGGCCACCTGGTGCCGGTCTGCTTCGTGTCTGCACGCAGCGGCGCGGGTGTCCGGGAATTGCTGGATGTCGCCGAGAAACTCTTCCCCCACCCCGGCGAAGGCAATGCGCCACCCTTCGTGAAAGGCAGTGGCGACAGCGCCACGCCGATCGAAGCGAAGCCGGACCCGGACGCACACGTCATCGCGGACGTGTTCAAGATCGTCAACGATGCCTTCGTGGGCAAGCTGGGCATCTTCCGCGTGTACCAGGGCACGGTGCGCAAGGACACGCAGCTGTTCGTGGACGACGGCCGCAAGCCGTTCAAGGTCGCGCACCTGTACAAGATAAAGGGCAAGGACCACGTGGAAGTCGACCAGACCATCCCCGGCGACATCGCCGCGGTGGCCAAGATCGACGACCTGCATTTCGACGCCGTGCTGCATGACAGCCACGACGAAGACCAGATCCACCTCGCCCCGCTCGCCTTCCCCAGGCCGATGTTCGGCCTGGCCATCGAAGCGACGCGCAAGGGCCAGGAACAGAAGCTGGCAACCGCCCTGCACCGCCTGTCGGAAGAGGATCCCTGCTTCCATGTGGAGCATGAGACCGAGACCAACGAGACCGTGATCCGCGGCCTCTCCGACCTGCACCTGCGCATCAACCTGGATCGGCTGAAGGAACGGCATGGGGTGGAAGTGAGCTCGCGCCCGCCGCGCATCGCCTACCGCGAGACCATCGGTGTGGCGGCGGAAGGCCACCACAGGCACAAGAAGCAGACCGGTGGCGCGGGCCAGTTCGGTGAAGTGGCCTTACGCATCGAACCCTTGCCGCGTGGCGCAGGCTTCGAATTCGTGGACGCAGTCAAAGGCGGCACCATTCCCGGCCAGTACCTGCCCGCGGTCGAAAAAGGCGTGCGCCAGGTGCTGCTAGGCGGCGCGATTGCCGGCTACCCGATCCAGGACGTGCGCGTCACCGTGTTCGACGGCAAGCACCATGCCGTGGACAGCAAGGAAGTGGCCTTCGTCGCTGCCGGCAAGAAGGCGTTCCTGGACGCCATCGGCAAGGCGCACGCGCAGATCCTAGAACCGATCGTGCACCTGGAGGTCAGCGCACCGGAAGCCCAGGTGGGCGACATCACCGGTGGTCTGTCGTCCAAGCGCGCCCGCATCAACGGTACGGATACCGCACGCGGCGAGACCGTGGTCAAGGCGCAGGTGCCTTTGTCGGAACTGGAAGGCTACGCGGCGGAATTGAAATCCGTCACCGCCGGTAAAGGCCGTTACCGTTTGGATTTCAGCCACTACGAACCCGTGCCGGCCACCATGCAGCAACGGCTGGTCGACGCGTACAAGCCAAGGCATGAGGAAGATTGATTCGATCACGCACCTTTCCGGCCCACGATGGAACACGGCGGGACTGCGCACCGTGCACCATGCTGCATCTGCACAGTCGCGCTTGCTGGCGGCAAATGCGGCGGCTTATGCAGCCTGCCGTGGACCCGCCAACAAAAAAGCATAAAAAAAAGCTGTTTTTAGTGCTTTTGGTATTGGCGTAGCCAATTAATTGCCCTACATTGCGCATGCCGACGTGATCGGCCCGATTTCCCACCCATTGACTGTAAACAGGACATTTATGGCAACGAGCAAGAAAAAAGCCGCGCCCAAGAAGGCCGCTCCGAAGAAAGCCGCCGCTAAGCCGGCAGCACCCAAGCCCATCAAGGAAGCCCTCAGCAAGTCCGGCCTGGTTGCACACCTGGCTGAAGCCGCTGGCGTCGCTGCAAAAGACGTCCGCGCCGTGCTGGCTTCGCTGGAACACGCCGTCGCCGCCTCGGTCAACAAGAAGGGCGCGGGTTCCTTCACCCTGCCCGGCCTGCTGAAGATCAGCGTCGTCAACGTGCCGGCCAAGGCCAAGCGCAAGGGCATCAACCCGTTCACCAAGGAAGAGCAGTGGTTTGCCGCCAAGCCCGCCTCGGTGAAGGTCAAGGTGCGTCCGCTGAAGAAGTTGAAGGACGCCGCTGCCTGATCGCAGCGCACTTCCAAGCAACACCTGCTCGGGACGGCATTGCCGTCCCGAGTCGTTTCCGGGACATGGAAAAGAAGTGCGGGTCGTCTGTGCTTGACCTTGCGGCAACACGCCCATAGATAAGGTGTTCACTCGCGCATCAATTGAACACCCTCCAATGGAGCAGCACGCATGAAGATCCAGGGCTTCCTCGACCACCTCCTCAAGTCCGCTGGCGGCGGCACAGCCGGTGGCGATCCAAACGCTGCGACGCCTGCTGCGGGTGGCCTCGGCGGCATGTTGAACGCCGACTTCGGCAAGGGCGCGCTCGCCGGTGGCGCACTCGGTCTGCTGTTGGGCAAGAACAAGAGCACGCGCAAACTGGCGACTTATGGCGGACTGGCGGCCATTGGCGTCATGGCCTACAAAGCCTATGGCGACTACCAGCAGCAACAGCAGGGCGGCGTTGCCGCTGCCCAACCCCAAACCGTGGATCGATTACCGCCGCCGCAGGCCGAGCTGCACAGCCAGGCGATCCTGAAGGCGTTGGTAGCCGCCGCCAAGGCCGATGGCCATATCGACGCACGCGAACGCCAGGTGATCGAAGGCGAGTTCAGCCGCGTCAACCAGGACGTGGAACTGCAGCACTGGCTGAAAGCCGAACTTGAAAAGCCACTAGATCCCGCGGAGGTCGCACGCGCGGCCACCACGCCAGAGCTCGCTTCGGAAATGTACCTCGCCAGCCTGTTGGCGGCCGACGAACAGAGCTTCATGGAACGTGCCTACCTGGACGAACTGGCGCGCCAGTTGAAACTGGATGACGCGCTGAAACTTCGACTCGAACAGCAACTCAAGCAGGCCTGATCGTCCAGCGTATGTCCACCGCATCGGGTCCGACGCGGGCTTACCTGCGCGTAGTGAAACGCTTGCTGTGGTGGTCGTTGATCCTGCTGGTGATGTACTGGGTCGCGGCATGGTCATGGGGACAACCCTTCATGGCCGTGCCGCGCACCACCTGGGAAGTCGCGCGCATGCCGCCGCCTTCCACCCTGCCCGTTCCGGTGCAAGGCGTGCGTGCCAAACAGATTGCCGACACTTTCGGCGCGCCACGCGGAACCGATCGCACCCACGCCGGCGTGGATATCTTCGCCAGGCGCGGCACCCCGGTGCTTAGCGCCACGCGAGGTGTCGTGGCGTCGGTGCGCGAAGGAGGACTCGGTGGTCGCCAGGTGTGGGTGCTTGGGCCCGCGCGGGAGCGACACTACTACGCGCATCTCGAGGACTGGCAACCCGGTCTCGCCGCAGGCGACGTGGTCGAACCCGGCACCCGGTTGGGGACGGTAGGCACCACCGGCAACGCCCGCGGTACGCCACCACATCTGCATTACGGCACCTACGGGGCAGGCGGCGCCTACGACCCCCTGCCCCTGTTCAAGGCAAGCGCCCGCTAAACCTGCGCGCCCGGCGCATGGAACAGTCCATCGCGGCCGACACCCTCGTGGCGTGCGGCTTCGGCACTTATCTTGTCGGCACGCTCCCCGCAAACAGAAGTCCGTGCCATGGCCAACAACGCCCACCGTTACCGCATTACCGTCACCCCCGTCGAAGGCAATGGCATGCAATGCCAGGGCCGCTGCACCATCGAGTTCGAACACAATTGCCACGACGACTGGATGCGCATCCTCGAAGCGGCGCAACAGCAGCGCGGCCTGACCGGCGACGAACGCGCGGCGCTGATCGTCGGCACCAAGCTGCTCAGCGGCCTGATGCTGGAGCACCGCAAGGATGACGACGACCTCTTCGCACCGCTGCGCCCGCACATGGGCGAATTCATCAAGGGCCTGAAGCAGCGCAGCCAGGCCACCTGAATCTGGGCGCAGGCGACGTGGGCGGCTTACACTTTCCCGTCGATCCCGCGCCAAGGTCCGCATGAAAGCACGCACCGCCGCCGAAGCACGCAACCTGCTGCAGATCCCCAACATCGGCCCAGCGATGGTCAAGGACTTCCACCAGCTTGGCATCACCCTGCCTGCGCAACTGACCGGGAAAGACCCCTTCCACCTCTACACGCGCCTGTGCGAACTCACCAGCGTGCGCCACGACCCCTGCGTGCTGGACACCTTCATCAGCGCCGTGTGCTTCATGGAAGGTGCGCCACCGCTTCCATGGTGGCACTACACCGAACAACGCAAGTCGCGTTACCCTGACCTGTAACGCTTGCATCCCGGACAAGCCACCTGCCGGGTTGAACCTGCATTCACCGCCGCACGGTATGGTGCCGCATCACCCCGTGGAGACCATCGATGCGTGCACGTACGCTGACCCTTGCCTTTGCCCTGATCGCCAGCGCCACCCTGGCCGGTTGCGAAACCATGAATACCGTCTCGGGCTGGCTGGGCAACAAGATCGCCTTCACGGAGCCGCAGCTTCAGCGCCACCTGGACCACAACTTCCCGCGTGAATTCGACAAACTCGGTGGGCTGGTATCGGCCAAACTCAGTCGCCCGCGCTTGACCATTCCGCGCGATGACACCCGCCTGCACCTGGACTTCGACATCTCGGTCAGCGCATTGGGCGCGAAGAATATTTCCTCCGGCAGCTTCACCCTGGTCAGCGGCCTGCGCTACAACCCCACTACGCAGGGACTGCACCTGCACAACCCCGAGTTGGCCAACATCAACATGCCCAACGCAGGCTCGCTGCTCTCAGGCGGCACCAGGGAACTGTTGAATGCCGTACTGGTGGAATATGCGAACGAACAGCCGGTCTACCGACTCAACGACGACCTGCTGCGCAAGCTGCCCGCAGGCAAGCACATCGTCTCCACCGACATCGAGGACGGCCTGGTGGTCGTCCGGCTTGGGAAATAAACCATGCACGCATCGCTCAAGCATGCAATGAAGTCGACATTCCTCGCCCTGTTCTTCGTGGCTGGCCTTTCGGGTGCAGCCACTGCGCAGGACAAAGAATTGAGCGTGACCGCTCCGCAGGTGCAGCAGTACCTGGACACGGCGTTCCCGCGGGAATTCGATGCACTCGGTGGTTTGTTCACCCTGACCGCACGCGAACCCACCCTCTCCATTCCCGAATCCGGGCAACGCCTGCAACTGGCATTCAGTGCCAGCGCATCGTCGTCAGGCGGCGAAGACACACCCGTAGGTCGCGTCCACATGAGCAGCGGCTTGCGTTACGACGCGCAGTCGAATGCGCTCTACCTGGACCAGCCCACGCTGGACGAAGTACAGCCCGCCTCATCAGGGCAACGCGTGGATGAACAGACCCGCCTGCTCTTGAACCTGTGGCTGTCCGACTATGCGCGCAAAGAGCCGCTGTACCGGCTTGACCCAGGCATGGTGGCGCAACTCGGCACGCTGAAAGTGGAATCCGCACGGATCGAGGGTGGGAAGATCGTGGTCCGCCTCAACCAACCCATGGCCATGCCCGAGCTGGGTACCAGCAGCGACTAACCCAGTTTTTGTAGGTCCGAGCTTGCTCGGACCTACAGTTATCTCATCGTGGGAGCGGCGTCCCGCCGCGAGCTTTTGCGCCACACGTTCGGAGCTGAAAATTCAGATCTCGAACCGGTAAGACAGCTTCACCAGCAACTGCTCATCATCCCTTAGGTCGAAGCTGTCACTAAGTTGGTCCATTGCGCTGCGCGAGTACTCGTCGAACATCGCGCCGCCACGTGCGTACACCACGTACAGGTCGGAAAGCGGCGCCAGTTCATAGCGGTAGCGCACTTGGAAGCCCAGGTTGCGCAGGCTGAAATCATCCACCGGATCATTGCTGCGCACCGGCGTCCCATCGGCGGACACGCGCCAGGCCTGTTCCATGCGTGCATCCAGGCCAATGGCCTGCAACTTGACGCGCAATTCCTGCCGGCTCCCGATGATCCAGTTGAAAGACGCGTTGACCTGCAGCGTATCAGCATCGAAGCTTGCCAACTGGTTGCCGCCCTGCCACAACAGCCAGTCGGGTGCGCGCTGCATCCACATGCCGAACGACAGGTTCATGCGGTCGTTGAAATGGTATTGCGGCTCCAGGTAAAGATACGCTCCCGCGCCCTTGGCGCCATCCAGTCCCTCGGCCGCAAGGCGTGACTCGACGTAAAACGCCCAGTGCTTCTTCTTCGGCCAGAAGCTTTCGTAATAGGCGTACACCTTCTCGGGCACCTTGACCACGCCGTTCCCACGCAGGATCAAGTCATCGTATCCCGCCGTATAGAGCGCGATATCCCAGAACTCGCTGCCGCCACCGCGCATTTCACTGGAGCGGTTCACGGCCACCGCGTCCCACAGGTGCTGGCCACGATCGTTGTATCGGATCGACGCCGCATAGCGCCAGAAGCTGCCCGCGTAACGCGAATCCTCCGGATAGGTGCCGATGCGCCGGTTCACTTCATAACGCAGGTAGTTGAAGTTGTTGCGGTCCAGGTAGCCGATATCGTTGAGCTGCAGGTCCTTGCCCGAATGCAGGCCCCACAGCTGCTGGCGCCAGCCGCCGGTCTCGCCGAAGTCATGGTCGATGCGGACCTGCGCACCACTGTCGCGGACGGTGTCCCCGCCCTGGTCGATGTTGGACCCCACCAATTGCGTACGCACGTCCCACTTCGCACTTGGCGTGTAGCGATGGTCGAAGGAAAGCACCGAGGCCTGCCGATCCAGGAACGGTCGATTGACGTGGGTCAGCATACCGCCGAAATCGTGCACGTCGGATTCACGGGTCGCGCGCAGCGCATAGAAATCACGGCCGACATCGTCGCTCTCGGTGGCGGCAAGGAACCCGTAATTGACCTGGCCGACGCTGCCATTGAGCTTCACCGCCGCAGCCACGTCACCCACGCCGTTGCCATCGTCGGCAGGGCCGCCGATGCGCCGCGTGTACAGCAGGCGGCTGTTGCCGGCACCGAAAGGAATTTCGAACAGCCCCTGGTTCTCGGTGAAGAACGGACGCTTGTCGCTGAAGAAGTTTTCCACCGCGCTGAAATTGACCACCAGGTCGTCGCTTTCGACTTGGCCGAAATCCGGATTGAGCGTGGCGGTCAACTGGAAGCGCCCGTTCGGCTTCCAGAAGATATCCGCACCCGCATCGAAATCACTGCCACCACCCACGTTGTCGTAGACGCCGGCCACGTACGGGGTGATCGCCAGCAGCGACTGGCTGTAGGCCGGCAGCGTGACCTTGGTGAAGGAGGACAGGAAACGGGGTTCGTTGTAGCTGATCGCCGGCCACGCCATGCGCTCGCCGCTGCTGCCGATGACGCGATCCAGGTAGATGCCGACCGTGCGCTTGCCGTCCACGCCGTCGCGCATGGTGGTGATATGCCAGGGGATCAGCATTTCCGCCGACCAGCCGTTGTCGTCCTCGGATACGGCGTGTTTCCAGTTGCCGTCCCAGTCGTCGTTGAAGTTGTTTTCGTTGGTGATGACTTCGTCGGAGATACCGTCGCCCAGCGAGATGGTGAAGTTGTAGCCGGTGCGACCGTCGCCGTCGTAGTCGACCATCAGGTTGACGCGATCCACGGGGCCCATGTCGTCGCGCTGCGAACGCTGGCGGGTACGGGTCACGCCGGCGGGCTGGGTGCTTCGGAAGGCGATGGCGAGTCCTTCGGGCGTGGACAGGATCCAGGCTTCGGTGGGCTGCGGCGCGGGGCCGCGGCTGAGGGGCTGGGTCAGGCGGAAGTCGTTGACGTGCTCGGCACCGGCCCATTCCTGCGGGTCGATACGTCCGTCAATTTCAACGGCGGCGGCCGGCATGGCCAGCCCCAGCAACACAAGTCCCAGTATCCCGCGCATCCATCACTCCCTTTCCCAGCGCGCAGGCTACGGGGCCGGGCCGCCGGACGCGCCCCCCGTTAGTCATGGCAACCTTTTGCTGGAATCAGGCATCACGGGGAGTGGGGTGACGGGAAAGGAGCAAGCCCCCGACCCAGGGGAGCACAGCCATTTGTAGATCCGAGCTTGCTCGGATGCTATTCGCGACCGAACAAGAGCATCCGAGCAAGCTCGGATCTACAAATTATGTGCCTTTATGAAGCCTGATCTTGCAAGCCTGTGCGATGTGGGAGGGGCTTCAGCCCCGACGCTGGTGGAGTCCGCGTTCGTCGGGACTGAAGCACCTCCCACAACAGACGGTCATACAGATCGCCATGTTGTTGGGTTGTCTGGATCGCGTGTTGCGCGCGCCATGCGCGCGAACCAAATGCATGCGTTGCGACCGAAGCTCGCTCGCATATTAGGAAAAAGATCAGCTTGCACGCTCGCCAACATCTGCCTGTTGCGAGCACACACCGCACCCATGATGACGCGAGCGATGCAGATCAGGAGCCCCGGGTTTCGCCTACGGCTCTACCCGGGCTACGTCACCAAGTCATTTCGGTTGCGGAGGGCGACCCAAGAAAGATAGAGGCCACAGAGAGCGAAGCAGCCTGCGAGCCAAACAGCAAAACTTTCATCTGACCGCCAAGCGCCTGCAATCTCCTCGTGGCTTCGAACCAGCGTCCCTGCAATTTCCAGCTCGAAAACACTGAAATAATTTTCTTTTGAGTAGATTGGGCCGCCAGAACTGTTTGGATCATAAAGCACCGTTACAACTGGGCTTGGCGATCTCGACAAAGTGTCATAGACCAGCCCCATTGCATTTCCTTTTGACGCATAGTCGAAAGATTCTGGAATGCCGTCTAGACCGAATTTAATTCCATATTTTTCACTACGGACCCAAGTTACATGACCTGTCGCGGACTGCAAATCTGAACGAGGCGGAATGCCTTCGAATGTAATCCACGAATAAAGCATCAAAGCACTTAGCGCAAAACACAGGCCGGCAAATAACGCATTCTTTGCTCTTGTTGGCTTGCCGAAGTAGATGCACATGCTTTCAGATCCAGTTACTGCATATACCAACCATGGCTAACCACCACGCTCTGCCCCGTCAGCGCATTGCTCGGGAATTCGCAGAGGAACTTCACCGTCTGCGCGACGTCTTCCACCGTAGTGAAAATACCGTCCACGGTCTGGCCCAGCATTACTTTCTTGACGACTTCTTCCTCGCTGATGCCCAGGTTCTGCGCCTGTTCCGGAATCTGCTTTTCCACCAGCGGCGTGCGCACGAAACCCGGGCACACCACGTTGGCGCGTACACCGTGCTTGCCGCCTTCTTTCGCCAGCACCCGCGCCAGGCCCAGCAGGCCGTGCTTGGCGGTGACGTAGGCAGACTTCAATGGCGACGCTTCGTGTGAATGCACCGAACCCATGTAGATCACCACCCCGCCGCGATCATTCTCGTACATGTGCGGCAGTACCGCCTTGGTGGTGAGGAAGGCGCCGTCCAGATGGATGGCCAGCATCTTCTTCCAGTCCGCGTACGCGTAGTCCTGGATCGGGTTGATGATCTGGATGCCGGCGTTGGACACCAGGATGTCGATCGGGCCGAAGCGTTCGACCACGCCGGCGATGCCTGCATTCACCGCGCCTTCTTCGGTGACATCCATGGCCACGCCCATGGCGCTGCCGCCTGCAACGTTGATCTCATCGGCGACGGCTTGCGCTCCGGCGATGTTGAGGTCGGCAATCGCGACCTTCGCGCCCGCCTTGGCCAGCGTATGCGCGATTTCCTTGCCGATACCACTGGCCGCGCCAGTGACGACGGCGACCTTGCCTGCAATGGGGGAACTCATGGATGACTCCTGTTGCGATATGCGGAACCGCCATGATGTCGCAAGCCGCCGGTCACGGCATCGTACTTGCGTCCAATACGGTCAGGCTTTCTTGGCCTTGCGCTTGGGCTGCAGCATGGTGCCGGTGCACTTGGGCGAACCGCAGCGGCATTCCCACACCTTCTTCAGGTGCGCGGTGTGCGGTTCGCTCAGGGTGATGCCGTAGTTGTAGGTCAGTTCCTCACCCGCCTTGATGTTGCGGATGGCCTCGATCAGCACGCGGTCCTTCTTGCGGTTCTTGCCATCGTGTTCGTCGATCACCGCTTCGCAGTTGGGATCGCAGCTGTGGTTGATCCAGCGCGCCTTGTTGCCCTTGTGGTTCGCGTCGATGACATAGTCGTCGTTGAGCGTGAACAGGAAGGTGTGGCCTGATTCCACGTCGCCGGTGTCGTCCTTGTCGACTTCGTCATGGGTACGGCGCTTGCCCTTGTACTCGACGACGTGTTCGCCCTTCTTGATGTCGGCGATGGCGAAAACGCCGTTGCCATGGATGTCGGACTGGCGGGCTTCGATCTTGCGGGGCATGGTGTATTCCGGCGTGGGTTGCCGACATTGTCGCCTGTGCAGCCTTGGGTTGCCATGCATGCGCGATGTGCGCTGGCCTTTCCGGCCTGATCGCTGCGTTCTCAGGGCATGTCCCGAACCGCGAGTCCAAGCCATGCATGCCAGGATCCTTGTGTTGATACCACTGTTGTCCATGGCGGCGGCGTGCCAGCCGACCCCGCAACCCGAACCCGAGGCCGCGGCCGTAGTCGCCGCGGAACCTGACCTGCTCGCCCACGGCGAGTACCTGGTGCGGGTTGGCGGCTGCAACGATTGCCATACGGCCGGCTACGGCGCTGCGGGTGGGAAGGTGCCGAAGGAACAGTGGCTGACGGGCTCGGACCAGGGTTTCCTGGGCCCTTGGGGCACGACGTACCCCAGCAACCTGCGCCTCAGCGTGTCGAAGATGAGCGAAGCCGACTGGGTGGCCTACAGCGGCAGCTTGCATACACGTCCGCCGATGCCCGACTTCATGGTCCGCGACCTGCCGGAGCAGGACCGGCGTGCGCTGCATCGCTTCATTTCCTCGCTGGGTCCGGCCGGCAAGGAAGCACCCGCCTACCTGCCGCCGGGCCAAGCGCCGTCACCGCCCTACTTCCAGCTGGTATTGCCCGAAGCCCCGGCCGGTGCAAACACGACAATGGCATCGGAGCCGGCGCCCACTCCCTGAACCACCCGCGGGTTGGCCGGCCGACCCATAAAGCGTACAATTTCGGTACGCTTTAGGAATCTGCCCGGCATGCTCCGCGTCACCAAGCTCACCGATTACGCCACCGTGGTCCTCACCGTGCTCGCTGCACGGGCCGGGGACGTGCTGAGCGCGGCCGAACTGGCCGAGCTGGCGGGGCTCGAATCCCCGACGGTCAGCAAGCTGCTCAAGCCGCTGGCCCAGGCGGGGCTGGTGACCAGCCTTCGCGGTGCGCACGGTGGCTACAAGCTGGGCCGCGACGCGGCCGACATCACCCTGGTCGAGATCGTCGAGGCCATGGAAGGGCCGCTGGCCATGACCGAATGCAGCCAGCACGAAAGCCATTGCGGCATCGCCCATCAGTGCGGCGTGCGCGCCAACTGGCGCCTGATCAACGACGTGGTCGCCGACGCGCTGCGCGGCGTCACCCTGGCGCAGATGCTCAAGCCACCCACTTCCGCAGACGACGTGAAGCGACGACCCATCGCCCTGCACGTCGCAACCCGCTAAATGAGTAGGCAGCCAATGGCCACCGAAGCCCAAGCCCCCAACCAGGCAAGCCCAACCAAGAACGCGGAGATCGTCGAGCAGCTCGGCCGCCGCTATGACGCTGGCTTCGTCACCGATATCGAATCCGACAGCTTCGATCCGGGCTTGAGTGAAGACGTGGTGCGCGCGCTTTCCGCCAAGAAAGAAGAACCGCAGTGGATGACCGACTGGCGGCTGGCTGCATATCGCCACTGGCTGACCATGCCGGTGCCGCACTGGGCGAAATTGAACATCGCCCCGATCGACCTGCAGTCGGTCAGTTACTACTCCGCACCCAAAGCCAAATACGCCTCGCTGGATGAAGTACCGCAGGAGCTGCTGGACACCTACGACAAGCTGGGCGTCCCGCTGCACGAACGCGCCAAGCTGGCGGGCGTGGCGGTCGATGCGGTGTTCGACTCCGTGTCCGTCGGCACCACCTTCCGCAAGGAACTGGCCGAGAAAGGCGTCATCTTCTGCTCGATGAGCGAGGCCGTGCGCGAACACCCGGACCTGGTGAAGCAATATCTGGGCAGCGTGGTACCGGTAGGCGACAACTACTTCGCCGCGCTCAACGCCGCCGTGTTCTCCGATGGCAGCTTCGTGTTCATCCCCAAGGGCGTGCGCTGCCCGATGGAACTCAGCACCTATTTCCGCATCAACTCCGGCCACACCGGCCAGTTCGAACGCACTCTGATCATTGCGGAAGACAAGAGCTACGTCTCCTACCTCGAAGGCTGCACCGCGCCGATGCGCGACGAAAACCAGCTGCATGCCGCCGTCGTGGAACTGGTGGCGCTGGACGACGCGGAGATCAAGTACTCGACGGTGCAGAACTGGTATCCCGGCGACGAAAACGGCAAAGGCGGCATCTACAACTTCGTCACCAAGCGCGCCGAATGCCGTGGCGCACGCAGCAAGGTGACCTGGACGCAGGTGGAAACCGGTTCGGCCATCACCTGGAAATACCCTTCTTGCGTGCTGCTGGGTGACGACTCCACGGGTGAATTCCATTCGGTCGCCTTGACCCATCACCGCCAGCAGGCCGACACCGGCACCAAGATGATCCACATCGGCAGGAACACCAAGTCGAAGATCGTCAGCAAGGGCATCAGCGCCGGCCGTGGACAGAACAGCTACCGCGGCCTGGTGAAGGTGGAGAAATCGGCCGCCGGCGCGCGCAACTACACCCAATGCGACAGCCTGCTGATCGGCAAGAAATGTGGCGCCCACACCTTCCCGTATATCGAAGTGAAGCATCCGGACGCCATCGTCGAGCATGAAGCGACGACGTCGAAGATTTCCGACGACCAGATGTTCTATTGCCGTGCACGCGGCATCAGCCAGGAAGACGCGGTGTCGCTGATCGTGGATGGATTCTGCAAACAGGTATTCCGCGAGCTGCCGATGGAGTTCGCCGTAGAAGCCAAGAAACTGCTGGAAGTTAGCCTTGAGGGATCCGTTGGCTGAACCCTTGTAGGAGCGCCTCCTAGGCGCGAGCTCTTGCTCAAAAATCAAAGGCTCGCGCCTAGAAGGCGCTCCTACAAATACACCGAGAATTCTGGAAATAACCATGCTGAAAATCGAAAACCTCCACGCCCGCGTCGCCGGCAAGGAAATCCTCAAGGGCCTTTCGCTGGACGTGAAGCCCGGCGAAGTGCACGCGCTGATGGGCCCCAATGGCGCGGGCAAGTCCACGCTGGGCAACATCCTGGCAGGACGTGACGGCTATGAGGTCACCGAAGGTTCGGTGACCTACGAAGGCGAAAACCTGCTGGAACTGGCGCCGGAAGCGCGCGCCGCCGCGGGCGTGTTCCTCGCCTTCCAGTACCCGGTGGAAATCCCCGGCGTCAACAACACCTATTTCCTGCGCGCCGCGCTCAACGCACAGCGCAAGGCACGCGGCGAAGGCGAACTGGATTCCATGCAGTTCCTCAAGCTGGTACGCCAGAAGCTCGCGGTGCTGCACTTGAAAGACGAACTCCTGCATCGCGGCGTCAACGAAGGCTTCAGTGGCGGCGAGAAGAAGCGCAATGAGATCTTCCAACTAGCCGTCCTGGAACCCAAGCTGGCGATCCTGGACGAAACCGACAGCGGCCTGGATATCGACGCACTGAAAAGCGTGGCCGACGGCGTAAACGCCCTGCGTTCGCCGGATCGTGCCTTCCTGGTCATCACCCACTACCAGCGCCTGCTCGATTACATCAAACCGGACGTGGTGCACGTGCTGGCCGAAGGCCGCATCGTGGAAAGTGGCGGCCCGGAGCTTGCGCTGGAGCTGGAAGCGCATGGCTATGCATGGCTGAAGGATCGGGTCACGCCGGAGAAGGCGGCGTGATGACATCAGGCGCAGTTTTTTCTTTGGTCCGTCATTCCCGCGAAGGCGGGAATCGCTCTTCAGCCAGATCACGACTGCCCTTACGAAGAGCGACTCCCGCCTACGCGGGAGTGACGTTACATTTTTATACGGCCAGCAAATGAGCACCCTTCTTGACTCTCTGGCAAGCGCATTCAACGGCGACGCATCCCGTCGTGCCGTGCTGGATGACGCCCTGCGCGACGGCCTGCCCGGCCCGCGCAGTGAAGCGTGGAAGTACACCTCGCTGCGAGCGCTGGAGCGTCGCAGTTTCAGCGCCGTCGATTCGATTCCGGAAATAGGAACCGAACTGCTGGCCGACATCCCCGCGCCACGGCTGGTCTTCGTGAATGGCCGGCACTCGGCATCGCTGTCAGCCATGGAATCACTCCCGGATGGATTGAGTGTGCACCTGCTTTCGGAAGTACTTGCCGAAGGAAGCGATCCGGCCCGATTCCTTGCCCGCCGTTTCGAGCGCCATGACGAAATCTTCGCCCGCCTCAATTCGGCGCTCGCCAGCGAAGGCGTGCTGCTGCGTGCGGAGCCCGGCGTAGCGAGTGATACACCCTTGCACATCGTCTTCATCGGTGCGGAAGACTCCGTCGACCACGCCTGGCACCTGCGCAACCTGATCGAGCTGCGTGAAGGTGCACGGCTTTCCGTGGTCGAGCATCACATCGCCTCCGGCCAGCACGCGCACTTGGCGAATGCCCTGACCCATGTGCATCTTGCGCGCGGTGCGGCGCTGGCTCACGCACGCCTGCAGCACGACAGCGAACGCGCCACCAGCTTCCTGCGTACCGATGCCGTGCTGGGGCGTGACGCCGAATACCGACGCGCGGACCTTGAGTTCGGCGCATCCCTGTCGCGCCATGAGCTCAATGTACGCCTGGAAGGCGACAACGCCCGCCTGGTCGCCAACGGCGTGCTCATGGCCAGCGGCAAGCGCCATGTCGATACACGGCTGGGCATCGAACACATCGCCCGCGACACGTCCTGCGAACTGACCTGGCGCGGACTGGGAACGGGCCGGGGGCGCGCCGTCTTCCACGGCGGCATCCTGATCCGCGAAGGTGCCGATGGCAGTGACGCGATGTTGTCCAACAAGAACCTGCTGCTGTCCGAGGGCGCGGAAATCGACACCCAGCCGGTACTGGAAATCCATGCGGATGAAGTGAAGGCGGCGCACGGTGCCACCGTCGGTCGCCTGGACGCCAATGCCCTGTTCTACCTGCGTTCGCGCGGACTCCCTGAAGACCAGGCCATGCAACTGCTCACCGCTGCATTCTGCCGCGAACCGCTTGCAACGATTACTGACAGCGTCGTGGCATCCATGCTGGCCACGCGCACGGACCATGCCCTGGCCAGTGCAGGAGTGGCCTGAACCATGAATGCCCCGCACGCAGCCACCGCGACGCCCGCACCCGACTGGGCACGCATCCGCGCCGATTTCCCCTTGCTCACCCGCGAAGTCCACGGCAAGCCGCTGATCTATCTGGATAGCGCCAATACCGGCCAGAAGCCGGCGTCAGTCATCGAGGCCGTGGACGATTTCTACCGCCAGCACAACGCCAACGTCAGTCGCGCGGTGCACACGCTGGGCACGGAAGCAACGGATGCTTACGAAAGTGCGCGCGACAAATTGGCCCGATTCCTCAACGTACGTGCGGATGAGTTGGTCCTGTGCAGCGGCACTACCTTCGCCATCAACCTGGTGGCCTACTCATGGGCACTGCCGCGCTTGAAGGCGGGCGACAGCATCTTGATATCGCGCATGGAGCACCATGCCAACATCGTGCCATGGCAACTGGTGGCCGAACGCACCGGCGCGCACATCAAGGTTGCCGAATTGACGCCTGACGGTAGCCTCGACCTTCCCGCGTTGCATGCGGCAATGACCGCGGACGTGAAGCTGCTTGCGCTTACCCATGTCTCGAACGTGCTGGGCACGGTGAACCCGGTTCGCGACATCTGCCGCGAAGCACGCAAGCGCGGCATCGTGACCGTGATCGACGGCTCGCAGGCCGCGCCGCACCGCGGGCTCGACGTTGCCTCGATCGGCTGCGATTTCTATGCCGTCACCGGCCACAAGATGTGCGGCCCCACCGGCACGGGTGCCTTGTGGGCACGACGCGAACACCTGCAGGCCATGCCGCCCTTCATCGGTGGCGGCGAGATGATCAAGGAAGTCAGCTTCGAGGGCACGGTCTTCAACGAAGCTCCGCACAAGTTCGAAGCCGGCACGCCTAACATCGCCGGCTTCATCGGCCTCGGTGCTGCCGTGGACTACCTGCAATCCGTGGGCATGGCGCATATCGAGGCGCGGGAAAGCGAACTGCTTGCCCACGCCACCGAGGAGCTGCTGAAGATCGAAGGCCTACGCATCTTCGGCCGTGCACCGGGCAAGGCCGCGGTGATCTCGTTCCTGATCGAAGGCGCACATGCGCATGACCTGGCCACCTTGCTCGATCTGGACGGCGTTGCCATCCGTTCTGGCCAGCATTGTGCGCACCCGTTGCTGCAATCTCTGGGCGTCGCCGCCACCTGCCGCGCCTCGCTGGCGTTCTACAACACGCATGACGAGGTCGAGCGCTTCGTGGTCGCCTTGAAGAAGGCGCGCAGCTTGCTGGCCTGACGGCCAATTGCCTGTAGGAGCGACGTAAGTCGCGATAACGTCGACTCCCCGCAAACCCCCTCTCTACGCGCTCACGACTCACCGGTGCCGGCCTGCCGGCACCACTCCTACGAGGCTGGTATTTCCGTAAAATACGGACATGGACACAGTTAGATTCCGTGCGGCAACACAAGCCGACATCCCCGCCCTGGTCGCCCTGGTCACCTCCGCCTACCGCGGCGACGTGAGCAGGCAGGGCTGGACCACCGAGGCCGACATGCTTGAAGGCCAGCGTATCGATGCCGAGGTGCTTCGTCGCGACATCGAACGGCCACGCAGTCGCATCCTCCTGGTCGAACGCGACGGCGTACTACTCGCTTGCGCGCATGTGGCCGAGGAAGACGACGCAGGGTACTTCGGCATGTTCTCGGTCCGTCCCGACCTGCAGGGCGCGGGCTTCGGCAAGGCTGTACTCGCTGAAGCCGAACGCATTGCGGGCGAAGAGTGGCGATTGCCAGCGATGCGCATGACCGTGATCGACATACGCGACGAGCTGATCACCTTCTACGAGCGCCGTGGCTACCGTCGCACCGGCATCAAGAAACCGTTTCCCTATGGGGACGAGCGTTACGGCATTCCCAAGCGCGACGACCTGCGCTTCGAGATCCTGGAGAAGGCGCTGGGAGGTCCAGGCGCATGAACGAGAACTGGACCTTCGTCTGCGCGACCAGTGAGCTGCTTCCAGGCGAAATGAAGACGGCTTGGGATGAAGTGACCTCGGTGCCCATCGTGGTGTTCAACCTTGATGGCCTGTATTACGCGCTGGAAGACAAATGCAGCCACGAGGACTTCGAGCTCTCCGCCGGTGGTTTGGATGCCGAGGCCGGCTCCATTGAATGCGTCCTGCACGGGGCCCGTTTCGATATCCGTGACGGACGCGCGCTGTGTGCCCCGGCCTATTCCGGCGTACCGAAGTTCCCAGTGAAGGTGGAACACGACGCCATCTGGACACGCGACGACCGCCAATAAGCGGTCTTGCCAGCGGGCAACTGCAAAGAAATAGTTGTAATCGCGAATCATTCTCATTAGCATTGCTGATTGAACGGGGTGTGAACCCCACCACATCGAGCCGAGAATGAAATCCAGCCTGCGTCCCTCCCCCCTTGCTGCCGCCCTGTTGCTCTGTATTGCCTCCCCTGCGTGGGCCGACCTGCCCGCCGATCCGTCCGCCACCGAACTGGAGGCCGTCGAGGTACAGGGCGCGAAGGTCGACAAAGCCGCTTCGCCCAAATACACCGAAACGCTGCTCAACACCCCGCAGACCATCACCGTCATCAACCGCGACGTGATGGACCAGCAGAACCTGATTGGCCTGCGTGACGTGCTCAGCACCCTGCCCGGCATCACGTTTGGCGCGGGCGAAGGCGGCGGCGGTTTTGGCGACAGCATCAACCTGCGCGGCTTCAGCGCCAACAGCGACATCACCACCGACGGCGTGCGCGACAGCGCCCAGTACACGCGCACCGACAACTTCAACCTGGAATCGATCGAGCTGGTCAACGGCTCCAACTCGGTGTTCTCCGGCGCCGGCTCGGTTGGCGGCAACATCAACCTGGTCAGCAAGATGGCGCGCGAAGGCGACTTCAACAACGTGACCCTCGGTGCCGGCACCAATGGCTATGGTCGCATCACCGCCGACAGCAACTTCGATTTCGAGACCGGCACCGCACTGCGCCTGAACGCGATGGTCCACCAGAACGACGCGCCGGGCCGAGATTACGAACAGTTCGAACGCTGGGGCTTTGCTTCATCGGCTGCATTCGGCCTGGGATCGGATACGCGCTTCACCTTGAATTTCCTGCACCAGCAGGATGAAAACACGCCACAGTATGGCGTTCCGTATTACCGCAATGCCTTCAACGATGGCCCCTTGCCCATCGTGGATCCCAGCAACTACTACGGTTACCACAACGTCGATACGCAGGAGATCGACGTCAACATGCTGACCGGCATCTTCGAACACGACTTCAACGACACCGTCACGCTGCGCAGCCTGGCCCGATTCCAGAAAGTCGACCAACTGTCGATCGTCAATGCCGTGCAGGGCACCTGGTGCCTACCCAACAATCTCACGCCAACCAACACATCGTGCGTGGTCGGGACCGGCGCTGCGGCGATCACCGTGCCGGCGGGCCAGTATTTGCCCAGCGGCCCACGTGGCTACGTGCGCGATACCAGCAATGCGATCGGCATGAGCCAGACCGACCTGACTGCGCGCTTCAACACCGGCGACATCGAGCACGCGCTGGTCGCCGGCGTTTCATTCTCGCGCGAGACCTTTGACCTGGATGTCGCCAGCGTGTTCCGGAACGCGGATGGCAGCAATCCATTCGTAGCGCCCAACCACCTGCCTTTCATGGACATCGCCAACCCCGATTCGTACTACACCGGCCCGTACAACTACACCCTGACCGGCAGGACCGAAGGCACGCTGAGCAACCAGGCCGTGTACGTGTTCGACACGCTCAAGTTCAACGAGAAATTCTGGTTGAACCTGGGCGCACGCTATGAACATAACGAAGGCGACACCGCCACGTGGAATGTATCCACCACGGCGGGCCCAGCAGGCCCGATCGGCACCATTACCGGGAAAAACCCTGCGTTCGTGAATGAAGACAACCTGTTCTCGTACCGTGCCGGCCTGGTCTACAAGCCAGCGGAAAACGGATCGATCTATCTGTCATTCGCCAATTCGAAGACGCCTTCGAAAGCATCCGTCAACGGCGCATGCACGGCCGCGACCTGCAACGTGGATCCAGAGACCGCGGTGAACATCGAACTCGGTACCAAGTGGGAATTGTTGGGCAACCGGCTGGCGTTGAACGCAGCGCTGTTCCGCAACGAACGCGAGGACTACAAAGTCGCCGATCCTGGCAATCCACTGAATCCCTCGGGCGAGCAGCAACTCGACGGCAAGGCGCGCGTGCAGGGCCTGGCGTTGGGCGCGGCTGGCAACATCACGCGTGAATGGTCGGTGTTCGCCAACTACACGTACTTGGACAGCGAGGTGATCAACGGCGTATCGGAGAATTGCTACAACAATCCAAGCACTGCCTGTGGTAACTCCATCGCCATGCCCGATCCGCTGCAGGGCAATCCGCTGGTTGCTACGCCCAAGCATTCGGGCAGTCTGTGGACCACCTACCAGCTTGACGCGTGGACCTTCGGCTACGGCACCACCTACCAGGGCGAGGCCTACCTCAACAACAACAGCCTGCCCGCTGCTGGCAGCACCACGCCGGCCACGCTGTACACCAGCCCGGATTACTGGGTGCATCGGGCGATGGTCGGCTACCAGGTCAACGACCGCATTGGCCTGCAGTTGAACATCAACAATCTACTGGACAAGGAGTACTACACGCGCATCCGCAACAACGGCTGGGCCACGCCGGGCGATGCGCGTTCGGCTGTACTGACCGCGACGCTCCGGTTCTGAGCCGAGTAGGCACTGCAACACCAACTCGCCCTGCCCATGCACAATGGGTGGGGCGTTTTTTCATGGACCTAGGTGAAATCCCATGCTCCTGCATATTCCTGACATCCTGACACCCGAACAGGTTGCAAGCGCACGCGCGCAACTGCAGTCGGCCGAGTGGGCCGATGGCCGCGTCACGGCCGGCTATCAATCCGCAAAAGCCAAGGACAACGCGCAGTTGCCGGAGGACTCACCGGCAGCAAAGCAATTGGGTGCCATAGTGCTGGAAGCGCTGTCACGCAACAGCACCTTCTTTTCGGCTGCGTTGCCGAAACGCATCTACCCGCCGTTGTTCAATCGCTATGCAGGCGGACAATCATTCGGTTTCCACGTGGACAACGCCGTGCGCTACGACCGCAGCCGCGGCCAGGCGGAAGCCATTCGTACCGACCTGTCGGCGACCCTGTTCCTGTCTTCACCCGAGGACTACGACGGCGGCGAATTGATCATCGAAGACACCTACGGCACGCAAAGCATCAAGCTGCCAGCCGGACACATGGTGCTGTACCCGGGTACCAGCCTGCACAAGGTGACGCCGGTGACGCGCGGCGCGCGCGTGGCATCGTTCTTCTGGATACAGAGCATGGTGCGCGATGACGGCCATCGCCGCCTGATGTTCGAACTCGATCTTTCCATTCGTCGCCTGACCCAGGACGTGCCGGACCATCCTGCCCTCGTGCAACTGACTGGCGTGTACCACAACCTTTTGCGGCAATGGACCGAAGTCTGACCACCGAGGAAGCCCACATACGCCAATTTTGTAATTGAGAGCTATTCTCATCTGTGGTGTAATACTCCCCCGCTTCCACCTTGCCCGGAATCCGTTTGTCGCGCACGTCCTCCTCCACGGATCTTTCCAGCAGCCAGCAACGCCGTGGCTTCTGGCTGCGCACGCTACACCAGTGGCACTGGATCAGCTCGGCGGTGTGTCTGATCGGCATGCTGCTGTTTGCGATCACCGGCATTACCCTCAACCACGCCTCGCGCATCGAGGCGAAGCCGCAGGTCGTCAACCTGACGGCGGAGTTACCGGGGCGATTGCTGCAGGGAATGGGCGAGCGCGCGGAAGGCAACGCGCCCCTACCCGCCGCCACGGCGAACTGGTTGGAGGACGAATTCGACATTGCCATCGGATCACGCCCTGCGGAATGGTCGGAAGAGGAAATCTACCTGTCCATGCCACGTCCCGGCGCGGATGCGTGGATCAGCATCGACCGCACCACCGGCGCGGTGGAATTCGAAACCACGAAGCGCGGGTGGATTTCCTACTTCAACGATCTGCACAAAGGTCGTAATGCCGGAACGGCATGGAGCTGGTTCCTGGATGTTTTCGCCGTGGCGACCCTGGTGTTCTGCATCACCGGCCTGTTCCTGCTGCACCTGCACGCCAAGCAGCGACGCATGACCTGGCCGTACGTGGGACTGGGACTGGTGATTCCCCTGCTGATCGCACTGCTGTTCATCCACTGACTTTCCCTTCAAACGAAGAGCACACCCATGTCCAGGATCCACGTCACCACCACACTCACCATCGCCTTGAGCGGCATGCTGGCGATTCCGGCGTACTCGGCGGAACTGAACCTCAGCGTCGAGATTCCGCAATTGAGTGTCGCCGAGTACCACCGACCCTACGTGGCGGTGTGGGTGGAAGGTGCCGACCAGAAAGTCGCGACCAACCTGTCGGTCTGGTACCAGGTGAAGGACACGCAGGAAGGCCACGGCACCAAGTGGCTGCCCGACCTGCGCCAGTGGTGGCGCAAGTCCGGACGCAGCCTGAAGGTTCCCGTCGACGGCGTGACCGGGCCGACGCGACCGGTGGGCAAGCACGCGCTCAAGTTCAGTGACAAACAGCCGCAACTCGCCACGCTAGCACCGGGCAATTACACCTTGGTGGTGGAAGCCGCGCGCGAAGTCGGCGGCCGCGAACTACTCAAGATTCCTTTCACCTGGCCAGCTAAGGCCGCACAGTCAGGCAAGGCGCAGGGCAGCAGCGAACTGGGTGCCGTGACCCTCGCCATCAAGCCGTGATTTTTTTGTGGGAGGGCCTGACCAGCCCCTCCCACAAGATCGACGAACTCCTCTCTCTACTTCCGCATTCGCAGGAGCACCGCATGAAACGCACCGCACTCGCCCTCGTTCTTTCACTTGCTGTTCTTCCCTTCTCGGCCATGGCGCACAAAGCCTGGCTGCAACCTTCGCAAACCGTGATCGCCGGCACCGATCCGTGGATCACCGTGGATGCCGCCGTGTCCAACGACCTGTTCTATTTCAACCACGTGCCGTTGCGCCTGGACAACCTGGTCATCACCGCGCCGGACGGCAGCAAGGACACGCCGCAGAATGCTGCGACCGGAAAGTTGCGCAGTGTGTTCGACGTGCAGTTGAAGCAGCAGGGCACCTATCGCCTGGCCATCGTCAACAGCGGCCTGAATGCGAGCTGGGACGAAGCCGGCAAGCCTAAGCGCTGGCGTGGTACCGCGGCGACGTTCGCCACTGAAGTTCCCAAGGATGCGAAAGACCTGAAGGTGTCGCAATCCGTTGGCCGCAACGAAACCTTCGTCACCAATGGCTCGCCCAACCTGACGGCGCTGGCCACCAGCGGCGAAGGCATCGAGCTGATACCGGTGACGCATCCGAATGACCTGTTCGCAGGTGAACAGGCCAAGTTCAAGTTGCACATCGATGGCAAGCCGGCCGCTGGACTGGAGATCGAAATCACCCGCGGCGGTACGCGTTACCGCAACGCACAGGACGAGATCAAGGTGACGACCGATGCCAATGGCGAATTCGCAGTCACCTGGCCGGAAGCCGGCATGTACTGGCTGGAAACCGGCAGCGAGGACGACAAGACTTCGGTGCCGCAAGCCAAACAGCGTCGCCTGACGTATGTGGCTACGCTGGAAGTGCTGCCGCAGTAAAGGCTTCCTTCTCCTTCTTGGGGAAGGGAACTGCGACTACCTCCTGAGCCTAATGTCTAACGCACCTGACACCAGCATCGCTACCCTTGGCGGCCAAACCATGGGCACCACCTGGTGCGTGAAGCTGGTGGTTTCGCCGCGCCAGGATTTGCATCCACTGCATGCCGTCATGCAGTCACACCTGGATCGGGTGGTGGCGCAGATGAGCACGTGGGAAGCGGACTCGGACATCAGTCGCTTCAATCGCCATGCCGCCGGCACCTGGCAAATGCTTCCTCCGGAGTTCTTTACGGTGCTCGACTGCGCACTTGGGATCGCCGACGCGAGCGACGGCGCCTACGACCCTACCGTGGGGCCGCTGGTTGAGGCGTGGGGTTTTGGTGCATCTGCTTGCGCAAGGCGGGTGCCGGACACGCAAGCCATGCTGGACGCTTGTTCGCGTGTGGGCTGGCAGCGCCTGCTTGTTCAGGCCAAGGATTCCAGTGCGCTGCAGCCGGGTGGGGTGCAGCTCGACCTTTCCGCCATCGCCAAAGGGTATGGCGTGGATTGCGTGGCGCACTGCCTGCGCGGGCGAGGCATCGACAGTGCATTGGTAGAAGTCGGTGGAGAGTTATATGGCTATGGGCGCAAGCCGGATGGAAGTCCGTGGCAGGTGCTGGTGGAATCCTCGCCTGACGAAGAAGCGGACGACACCCATCCTCGACGCGTGATTTCCCTTGAGAATCGCGCCATCGCCACGTCAGGCGACCATTGGCATGCCTTCGAGCAGGACGGCGTCCGCTATTCGCATACGCTGGACCCACGTAGTGGCTATCCGGTGCGGCATGCGCCCGCCGCAGTCACCGTGATCGCGGACGATGCCATGCATGCCGATGCCTGGGCGACCGCGTTGACTGTCATGGGTGCGGATGCAGGCTTTGCATTCGCCCAGCAGAAGCAATTGGCGGCACGTTTCATGGTGCGTAGTGATGGGCGATGGACTGAATACATGACCGACGCTTTCCAGGCGTTGCTCCCGGCATGAAGACAGCATCCAGTACGCCTGCGTGGCGCTCACCCGTGCTGTGGGGCAACCTGGTGTCGATACTGGCACTGGCATTGATTGCACTAGCGCTGGCCAGCGTGCAGGGTGATGCGTGGTGGCTGGCGTCGCCACGCGGCAATCGCTGGATAAGCGCGGGCATTGCGTTGCTTGCCTACCTGCTATTTTGCGTCGCGATGCTGTGGCGTTCACGACCACGCACGCCACAGGATGGATCTGCGACCAGCACGAACAATGCCTTCGTGCTGGTGGCTTACGCCAGCCAGACCGGCTTTGCGCAACAACTGGCGGAACGCACCGCCGACAACCTGCGCAGTTCCGGACTGTTGGTGAAGTTGCGCGCCATCGAACAGGTCGAGCCCGCCTTGCTGGCGCAGGCCGAGCGCGCATTGTTCGTGGCCAGCACCACCGGTGAAGGGGATCCGCCCGACTCCGCCCTCGCCTTCGTACGTGGCGTCATGTCGCAAGCGCTTGCCTTGGGCCATATGCACTATGCAGTGCTGGCCTTGGGCGACCGCGAATACACGCATTTCTGCGGATTCGGGCACCAACTCGACAACTGGTTACGCCAGCACGGCGCGCAACCCTTGTTTGACCTAGTCGAGGTGGAGAACGCCGATGAAAGCGCACTGCGCCATTGGCAACACCACATCGGCCAGATCAGCGGCGTAACCGACCAGCCGGACTGGACGACACCTCGCTACGAATCCTGGCAGTTAGCCGAACGCAAGCTGCTCAACCCCGATAGCGTCGGTGGTGGCGTATTCCACCTTTCGATTGCAGCACCATCCAGCGCTACGCCCCACTGGGTGGCCGGTGATATTGCAGAGATTGGACCGCGCCAATCGTCACAGGCGGTACGTGCGCTGCTGTCTGTCGCCGGACTGGATTCTGCTGCTCGGGTCGTGATCGATAGAGAATCACACACGCTGGGCGATGTCATTTCGCGATCCCACTTACCTGCGCATGACGCACTGTCCGGATTGGATGCGCAGACCTTGGCGGATACGCTGAAGCCGCTTCCGCACCGCGAGTACTCCATCGCCTCGTTGCCTGCCGACGGCACCTTGCAACTCGTGGTGCGGCGCATGCTGCGCCCGGATGGTTCGCCCGGCATCGGCAGTGGCTGGTTATGCGATCACGCAATGCCGGGAGGCGAGATAGCGCTGCGGATGCGCAGCAACCTCAATTTCCATGCGCCAGCCCCGGACAGGCCGATGATCCTGATCGGCAACGGCACGGGGATCGCTGGCTTGCGCGCCCATCTGAAGGCACGCGTTGCGGCCGATGCACGACGCAACTGGCTGCTGTTCGGCGAGCGCAACGCCGGACATGATTTCTTCTTCGGCAAGGAGTTGTTCGACTGGCAGGCACGAGGTTTCATCGAGCGGCTCGACCTTGCCTTCTCGCGCGACCAAGAGCAGCGCGTCTATGTCCAGCACAAGCTGGAGCAAGCAGCCGAACGATTGCGAGAATGGGTCAACGACGGTGCCGCTCTCTATGTCTGTGGCAGCCTGGCTGGCATGGCACCTGCCGTGGATGCGGTGCTACGCGCAACGCTGGGCGGCGAGGAAGTGGAAGCCATGCTGGCGAATGGGCGCTATCGACGTGATGTGTATTGAGCGCTGGAACCTCGTCCCACGACTGCTGTATTCCCGGTACTCCAAGCAGTATTTTTAACGGTCGCAGCTTACGCAGCTCCTACAGATGCGTGAGTTTGATCGCGAGTAATTCACCGCCACCTTCGAGCGCGTAGCGTTGACGCTGTTCCCCGTCCACTAGCAGCGCGGTGTCGCCAGCCCACAGCGGAGGCAGGTCCGACGCCTCGTCGAACCGCGCTTGGCCCGCGAGCAGGTGGATGGCCCAAATGGTGCCCGGCTCAGTGAAGAACAGCATCGGCCCGACCAGCGGACGATGCAGCAGTTCCGCCGCGATGCGGTCGCGATGCCACATCAAGTTGAAGTCATGGGTGGGGCCATCCAGCAACTCGCCGGCCAGCTTGCGCTCGCCTGCGAAGCGTAAACGGTCATGCGGAGGATGCAGGTCATGGCTTTCGCCATCTTCGAATTGCAACTTCAAGCCGTTGCCGTGCAGCAGCACCAGTTCCCGGTCGATGCCGGGGAACAGGGAAAACGGCGAATCCTGTTCAATCTCGGCAATGGAAAGACGACAGTCCCAGTCTTCGCGGTCAGGGACGCGGATGATCTCCCGCGTCCAGCCCGCGCCGTTCTTCCAGCGCTCGCGTCGATACTCGTTGGCGGCAATCACCCGTGATCGCTGCGACATGGGCCTGCTCCCGTGGGCTTGTGCAGGAAAGTCTACCTGCCACCAAAAGACATCGCCCGGCCACACATTCTGTGCGAGCCGGGCGATGGTGACTTCCTTGTAGGCGTCCTGCCGTTTGCTTGCGGCGTCCTGCCCTGTCACATGCCAGGAATCATCTGGCGATTAGTTATACGTCCCTGTCGGCATCCTGGCCGTTTCCCCCTGGCGTCCTGCCTCCTTTACACCCCGACCCGTTGCATCCTGCATGGACCGGGGCGCGGAGATGGTGTCAGCGACGCGCCACCGGCTTGGCCTTGGCCGCGGTGGCGGCAGCAGCTGCCGGCTTCTTCGCGGCGGGCAATACGCCGCCCAGTACGATGCGATCGCGGTTCTTTTCCACGGTCTTCAAGCCGATGCCCTTGACCATCGCCAGTTCCTCGGCGCTCTTGAACACGCCATTGGCCTTGCGGTAATCGACGATGGCCTGGGCCTTGGATGGGCCTACATTGACCAGCACGGCGTCCAGCGTGGCGGCATCGGCGGTGTTGATGTTGACCTTGTCGGCGGCAAAGGCACTGGTGGCCAGCAGCAGCGACAGGGCGATGGACTTGAGGATGATGGCGAACGATTTCATGGCGACTCTCCTTGTGGCGATGGGTTTGGGTTCGCCGGGGTCGGAACTTGTCCTTCCGCCGGTGTGAACAGTCTCCGCCGCCGCACATCGCCAAACTATCCCGCAAGCCCCTAATGCGCTGCCGGTGAACACCCCGTTGGCGTGTAGGGGAATTCCTACCCACGCTGCTGACAGGCCTTGCGGAATTGACCCATCCCAACATGCGCAACACATGCCCCGAACATGGGCAGGCGTAGAATCAGCCCATCTAAGAAGTCGGAGAACCCATGGATACCGCCAAGATCGATCGTTTCGTCTCCCAACTGTGGGACGACGAAATCGTTCCGCAGCTCGTCGAATACATCCGCATTCCCAACAAGTCCCCCATGTTCGACAAGGACTGGGTGGCCCATGGCTACATGGAAGATGCGGTGAAGCTGATGGAAAACTGGGCACGGGCGCAGCCGATCAACGGCATGACCCTTGAGGTGGTGCGGCTGGAAGGCAGGACACCGCTGATCTTCATCGAGATACCCGCCAGCGGACCTGAAACCGGCGCTGACACGGTGCTGCTCTATGGCCATCTGGACAAGCAGCCCGAGATGACCGGCTGGGACGAGGGGCTGGGGCCGTGGATCCCGGTGATCAAGGACGACAAGCTGTTTGGACGCGGCGGTGCAGATGACGGCTACGCGATCTTTGGTTCGTTGGCCGCGATCCAGGCGCTGCAGCAGCAGGGCGTAGCGCATGCGCGCTGCGTGGTGTTGATCGAAGCCTGCGAAGAATCCGGCAGCTACGACCTGCCCGCCTACGTGGATCACCTGGCTGCACGCATCGGCATGCCGTCGTTGGTCGTGTGCCTGGATTCGGGCTGCGGCAATTACGACCAGCTATGGTGCACGACCTCGCTGCGCGGCATGGCCGGCGGCAATTTCTCCGTGAAGGTTTTGTCCGAAGGCGTTCATTCCGGCGATGCGTCTGGCATCGTGCCTTCCAGTTTCCGCATCCTGCGCCAGTTGATCTCGCGCCTTGAAGATGAAGACACAGGCAAAATCCAGGCCGAAGGGTTGTTCGTGGAAATCCCGCAGGAACGTCTTGAACAGGCGACGAAGGTTGCCGCCGTGCTGGGCAACGAAGTCTATGACAAGTTCCCATTCCTTCCAGGCATGAAACCCATGGCCGATGACCTGACCGAACTGGTGCTCAACCGCACTTGGCGCCCGGCGCTCTCGGTCACGGGTGCGGATGGTTTCCCGCCACTGGACTCGGCAGGTAACGTCTTGCGCCCGCATACCGCGGTGAAGCTGTCGCTGCGCCTGCCGCCCACGCTGGAGGGCAAGCGCGGCGGCGAAATATTGAAGGAACTGCTGCTGCGCGATCCGCCCTATGGCGCACAGGTGGAACTGGACCTCGAGAAGGCCTCGAGCGGCTGGAATGCACCCGCGCTTTCACCGTGGCTGTCGAAATCGATCGAAGACGCATCGCAGGCGGCATTCGGCAAGCCTGCGATGTACATGGGCGAAGGCGGCACTATTCCCTTCATGGGCATGCTGGGCGAGAAATTCCCGGGCGCGCAATTCATGATCACCGGCGTGCTGGGCCCGCATTCCAATGCGCACGGCCCCAACGAGTTCCTGCACATCCCCATGGGCAAGAAAGTCACCGCCTGCGTGGCCAAGGTGATCGCCGACCACCATGCCGCCAGCGTGCGTGGCGAGACCCTCGGCGTCGCGGCCGTGGCCGGTGGCGACCAGCATGGCGAGCACGGCTGCTGCTAGGCCTGACAGTGGTGTGGCGGGCTGTTAATCTTCGCCACACCACACCCAAGGGGAATGCGTAATGGAAGGTTTGCTCGGCAGCAGTAGCTGGCTCTACATCATTTTCATTGGCCTCATCGTCGGCGTGCTGGCCCGTTTCCTGAAGCCAGGGAACGACGGCATGGGTTTCATCATGACCATCCTGCTGGGCATTGGCGGCGCGATCCTGGCCAGCCTGATCGGCCAGCAGATGGGCTGGTATGCACCCGGGCAGGCGGCCGGCTTCTTCGGCGCATTGCTGGGTGCGATCGTGCTGTTGGTGCTGGTGGGCATGTTCCGCGGCAAGAAGCGGGTCGGCTAGTCAGCGAGGCGGGGTTCGCCGGGATCAAAACAACAACGCCCGCGATAGCGGGCGTTGTTGCGTGGGGCATGGAATCAAGCTGTCAGCTACTACTGCGCCCGTACGCATCCTCGAAGCGCACGATGTCGTCCTCACCGAGGTAACTGCCCGACTGCACTTCGATCAACTCGAGCGGCACCATGCCCGGATTTTCAAGGCGGTGGGTGACGCCCAGCGGGATGTAGGTGCTCTGGTTTTCGGACAGCAACAACGTGTCTTCGCCACGCGTCACCTTGGCCGTGCCGCTGACCACGATCCAATGCTCGGCACGGTGGTGGTGCATCTGCAAACTCAACACACCGCCCGGCTTCACCGTGATGCGCTTGACCTGGAAGCGTTCGCCCATGTCGATCGAATCATAGGCGCCCCACGGCCGGTAGACCTTGCGGTGCAGGACAGCCTGGCTGCGCTGCGAATCCTTCAGCTGCGCCACCACCAGCTTCACGTCCTGCACGCGGTCCTTGCGCGCGACCAGGATGGCGTCATCGGTTTCCACCACCACCATGTCGTCCACGCCGACCAGGGCCACGAGGCGCTGCGCATAGGCATAGCTGTTGCGCGTATCCACCGCGATCACGTCGCCGTGGTGTGCATTGCCGTCGGCATCGCGTTCGGCCACGTCCCACAACGCCGACCAGCTGCCGACATCGTTCCAGCCGATGTCCACTGGCAACACCATGGCATCGGCGGTCTTTTCCATCACCGCATAGTCGATGGAATCCGCTGGGCTGGCGGCAAAGGCGTCCTTGTCCAGGCGGATGAAATCACCGTCGCGCTGCGCCGATTCGAACGCGATGCTGACTGCATCCATGATGTCCGGGCGGAACTTGCGCAACTCCTCGACGTAACGACTGGCACGGAACAGGAACATGCCGCTGTTCCAGTAATAGCCACCCACGTCCAGATAGGACTGCGCGGTGTCCGCATCCGGCTTCTCTACGAAACGCAGTACACGTCGCAGGCCATCGCCCGCATCCGCCTGTATGTAGCCAAAGCCGATTTCAGGTGCATCCGGAACGATCCCGAACGTCACCAGCGCGCCTGCTTCCGCAGCAACACTGGCATCGCGCACGGCGACGCGGAATGCCTCCTCGTTGCGCACCACGTGATCGGAAGGCAGCACCAGCAGGAGTGGATCCTGGCCGTCGACCATGGCCTGCAATGCCGCCGCCGCAATTGCGGGTGCGGTGTTGCGGCCAACCGGCTCCAGCAGGATTGCGGGAACTGGCGCGCCAATCTGCCGCAATTGTTCGGCCACCAGGAAACGGTGCTCTTCGTTGGCCACCACGACTGGTGCGGCCGTGGCCAGCGCGGCCACCCGGCGCCAGGTGGCCTGGACCATGGTGTCGTCACCCGCAAGCGGCAGGAACTGCTTGGGATAGGCTTCGCGTGACAGCGGCCAAAGACGGGTACCCGAACCACCCGACAGCAGAACCGGTTGCAGGAGCGTCATACATTTCTCGCAAGTGGCTTGCGTGGCAGTTTACCCTGTGCACCCACACGTCGCGACATCCAAGGGCCGGTACTGGAATGACCTTAGATCCCCACTCGCAGCATGACCGCGATTCCCAGCGACTGGCGTGGGCGCGACGCGCGCTGGACGACAGTGCTGCGACGCTGCAACGTGCCTCGGTGGATGCTGGCCACCGCAGCTACTGGCGCAGCAGTGGGCACGGTGCGGATCGGATCGTGATGGATTCGCCGCCTTTGCTTGAGGACGTGCGTCCGTGGTTGCGAATGCGCGACCTCCTGGAAAACGGCGGCGTGCGGGTGCCGCAAGTACTCGCGCGCGACACAGACGCAGGCTTCCTGTTGCTGGAGGATCTGGGTGGGCCTACCCTCGCCCAGGTACTGGATGCATCCAATGCCGATGCTTATTTCGACCTCGCCATCACCCAGCTTCTCAGGCTGCAGGCTATTCCGGTTTCCATGGAAATGGGCGATTTCGGTGAAGCCCTGCTGCAGCGCGATGCCGGGCTGTTCGAAGAATGGTTCCTGCGCAGGCACTTGGGCATCGAGCTGGATTGCGATGAAAGCGACAAGCTGGAAATAGTCCAGCGCCGCTTGATGGACAATGCATTGGGCCAGCACAAGGTGCTGACCCACCGTGATTTCATGCCGCGCAACCTCATGCCGACCCAGCCCGACCTGGCCGTACTGGATTTCCAGGATTGCGTGCGCGGGCCCATCGCCTACGACGCGATCAGCCTGTTCAAGGATGCCTTCCTCAGTTGGCCCTTGGAGCGCGTGGATGCATGGCTGGTGCGTTACCACAAGCGTGCCAGCGACGCGGGGTTGCCGGTGCCGTCGTTGGCGCAGTTCCAGCGCGACGCGGACTGGTCGGGCGTGCAGCGCCACTTGAAGATACTGGGCATCTTTTCCCGCCTGCACTACCGCGACGGAAAATCCAGATACCTGTCCGATGTACCACGCTTCATTGGTTACCTGGAGGAAGTGCTGCCGCGCCATCCCGCCCTGCAGCCGATGGCGGAATTGCTGGAGGACCGGATCAAACCGGCACTCGCGAAAGGGATGGCGACATGAAGGCGCTGATCTTCGCCGCAGGCCTTGGCGAGCGCATGCGGCCGTTGACCGATCGCACGCCCAAGCCGTTGCTGGTGGCGGGCGGCAAGCCGCTGATCGCCTGGCATCTGGAGAAACTCGCCGCCATCGGCATAAGCGAAGTAGTCATCAACACCAGTTGGCTGGCGGAACAATTCCCTGCAACCCTGGGTGATGGCTCGCAATGGGGACTGCGCCTGGCGTATTCCTATGAAGGTCCGACGCCGCTTGAAACCGGTGGCGGGATGCACCATGCGCTTCCCCTGCTTGGGGACTCGCCTTTTATCGCGATCAACGGCGATATCTGGACCAATTACGACTTCGCCAAGTTGCCGCGTG
The DNA here is from genome assembly GCA_937897645.1 of uncultured Lysobacteraceae bacterium. Taxonomy (GTDB): domain Bacteria; phylum Pseudomonadota; class Gammaproteobacteria; order Xanthomonadales; family Xanthomonadaceae; genus Pseudoxanthomonas_A. Next base: position 45,771 of record CALCNV010000138.1, read on the forward strand.
AGCCAGCAGGCGATGCACATCTTGTGCTGGTGGACAATCCCGCGCACAACCCGAACGGGGACTTCGCACTTGATCTGTCGGGACGAGTTCATTCCGAAGGCGACGCTCGCCTAACGTTTGCCGGCATCGGCGTCTATCGCGCAGAGTTGTTGTCGAACTGGCGCGACATTATCAGTGAACGTAGCGGCGCGGATGAAACGCCGCCTCGGTTCAAGCTGGCGCCGTTGTTGCGCGCGTCCATGGGCAAGGGAGAGACCAGCGGCGAACATCACCATGGGCGATGGACGGATGTGGGAACGCCTGGGCGGCTTGCCGAGCTTGATGCTCAGCTTGATGTAGCTAGTAACTAGGCGCTACAGACAGCATGTCGGGCAGCAATCCATACTCTCCACCCGAAACTCTGGTACAGAGTGGTGCTGTTGAACCATCTTCAAAACTGAGGTTCTGGATGGCATGTGCAGTTTGCGCCGTTATAGGCGTCTTGCTCATGTTTATTCTTGCTGGTGTTTCGATTGGAATTCCGGATTGGCTGGTGGCCGTTTTAGTTCCAATTATCTGGCTGCTGCCTGTCGGCTGGATATTGCTTCCACAACTAAAAGCAGCGCATGGATTCAAGCGGCTATCTTTTGTGCGTTTCATCTTAGTTTCAGCTGGATGGTTTCTTAGCACTGCTTTGTTGATGCTTATCATCATGTTTCTTATAGGTGTCCCACTATTATTGCTAGATCTGGTTTAGTAACCACATTGAGTGACGCAGATTTCGGCGGATCGGAATAGTCCAGCTGTGCACTCAAACAACCTGCTTGAGGAACGGCACCGTAATACGCCGCTGCGCCGCCAGTGATTCACGATCCAGCTTGTCCAGCAGCAACACCAGGCTGCCAAGGTCGCGATCGGTACGCGTCAACAGCCAATCCACCGCCGCGTCTTCCAGCACCAGTCCGCGCCGCTGTGCACGATCCCGCAGGATCTCGCGCCGGCTTTCGTCATCCGGCGTCGGCAAGGCCGTGCGTATGCATTGCGACAGGCGTGAACGCAGGTCCGGCAACACCAGTCCCAGCGCATCCGGCGCGGCGCGCGCGGTGTAGAGCACGTTCAAGCCCGCGCTGCGTGCGCGGTTGTGGAAATCGAACAGCGCCACTTCATCGTCGCGAACGCCGGCAATGGCTTCAAGCCCATCCAGCGCCACCACGTCGTTGCCTTCCAGCGCATCCAGCGCATGGCGCAGGCGCCCGCTGGCAGCGATCAACGGCAAGTAGGCGGCACGACGACCTGCGGCTTCGGTGGCTGCGCACAGTGCGAGCGAAAGGTGGGACTTGCCGGTGCCCGTTGCGCCGGCCAGGTACAGCCAATCCGCACCCTGCCTTTCCGCAAGCGCATGCAAGTGGGCAACGACGCCTTCCGGCGCGGCAACGAAAGTTTCCAGGCGTTGGTCAGGCGGGTAACGCAACGCCAACGGCAATTGCGGCACGCTCACTTGTCGTCGTGGTCGCGATGGGTCGTGTCGACGACCACGCCCTTGTCGTGGCTGTCCAGCACGATGGCGGTACGTTCACCCGCATAAAGATTGCTTTGCCGGTAACGCTCATGCGCGTACCTGAGCAGCACGTTGACCACGGCCGCCATCGGCAAGGCCAGCAACATGCCCAGGAAACCGAACAGCGTGCCGCCGGCCAGTACCGCGAAAATCACTGCGACCGGATGCAGGCCGATGCGGTCACCTACCAGCTTGGGCGTCAGCCAATAACTCTCGATCACCTGGCCCACGCCGAATACCGCCAGCACGCCAGCGACATGCTTCCAGTCGCCGTATTGCATCAGCGCCGCCAGCACGCCCAGCACCACGCCGCTGGTGGGGCCCAGGTACGGCACGAAGGTCAACAGCCCGGCGATGAGACCGATCAGGATGCCCAGGTCCAGGCCCACGGCCCACAGGCCCAGGCCGTACATCACGCCCAGGATGATCATCACCAGGAACTGGCCCTTGAAGAAGCCGCTCAACACGTCACTGGATTCGCGGGCGAGGCGGCTCACCACGTCAATATGGTCGCGCGGCACCATCGAGGCGACGCGTTCCACCATCAGATCCCAGTCGCGCAGGAAGAAGAACGTGATCACCGGGATCAACACCAGGTTGGCCAACAGGCCCATGATCGCGACGCCCGAACGTGACACGTAGGCCACCACCGCAGCCGCGACGCCGCCGGCACTTTCCCAATGTCCGCTCATCATCTTGACCCAGTAGTCCAGGTCCAGCCACATGGCGAGTTGCAGGCCGGTGCGCGCTTCGAACCACGGAATAGCCACGTCGATGAACCAGTTGCGATAGGCCGGGATCGAATCGACCAGCGTCGACACCTGGCTTTCGATCACCGGCACCAGCACCACCAACACCAGCGCCAATACCAACGCCATCGCCACGAACACGATCATCACCGACACGTTGCGCGAGCGCCCCTTCGCTTCCAGTCGATCCACCAGCGGATCGCCCAGCCAGGCCAGCAGCGCGGCGAACGCGAAAGGAGTCAGCACCGGAGCCAGCATCCAGACCAGCCAGCACACGGCAACCGCCACCGCGGCCCACTGCAGGCGCCGCAGGAACTGGGCGATCTCGAACTCCGGGCTTTCGGTCATCAGTCAGGGCCTGCGCTATTTGAGTTGATACACGGGGGGCTCGCCTTCCCCGCCCTGCAAGGGACTGTCGTCGCCCAGCATGCGGTTGAAGCCGGAAAGGCCACTCAGCAGTTCCAGGTCCACTTCCAGCGTGCTGCCTTCCGCGCGCACTGGGGTGATCTTGCGCACCACGGACATGCCTTGCAGCGCTGCGGAGAGGCGCAGGTAGTCATCGGTGTTGTTGATGCCCGTGAAGACCACGCGATAGGTGCCGGCAGGACCGCCGCTGCCACGCTTGCCATACCGCTTCATCAGCGCTTCGGCGGCACCGTCCGCGCCGGACGCCATCGCAACGCGCGCATCCGCGTGCTTGGTGGTCCACTTCGACAGCACCTTGCCCTTGTCCACGAACACCCAATCCGCCACCCACCCGGCCTTGGCACGGTAGAGCTTGCCGATGAGCTGCATGGGCGGCTGGTACTTGGCCGACGCCCGCGCAACCGCCGCCGTGTCCTGGCGCCAGATCGCGCCGACCAGCGCCTGCTCGGCGGCATTGCCGGCGGGCAGGCCCAGTTTGTAGCCCCGCTCCACTGCGCGGTTCAGCAGCGGGCGCGCCGCATTGGCCTGGCCCAGGCCGACCAGGCGTGGGCCGCTGCCATCGTCGATCGCCATCCATACCACCGGTTTGGGCCGCGGCTGTGGCCACACCGGCATGCCCAGCGCACCCATCAAGGCATCCACTTCGGCCGGGGTGAAGCGCACCACCAGCATGGAGCGGAACGTCGGCGCACCGCTGGGTGAGGTGCCCTGGTCCTGGCGGTAGTCGTAACTGGCCACGTAGTCCTTGGCGTTGCGCAGTTCCGCGCCCACGCCCGGGCGTGCCATCGCGTTGCGGTCGCCGCTCAACTTGCCCAACACCACGCCCAGCGCGCGCGCGAAGGCATTGTTGCGCTCCGACTCGCCTTGGCTGTTGACCGTCACTTCGGCCTCGTAGACACCTTGGGCACCGGCACGATCCCCTTCCGTACGCGCATCGCTCTGTGCCCACGCCGTCGTGGCCATCACTAGGGAAAAGACTGCAACCAGGGCAAAAGCGGTAATCCGGCGCATCGAGCATCCTTGTAGCGAGCGATTGCCGGACGAGATGCCGGCGAACAGGGTGAATTGTTGCCCGAATGCGCCCCGTACGCCAATTCCGACCGTTCAGGACGGCCGTTTTGCGTTCGGATTCACTTAAAATCACCGCCTTCGCCCCGCCACTGGCCTTTCCGTGACCCAGCCTACCGCCCCTACTCCCCTGACCTACCGCGATGCCGGCGTTGATATCGACGCAGGCAATGAAGTGGTCGAGCGCATCAAGCCGCTGGTCAAGCGCAGCTTCCGGCCCGAGGTGATGGGTGGCCTGGGTGGGTTCGGCGCCTTGTTCGACCTGTCCGGCAAGTTCAAGGAGCCGGTGCTGGTTTCCGGCACCGATGGCGTGGGCACCAAGTTGAAACTGGCCCAGCAGTTGAACCGCCACGACACCATCGGCATCGATCTGGTGGGCATGTGCGTGAACGACGTGCTGGTGCAGGGCGCGGAACCGCTGTTCTTCCTGGATTATTTCGCCACCGGCAAGCTGGACGTGGACACGGTGGTCGCCGTGGTCGGCGGCATCGCCAAGGGTTGCGAATTGTCAGGTTGCGCGCTGATCGGCGGCGAGACCGCAGAAATGCCGGATATGTACGCACCGGGCGAATATGACCTGGCCGGGTTCACCGTAGGCGCGGTGGAAAAATCAAAATTGCTCGACGGCAGCAAGGTGCGCGCGGGTGACGTGCTGGTGGGCCTAGCGTCGAGCGGCGCGCATTCCAATGGCTATTCGCTTATCCGCCGCATCTTCGACCGCGCCGGTCGTCCCGCTGACCTGGACTTGGGCGGCGTGAGCCTGGTCGATGCGCTGATGGCACCGACCACGCTGTACGTGAAGCCAGTGCTGGAGCTGCTGAAATCCCACGACATCCACGCCATGGCCCACATCACCGGCGGCGGCCTCAGCGAAAACATCATCCGCGTGGTGCCGGACGGCCTGGGCCTGCGCGTCGACGCCAGCGCGTGGACGTTGCCGCCGGTGTTCGATTGGTTGCAGCGCGAAGGCGCGGTGGCGGATACGGAGATGTGGCGCACCTTCAACTGCGGCATCGGCTTCGTGCTGATCGTGGCGCAGGACGCGCTGGCCACGCTGGAAACCGATCTTGGCCGGCACGGCCTGGCCCACTGGCGCATTGGCGAAGTGGTCAAGGCGGGTGACGCAGAACGCGTGAAAATCGGCTGACACCTGTCCATGCAACGCGGCAAGAGGCTCGCCTTCGGGCTGACGATTGCATTGTTCGCGGTCACTTGGATTTCTCCGCTGTGGCCGCTGGAACAAGCCATGCATGGCAGCCTGGCCGTAATCGGTCTTGTCGCGCTGTGGTGGCACGACCGGCGCTGGCCGATGCTTTTCTCCCACTTCGTGATGATCTGCTTGTTCATTGCCATACATTGCACGGCAGCGCGCTGGCTGTATTCCAACGTGCCATATGACCAGTGGATGCAGGACCTGGCTGGATGGTCTCCCCAGCAGGCGTTCGGTTGGCAGCGCAACCACAGTGATCGGCTGATTCATTTCCTCTATGGCGTATGTTTCGCGCCGGCGGTGCGCCACTACCTGTGTCAACGCTGGCCCTTGAGCCCGCGACAGGGATTCGTATTGGCGGTGATGGTCATCATGTGCACCAGCCTTATGTATGAATGGCTGGAATGGGGCATCGCCCTGATGCTATCCCCCGAGGCCGCCGAGTCCTACAACGGCCAGCAAGGCGATATGTGGGATGCACATGCGGACATGCTGCTGGCCACTCTGGGAGCGCTGGCAGCATGGCCGATGCGCGCCAACGCGTCTCGCCCTACTCATGCCTTATCGCAAAAGGCGCTTGCATGACGCTGCGCATCGCCGTACTCGTTTCAGGCCGTGGCAGCAATCTGCAAGTATTGCTGGATGCGATTGCGAAAAGAACACTGGCCGCGGACATCGTGGGCGTGTTTTCCGATAAACCTCAGGCACCTGCCCTGCAGCGGGTAGCGGAAGCATTGCGATGGAGCGTGGATGCACGTTCATGCGTGGATCGTGAATCATTCGACCAGCAGCTTGCCGGCGCCGTTGCCGCGACCCGGCCGGACTGGGTGATCTGCGCGGGCTACATGCGCATCCTGGGTGACGCCTTCATCGCCTGCTTCCGCGGACGCTTGCTCAATATCCACCCCTCGCTGCTGCCGAAATACAAAGGACTTCGCACCCATGTGCGTGCGCTGGAGGCGGGGGATCGCGAACACGGCGCCAGCGTGCACCTGGTCGTGCCTGAACTGGACGCGGGTGCCGTGATCGCACAGGTCCGCGTACCGATCCTGGCGGGCGACACCCCCGAGACCTTGGCCCAGCGGCTGTTGCCACGCGAACACGCCCTGTTGCTCGCCGTATTGCAACTGGTCGCGAGCGGCCGAATTACTGAACGCGACGGACGCGCCTGTCTGGACGGTCAGCCCGTATTTAGTCCCTTGCATCTAGATTCCTCCGCTACCCTGATGCCTGCAAACCCCACGCCCTCCTCATGAAACCCATGTTCCCGCGCCTCATGCTGCTTGGCGCACTGGCCATCGCCAGCCTCCCCGCCGCCGCGCTAGAGCCCTTCGTGGCCACCTACCAGGCCTTCAACGAAGGCAAGCTGGCGGGTAATGCCACGATGAAAGTGGTGAATACCGAGGGTGATCGCTGGCGTGTGGACCTGGGCATTCGCGGTAGCCGCGGCTTCGCGAAACTGGTGGCGTTGAACATCGAGCAGAGCACCCTGTTCGACACGCCTGGCGAGGTGTTTCGCCCACTCAGCCAGGCCACGGTGAAACATGCCCTGTTCACCGGCAAGAAGACCTTCGGTGTCTTTGACTGGAAGGCAGGCACTGCGCATTGGGAAGGCGACCTGAAGAAAACCCGGCTCGCACCGATTCCCCTGCAGACCGGCGACATGACTGCCCTGCTGATGAACCTTGCGGTCATCCGCGACGCCCAGCCCGGCAAGGCGTTGAATTACCGCGTCGTTGAAAACGGGCGGGCGCGTGACTATCAATATTCCGTTGCCGAGCAGACTGAAATCGTACCTGTCGACGACCTGAGTTACGACGCCATGCGCATATCGCGAACCAATGGCGGCGACACCGAAACCGTGTTCTGGGTCGCCAGTGGCGTACCCACCCCCATACGCATCCTGCAACGTGAAAACGGCCAGGACACCATCGACCTGCGCCTGGTCGAATACCAAGGAGTGCAATAAGCCATGACTGTCCATTTCCTTTCCCCGCTTCGCGTAGCGGCCATCGCCGCCCTGGTTGCCATGAGTGCGCCTGCGCTCGCCATCGAGGCGTTCACCGCCGACTACCAGGCCACGGCCATGGGCATGCAGGGCGATGGCAAGGTCACCATCACCGCCCAGCCCAACAACCGCTGGCAGTACAGCCTGACGGTGAAGAACCAGCTGGTCGACCTGAGCCAGAAGACCGTTTTCGACGAACAGGGCACCTGGTTGCGCCCGCTTTCAAGCTCCGATCTTTCGCGGCTGCTGGTGAGGAAGGTCGCGGTGAACACCAACTTCGACTGGACCAGCAACAAGGCTACCTGGACCGGTGACGTCAAGCCCGAGCGCGCCGGCCCGGTTGCCCTTAAAACGGGCGACATGGACGCCCTGCTGGTCAACATGGCGATCGTGCGTGACGTCGCTGCGGGCAGGCCGCTGACCTACCGCCTTGTTGAAAACGGCAGCGCCAAATTGATGACTTACCAGGTCGCCGGCAAGGAGAAGCTGACCATCGGCGGCCAGTCACGTGAAGCCACCAAGGTGGTACGCACCAACGGCAAGAAGCAGACCCTGGTCTGGGTGGTGCCCAACATGCCCATTCCCGCACGCATCCTGCAACGCCAGGATGGCCAGGACTTCATCGACCTTCAGTTGAAGGCGTGGCGCTGAGTTTTTTTGCGGTCACGGCCTGAGAGTCCGCAACATGGAAAAGCCCGGCGATGCCGGGCTTTTTTTATTCGTTTGTTGTTGCCGGCGCCATCGTCGTGCGGCAATCGACGCGGATCGGGCGCTGGTCGCTGCGCCAATGGTAGGCCGCGCATTCACGTTGGCCTTCGCTGGTCTTGGTCACCACCACGGCGTGGAAGGCCTGCAGGATCTCCTGGCGGGTGACCGTGCCGTCGCCGTCCCAGTCCATGTCCTTGGTGGCGATGCCGCTGATGCCAGCGGCTCCGATGTAGCTCAGCCAGGCCACCACTGCCAAGGCAGTCAGCACGAGGCCGAGCAAGGCCTTGCGACGTGTCGAGAAGCGCTTGGCTTGGGCTGGTGTCGTCGGGCTCATGGGCAACCTCAGGAAATACGACGGATCGTCGCGCCAAGACCGCTCAGCTTTTCCTCGATGTTCTCGTAACCACGGTCAAGGTGGTAGATGCGATCGATGGTGGTTTCGCCCTCCGCCACCAGGCCCGCAAGGATCAACGAAGCCGAGGCGCGCAGGTCGGTCGCCATCACCGGCGCGCCGCCGAGTTTGTCGGTGCCACGGACGATGGCGGTATGGCCTTCCACCTGGATGTCGGCACCCAGGCGCAGCAGTTCGTTGACGTGCATGAAGCGGTTTTCGAAGATGGTTTCGTTGATCACGCCCACGCCGTCCGCGATGCAGTTCAAGGCCATGAATTGCGCCTGCATGTCGGTGGGGAACGCCGGGTACGGCGCGGTGGTCAGGCTGACCGCGCGCGGACGCTTGCCGTGCATGTCCAAGGTGATGCTGTCGGCGGTGGTTTCGATGGTCGCGCCGGCTTCGATCAGTTTGTCGAGCACGGCGTCCAATGTGTCAGGACGGGCGCGACGTGTGGTGACCTTGCCGCCGGTCATCGCCGCGGCGACCAGGAAGGTGCCGGTTTCGATGCGGTCAGGCAGCACGGCATGGCGACCACCGGACAGGCGTTCGACGCCATGCACGGTGATGCGGGACGTGCCTGCGCCTTCGATTTGTGCACCCAGGGCGATCAGGCAATCGGCCAGGTCGGTGACTTCCGGCTCCATCGCCGCGTTTTCCAGCACGGTGGTGCCTTCGGCCAGGGTCGCCGCCATCAGCACGTTCTCGGTGCCGGTCACGGTGACCATGTCGAATACGTAGCGCGCGCCCTTCAGGCGCTTGGCGCTGGCCTTGATGAAGCCGTTCTCGACGGTGATCTCCGCACCCAGCGCCTGCAGGCCCTTGATGTGCTGTTCGACCGGGCGCGAACCGATGGCGCAACCACCCGGCAAGGACACTTCCGCCGCACCGTACTTGGCCAGCAAGGGACCCAGCACCAGGATGGAGGCGCGCATGGTCTTGACCAGTTCATAGGGCGCGACGTGCTGGTTCACCGTGCGTGGGTCGACGGTGATGCTGCTGCCTTTCGACAGCGTGCCTTCGTCCAGGCTGATGGTGGCGCCCAGTTCGCCGAGCAGCTTCACTGTGGTGACCACGTCGTGCAGGTGCGGCACGTTGGTGATTTCCACCGGCGCGTCGGCCAGCAGGGTGGCGCAGAGGATGGGCAATACCGCGTTCTTGGCGCCGGAAATGGCGACCTCGCCGTGGAGGGGGTTGCCGCCGGTGACTACGATCTTCTGCATTTTTGTCTGCTCTTGAATCAGGATTTCAGATGGGTACCGCGGATGCCGGACAAGCCAACTTCGCAGTTTCGGTTATGGCAAGGTGCGGTCCTATTTGATGCCTAGGCCGCGCCGCATTTCTTCGACCTTCTTTACTGCATTGGCCTGCCAGGGATCTTTCCTGTCCGCGACCTTGATGATGGTCTTCAGCAGTTCGTCGTCGATCGGATCCTGGGTTGCTATGCGCAGGTTGAGTTGCATGATCCAGCCGGCGCCATCATCCGGGTATTCTTTGTTGAGCCGGTCGACGAAGGGCTTGGCCTTCGCTGCCGCCGCACGCGCCTCCAGGCCGCTGCTGAACAGCCACATCCTAGAAAGCTCCATCAGCGAGGACTGCCGGTACTCTTGGTCTTCCAGTGCAATACGGAAGTGCTTGTCGGCCAGCCCGTACTGCTTCGCATTGTAATAGCCACCAGCCAGCAAGTACTGGCCATAGGAGTCCTTCTCATCCAGGTCCACGGCCTGCTGCGAATAGCGCATGCTCCACTCCGGCTCCTGCGCGACCAGCGCCGAGGCTATCCAGTTCAGGCCCCAAGCACCGATTTCCTTGAACCTGGTTTGCTGAAGCAGGTAAGCCACGCCCTTCCAGGTATCCGGGTCACCGTCTTCCAGGTTCAAGGCGACATTGGCCGCGTCGCCGAGCGCGTCCTCATTGGAACCAGTATGGATCGCCACCTCGAGGATTTCGGCAGTGGCGCGAGTGAACTGATCATCGGCGATAAGCCTGTCTCCGCGATCCGCAAAAGGCCTCGCCATATGCATGGACAACTGCGGGCGACGCTCGACATAGCCGGACAGGCGGTTGGCGTAAGCCAGCATTTCCTCGTAGCTGCCGCCCCAGCGCGGAGTCAGCGACCGCATTCGCGCATTGGCCAGCTCCAGGCATGCAGGGTCCAGCTTCTCGGCATGTTCGAAGCCGCTTCGTTCTACTTTCGCCTGCGAGGACAGCATCCCCACATCGACCAGGCCGGTGAACGCAGGAATCAAACGGGGATTGATCGATGCAGCCTTCTCGAACTCGGGAATCGCCAGGTCGACGAATTCGCCCATGCGTCGCATATTGTCGGCGGGTGTTTCGGAAGCGTAACCGGCACCCCGCGCGGCCCAGGCAGATCCGCGGTAGAAAGCGCCCCTAGCCAGGTGGGCGTATGCGCTGCCTGGCGCTTTCCGCAGCCACGCGGCGGTCATGCGATCAGTGTCTGCACTGGAGTTGTTGAGCAGGTAATCAAACGTGTCGTGGATGTTTTCGCTGAACTCCGAGTCGGAGTAGTGCCTGGCAAGGCTCGCCTCCATCATGGCCTCAAGCTGGGCCAATTCGTCCCGGTCGATCATGCCTTCGATTTCGGCCAGGGTTGGAAGCTTCAGTTTGTAATGGTGGTTGCAATGCGCCGCGGAATGGCCAGCCGGCCATCGATTGCCCGGCAGGTCCGGGAACGCCAGGCATCTTTGCAATGGGTCGCTGATTCGCACCGCATGCCTGGCCTGGATGAAGTAATCGCGCCAAGGGGCCGGGAGCTGCTTGAACGCGTCGGCATCCGCCCTGTCGGGAATCGCAGGCAACTCCGTGGCCATGCTCGCCGGTGCCGCAAGCGCGCATGCCACCGCAAGAAGCACGCATCCGCGCCCGGCAAGGCGGCGGACAACCCTGCGCAGGGCAGACGCGGTGGCAAGCAGACTCAAACTGCTTCTTCCGGACTCAATGTCTTCAATGCCAGCGCATGGATCGCGCCGCCCATCAGTTCGCCCAGCGTGGCATAGACCAGGCGGTGGCGGGCCAGCGGCAGTTTGCCGCGGAAGGCGTCGGATACCACGGTCGCCTCGAAGTGCACTCCATCCTCGCCACTCACCTGCACTTGGGCGCCCGGCAGGCCGGTTTCTATGAGTTTTCGGATGGTTTCGGCGTCCAACGTGCTTTTCCTAATAAAATGCCGGGTCATTCTAACCCCCGGCCGGCACCTACATGCCTCAAGCGCTGCCCCCTACCGAAGCCTTCACCGATGCCAGCCTGGCCTCCAGCGGACGCCAGGTGGTCGAAATCGAGGCGCAGGCGCTGCAGGACCTGGCGACCCGTATCGACGGCGGCTTTGCGGCGGCTTGCCGGCTGGTGCTGGCATCCAAGGGCCGCGTGGTGGCGACCGGCATGGGCAAGTCCGGGCACATCGCGCGCAAGATCGCCGCGACGCTGGCGTCCACCGGCACTCCGGCGTTTTTCGTGCATCCGGGCGAAGCCGGGCATGGCGACCTTGGCATGATCACCGACGCCGACGTGGTGCTGGCGCTGTCCTATTCCGGCGAATCCGACGAAGTCCTGACCCTGCTGCCGGTGCTCAAGCGCCAGGGCAATGCGGTGATCGCCATGACCGGCAAGCCGCAGTCAACCCTGGCCCGCGCCGCCGACGTGCACCTGGACGTGAGCGTATCGGTGGAAGCCTGCCCGCTGGATCTGGCCCCCACCTCCAGCACCACTGCCACCCTGGCCATGGGTGATGCACTGGCCGTGGCCCTGCTGGAAGCGCGCGGCTTCACCGCCGACGACTTCGCCCGCTCGCACCCGGCCGGCAGCCTGGGCCGCCGCCTGCTGCTGCATATCACCGACGTGATGCATGCCGGCGACGACGTGCCGCGCGTGCAGGCCACGGCGACCTTGAGCGAAGCACTGGTGGAAATGAGCCGCAAGCGACTGGGCATGACCTCGGTAGTCGATGGCGAAGGCCGCCTGTTGGGACTGTTCACCGATGGCGACCTGCGCCGCACGCTGGACGACGCCGCGCTGGACGTGCGCACCGCGATGATCGCCGACGTGATGACCCGCAATCCCAGGACCATCGCTGCCGACCAACTTGCCGTTGAAGCCGCAAGACTGATGGAAACCTACAAGATCAGCGGGCTTGTCGTGGTCGACGAGGCCGGTCACGCGGTTGGCGCACTCAATATTCACGACCTGTTGCGTGCGCGAGTGGTCTAAAAGCCTTGGTTCCTGGTTCTTGGTTGTTGGCAACTGCCGATGCCGAACGAATGGCCTATAACCTAGAACCAACAACCAAGAACCAACAACCTGACCTCCCCTATGCCCCTCATTCCCGACGACATCCGCCAACGCGCCACCCACATCAAGCTGGTGTGCTTCGACGTGGACGGCACTTTGACGGATGGCCGGCTGTTCTTCGACGCGGAAGGGAACGAATCCAAGGCCTTCCACGTGCTGGATGGCCAGGGCCTGGTCTTGCTGCGCCGCTGTGGCATCCAGGTCGCACTCATCACGGCGCGCAACAGCAAGGTGGCCGAAGCGCGCGGTCGCGACCTCGGCATACCGGTGTTCATCGGCGCCAAGGACAAGCTGGCGCAGGTGCGCTTACTCTGCGAAGAGATGGATATCCAATTCCACCAGGTGGCCTTCATGGGCGATGACCTGCCGGACCTCGTCGCACTGCGTGCCGTTGGGTTGGCGGTTGCACCGGCCAACGCGCACCACTGGATCGCCGAACGCGTGCATTGGCAAACGACGGGCAAGGGTGGAAAGGGCGCCGCGCGCGAACTGTGCGACCTGCTGCTGGATGCACAAGGCCATACCGAAGCGTTGCTTGCGGAGCAGACTGCGTGAGCTGGCGCCTGATCCTGGGCCTGGTGCTGCTGGTGGCCGCAGTGTTCAGTGGCTGGTCGGCCTGGAAGCAGCGCGACGCGATCGAGGTGCCTGTCGCGGCTACCGGGCGCTCCGACTACCTGATGCGCGAATTCGAGATGATCAGCCTGGATGACAAAGGCCAGGAGTCCATCACCCTGCGCGCGCCGGAGATGCAGCGCAATGCCACGGACCAGACCTTCCAGATAGCCACGCCGCTGTTCCTGCTGCCTGACAGCAAGGGCCAACACTGGGAAATGCGTTCCAAGACGGCATGGGTGAGCGCCAAGGGGGATGAACTCAGGCTCAGCGGCAGCGTCGAAGGGCGCAGTCCGGAAGCGGCGCTGGTGCCAACGCTGTTCAAGACCGAGCGACTGAACGTTTTCCCCCGCAAGAACCTCGCCAGCACGGACGATGCCGTCACCATCACCCGCCCCGGTTCTATACTCACCGGCGTGGGTTTCGAAGTTGACACCCGAACCAAGCAATACACCCTCAAGTCCCAGGTCAAGACACGATATGAACCCAAGTCTGCGCGCTAGCCTCCTCCTTGTGTGTGCCCTGTTGTTGGCACCGTCGGTGGGACTGGCGAGGTCCTCCGACCGCAACCAGCCCATGTCACTGGATGCCGGCCACCAGGTCGGCACGCTGGAAGGCACCGGCACCATCAAGATGTCGGGCGGCGTCATCGTCCAGCAGGGTTCGCTGGATATCCGTTCGCAGACCGGCGAAGTCATCATGAAGAATGACGAGATCACCCGCGTCGTCTTCACCGGTGCGCCGGTCACGCTGAAGCAGCAGATGGAAGACGGCAGCCCCATGTCGGCCACCGCCAGCCGCATCGAATACGACCTCATCAATGAAGTCGTGACCTTCATCGGCAACTACACCATCAAATCGCCGCGCGGCTCGAACAGCGGCCAGAAACTGGTCTACAACCTGCGTACCGGCAACATGGAAAGCGGCGGCGACGGCACCCGCGTCAAGACCGTGATCCAGCCCCGTTCGGCCGCCGCCAAGCCGGGAGCCAGCAAGTAATGCTGTCCGCCCAGGGCCTGCGCAAGCGCTACAAGCAGCGCGAAGTCGTCGCCGATTTCGGGCTCACGCTCGAGCCCGGCGAAGTCGTCGGCCTGCTCGGCCCCAACGGCGCCGGCAAGACCACCTGCTTCTACATGATCGTTGGCCTGGTCGGCGCCGATGCCGGCAAGATCGAACTCGACGGCAAGGACATCACTGCCGAGCCCATGTACAAGCGCGCCAAGCTGGGCGTGGGCTACCTGCCGCAGGAGCCGTCCGTGTTCCGCAAGCTCACCGTGGCCGACAACCTGCGCCTGGTGCTGGAATTGCGCGACGACCTGGACGGGGCCGGCGTGGACAAGGAGCTGGCCTCGCTGCTGGACGAATTGCAGATCACCCACGTAGCCGAACAACTCGGCGCCAGCTTGTCCGGCGGCGAACGCCGACGCTGCGAGATCGCCCGCGCGCTGGCTGCGAAGCCGCGCTTCATGCTGCTGGACGAACCCTTCGCCGGCGTCGACCCCATCTCGGTCGGCGAGATCCAGCGCATCGTGAAACACCTCAAGGACCGCGGCATCGGCGTGCTCATCACCGACCACAACGTGCGCGAGACCTTGGGAATCTGCGACCGGGCGTATATCCTCAACGAAGGCAGCGTACTGGCGCAGGGGGCACCGGACGCGCTGCTGGCCAATCCGGACGTGCGTCGCGTGTACCTTGGGGAAACTTTCCGCCTCTGACGTGCGCCACGCGCGGCCTGGCCGTGCCACAACGCACTTTCGGATTGCGGAATGAAGCCACGCCTCCAGACATCGCTGGGTCAGCAACTGGTCATGACGCCGCAACTGCGTCAGGCCATACGCCTGCTGCAGATGTCCACGGCCGAACTCGAGGCCGAAATCACCGAGGCGGTGGAAACCAACCCGTTGCTGGACTGGGCCGACAATGCCGACGGCCCGGATTCGGGCGGTGACGCCGCGGGCAGCGATTCCGCCCCGGCCGACGACGCTCCTCCCGACGACCCGCGCGAACGCGAGACCAGTTCCGATGACGACTGGTCGCCGGATGAAGCACCCTGGTCGATGGACGGCGGTTCGTCCGGAGGCAGTGGCTCCTTCGATGACGATGACGACCAGGGCTCGGCCGCCGAGCGTGTCGCCGAAGTCGACACCCTGCAGGACCACCTGCTCTGGCAATTGCATCTTTCGCACCTGTCGCCACGCGACCGCAAGATCGGCGCCGCACTGGTCGATGCGCTGGACGACGATGGCTACCTGCGCGAACCGCTCGCGGAAATCGCCAAGACCCTGCTTCCCGAAATAAACGCAGACGAAGACGAGATCCTCACCGTCCTGCACCAGGTGCAACGCTTCGACCCGGTCGGGGTGGCTGCCCGCAACCTGGGCGAATGCCTGCACCTGCAATTGGCGATCCTGAGTGACGACACGCCCGGCAAGGCGCTGGCCCTGCAGATCGTGGACAGCCCGGCACTGGAACGGCTGCCACGCAGCGGCATCGCCGGGTTGGCGGCGGAACTCAAGCGCCCGGTGGCTGAAGTGGAGGAAGTGGTGCACTTGCTGCGATCGCTGGACCCCAAGCCCGGCGCTCAGGTAGGCGAACTGGACCATGACACCTACGTGGTGCCGGACTGCGTGGTCTGGCGCCAGCGCGGCATCTGGCGCGCGGCGCTGGCGCGCAACCACCTGCCGCGCATCACCATCCACCGCGGCTACGAACAGATGATCCGCCAGTGTGGCGAAAGCGACGCCGGCTACCTGCGCGGCCACCTGCAGGAAGCGCGCTGGCTGCTGAAGAGCCTGGAAGCGCGCGGCGACACCCTGCTCAAGGTGACCCGCTGCCTGTTGCGACAGCAGGCCGGCTTCCTGGAATTCGGCGCGCAGGCCTTGCGCCCGTTAACCCTGCGTGAGGTGGCAACGGAAGTCGGCCTGCACGAGTCCACCGTATCGCGCGCCATCGCGCGCAAGTACGTACGCACGCCGCGCGGCACCCTTCCCCTGCGCGCCTTCTTCGCCTCCGGCGTCAGCAGCGAGGGCGGCGGCGAGACCTCCAGCATTGCCATCCAGTCCATGATCCGCAACCTGATCGAAGCGGAGAACCCGCGCAAGCCATTGTCGGATGCCAAGCTCGCGGAGCTTCTCAAGACTTCCGGCGTACCAGTGGCGCGACGCACCGTGGCGAAGTATCGTGAAGCCATGGAGATACTTTCCTCGCATGAGCGCGTGCGCATCGGCTGATAACGATTCGATAAGGATCGATGGGCCATGATGTACCGCCAGCCAAAATTTCCTTCCTTGTAAAGACAGGAGCGTGCGAACTTCACCCGACCCACCGCAGTCACAGGCAAAGCAGCGTCAATCCGCGGAATCCGCGGCCCATCGACCCGTAAGGAGGCAAGCGATGCGAATCGAGACCCATGGCCAACATATCGAAGTCACCCCCGCGCTGCGGGAATATGTGGAAACGAAGTTCAAGCGCCTCGGGCGCCACTTCGACCAGCCGCTCGAGGTCCGCGCCCAACTGGGCATACGCAAACCCGATTACATCGCCGAAGCCACGCTCAACCTCGCCGGACGCACTCTGCACGCCGATGCCGGCGCCGAAACCATGTACGCCGCGATCGATATCCTGGCCGACAAGCTCGACCGCCTGCTCCTGAAGCACAAGCAGAAGAAGATCGACGCGCAACGCGTGCCACGCGGCGAGAATGCGGATTGACGCATCGCTGCTGACGCATTCCCCGATCTGTGCTTGAACCAGCCCACCCACGACCGCGCATGTCCCTGGCCGACCAACTAGCAGACGTGCGCGCTTGCGTGTTGCAAGCAGAAGGCCGCGATGCCGTGTTGCAGGCGGCGGCCGGATGGCTTGCCTGCGAACAGGCGGGCGCGGATGCCCTGCACGCCAGCCTGCAGGCGCGCGAACAGTTGGGCAGCACGGCGATAGGCCATGGCATCGCCATCCCGCATGGTCGATCTCCGGCACTGGAATCACCCCGTGGCGTCCTGCTGCGGCTGGAGCCGGCGGTCGATTTCAATGCCGCCGACGGCGAGCCCGTCGATCTGGTGTTTGCGATGGCCGTGCCCGATCATTACACCCACCAGCACCTGATGGTGCTGTCGGAGCTGGCCGAGCGTTTTTCCCGCCCGGAGTTCCGCGATGCGTTGCGCAATGCCGCCGATGCATCGGCAATGCGCACCCTACTGCTCGACGACACCCACCTGCCGAAGATCGCCGCATGACGACCCGCATCACCGCCCGCGAACTGTTCGACCAGCAGAAGGAAAAACTCGCGCTGCGCTGGCTGGCCGGGCAGAAAGGAGGCACGCGCGAGCTCGAGTCGGTGGACACCATCGCCCGCCGCCCGTCGCTGGCCGGTTACCTCAACACCATCTACCCCAACAAGGTGCAGATCCTCGGTAGCGAAGAACTGGCGTGGCTTGATTCGCTTGACTCGCGGCAGCGCTGGGAAACCATCGAGAAGATCGTGTCCTTTCGGCCGCTGGCGCTGGTGATCAGCAAGAACCAGTCCTGCCCCGAAGACCTGCGCGATGCGGCCGAGGAGTCGGAAACGCCGCTGTGGTTGTCGCCCAAGCGTGGCCACGAGCTGCTGAATCACCTCTCCTATCATCTGGCACGCACGCTGGCGCCGCGGGTCACACTGCACGGCGTGTTCATGGAAATCTATTCCATCGGCGTGCTGATCACCGGCGAAGCCGGTTCCGGCAAGAGCGAACTGGCGCTGGAACTGTTGAGCCGCGGCCATCGGCTGGTCGCCGACGATGCGCCTGAATTCACCCAGATCGCGCCTGACGTACTCGACGGCACCTGCCCGGAACTGCTGCAGGACCTGCTGGAAGTACGCGGCCTGGGCGTGTTGAACGTGCGCGACATGTTCGGCGACACCGCGGTGAAGAAGAACAAGTACCTGCGCCTGATGGTGCACCTGACCCGGCCCATGACCGAACCCAACCCGCACGGCTACGAACGACTCACCGGTGATTCGGGCACGCGCCACGTGCTGGACCTGGACGTGCCGCTGATCACCCTGCCGGTGATGCCGGGCCGCAACCTGGCGGTGCTGACCGAAGCGGCGACGCGACTGCACATTTTGCGCACCAAGGGCATCGATCCTGCAGCGATGTTCATCGCGCGCCACAGCAACCTGCTGGAGCGCAGCGCGCCATGAGCGGGCACCACGACGGCAGCGAAGACGTACCGCAGAAACCGACGCCCACCGTCATCATCGTCAGCGGACTGTCCGGTTCCGGCAAGTCCGTGGCGCTCAAGACTTTCGAAGACCTGGACTATTACTGCGTCGACAACCTGCCGGTCGAATTGCTGCCCTCCTTCGTGCGCAGCCTGATGCGCGACGACGCGTTGCCGCAGAAAATCGCAGTCGGCATCGACGTGCGCAACCGCCACAGCGACCTGTCCAAGCTGGGGCAATGGCGTGCCGCCCTTGCCGAGCTGGGGCTGGAAGGCACCTTGCTGTTCTTCGATGCCAGCGACGACGTGCTGCTGCGGCGCTATTCCGACACGCGGCGCAAGCATCCACTCGCGCACTTCGGGCTGTCGCTGCCCGAGTCCATCGCCCGCGAGCGCGACATCACCGCGCCCTTGCGCGTGGAGGCCGATGTCGTCATCGACACCAGCGCACTCAACGTGCACCAGCTGCGGCGGCGGATCATCGCCGAATTCGCGCTCAATACCAGCACCTCGCTGTCGTTGCTGTTCGAGTCGTTCGCGTACAAGCGCGGCGTACCGGCGGATGCGGATTTCGTGTTCGATGCGCGCGTCCTGCCCAACCCGCACTGGAACCCGCACCTGCGGCCGCTGTCGGGCCGCGACAGCGGCGTGCGCGAATACCTGGATGCGCAACCCGAAGTCAGCGAATACGTGGGACAGGTCAACACCTTCCTCGACACTTGGCTACCCCGCCTGCGCGGCGAAACCCGCAGCTACGTCACCATTGCCTTCGGCTGCACCGGCGGCAAGCACCGCTCGGTCTACCTGGCCGAACGCCTGGCCGAACATGCCCGCGGCCAGGGCTGGGAAGAAGTGGCGACGTTCCACCGCGAGCTGGATTGAGCCCGGCCACAGCCGGATCGTCACATATCAGCCGGCAACCCGCTGGCTGGTAACTTGGCACCTTGGCTACGTCCGGCTTCCAGCCTGTCACGCCACTCTGCTAACGTTCCCGCATGGCCTGTGGCATTCTTCTGGTAACACATCCTGGTATTGGCGCATCGCTGCTGGCGGTGGCCACTGCGTTGTTGCGGCAACTGCCGCTGAAGGCAGAGGCATTCGAAGTGCCGCTGGACGCGGACCTCGAGGCCTTGCTGCCGCAGGCCTCGGCGGCCTTGCGCCGGGTCGACGGCGGTGACGGGGTGCTGGTGCTGACCGACCTGTACGGTGCCAGCCCCAGCAACCTGGCCGGGCAACTGGCGCGGCTGGGGACGCCGGTACGGCGCGTGTCCGCGCTGAGCTTGCCTATGCTGCTGCGGGTGATGAATTATGCGGAACAGGGATTGGACCAACTGCCGGCGACTGCTGCCGCCGGCACACGCAATGGAGCGATAGTCGACGATGCTTGAACGTGAACTCACCGTGTCCAACCGCCTGGGCCTGCACGCCCGCGCCACCGCCAAGCTGGTGCAGGTGCTATCGGGCTATCGTTGCAATGCCACCCTGTCGGCCAAGGGCCGCGAGGTCAATGCCAAGAGCATCATGGGCGTCATGCTGCTGGCCGCGGGCCAGGGCACGCCGGTGACGGTGCGCGTGGATGGCGAAGGCGAAGCCGAGGCCATGGACGCCGTGGTGGCACTGTTCGAGCGACGATTCGACGAGGAAACCTGACCGGTGCGCCTGCTGCTCCCCGGCCACGGCGCATCGCGCGGTAGCGCGCTTGGCCGTGCCAGGGTGCGCTTGCCGCACGCGCTGGAAGTCGTCGAGCAACGCATCGCCGCCAATGCGGTCGAAAAAGAACTCAAGCGCCTGCACGTCGCGGTGGATTCGACCCGCGGCGAAATGCAGGTGCTACGTGAACGCCTGCACGGCGCGCTGGCCAAGGAAGTGGGTGAATTCCTGGACCTGCATGCCCTGCTGCTGGACGACCCCGAACTCCTGCACGGCCTGGATGAACTGATCCGCGCCGGCCGCTTCAGCGCCGACTATGCACTGCGCCTGCAGCGCGATCGCCTGGCTGCCGTGTTCGACGGCATGGACGATCCCTACCTCAAGAGCCGCATGGATGACCTGGACCATGTGATCGGTCGCATCCATGCCCACCTGCAGAAGCGCAGCGGCGGCCCCAAGGGCGTGGCCGGCGACATCCTCGTCAGCGACAACGTGGCACCGTCCGAACTCGCGCAGCTGCAGGCGCAGGGCGTGGTGGCCATCGTCACGTCCGCAGGCAGCACGCTGTCGCACAGCGCCATCCTGGCGCGCAGCCTGCACATGCCGCTGGTGGTGGGCGCGGCCAAGGTGCTGCAGAAAATCAACGACGGCGATGTGCTGATCGTCGATGGCGGCAGCGGCAGCATCGTGGTCGAACCGGGTCCGGATGACCTGCGCGCCTACCGCCAGCGCCTGCGCGAGCTGGCCAAGGAACAGCGCGAACTCGGACGCCTGCGCACCAAGCCCACGCGCACGCAGGACGGCGTGGACATCGCCCTGCTCGCCAATGCCGAATCACGCGAGGACGTCGCCCAGGCACACTCGCTTGGCGCGGCCGGACTGGGCCTGTACCGCACCGAGTTCCTGTTCCTGCAACGCAACGAGGTGCCGGACGAAGAGGAACAGTTCCGCACCTATCGCGACGTGGTGCTGGGCATGAGCGGTCGCCCCGTCACCATCCGCACGCTCGACCTCGGTGCCGACAAGGCCGACCGCAGCGGACTGGTGCTGGAAAACGAAGACAACCCTGCCCTCGGCCTGCGTGGCGTGCGCCTGTCACTGGCCAATGGCGACCTGTTCGACACCCAGCTGCGCGCCATCGTGCGTGCCTCGGGCTACGGGCCGGTGCGCGTGCTGGTGCCGATGATCAGCAACCGCGAGGAAATCGTGGCCGTGCGCAAGCGCCTGAAGCGCGTCGCCGACAAGCTGCGCAAGGAAGGTGCCGAGGTCGCGGACGACATTCCGCTCGGCGCGATGATCGAAGTGCCCGCGGCGGCGATTGCGCTGCATGCGTTCGTGGACCTCGTCGACTTCCTGTCGATCGGCACCAACGACCTGGTGCAGTACCTGCTGGCCGCGGATCGCAACAACGATGCGCTGGGCGAACTGTATTCGCCCTTGAACCCCGGCGTCGTGCGCCTGCTGAAGCACATCATCAACGTCGCCAACGAATACGACACGCCGGTGGCCGTGTGCGGTGAAATCGCTGGCGACGCAGCCCTCGCACCGCTGCTGCTGGCGCTGGGCCTGACCGAGTTCAGCCTGCATCCCGCCACCCTGCTGGAAGTGCGCAAGGCCATCCGCGACAGCAACCTGTCCGCACTCAAGGCGCGCATGCCCAAGCTGCTGCAGGCGCGCGACCGCAGCGGCATCGAGAGTTGGCTGAAATCCTCCTCCCTGTAGGAGCGCCCCATGGGCGCGAGCTTTTGATGTTTCGCGCGGCAATCCGCAAAAGCTCGCGCCCATGGAGCGCTCCTACCGATGGCGGGCTGGCTTGGGGTGTCCATTGCCACGCCACGGGGCGATAATGTCGGGATGAACACCTGACCTGCCGCTCCCGCACGGAAGCGGCTTCACCGCTACCGGGAGTCGCGCATGGCTGAAGCCGTCCGCCACGACAAGACCGCGCGCCAGCTGCGCCTGCTGTCCGATGCATTGGACAGTGGGCGGCTTGGCCCCGTGCGCCGCCTGATCAACACGCTGGCCCCGGCGGAAATCGGCAACCTGCTGGAATCGCTGCCGCCGGCCAAGCGCGTCGTGGTCTGGGGCCTGGTGGACGCCGAGGACGACGGCGAAGTGCTGGTGCACGTGGGCGATGAAGTGCGCGAAAGCCTGCTCGCCGACATGGACGCGGATGAAATCATCGCCGCCGTCGAAGACATGGACATCGACGACCTGGCCGACCTCATGGAGGACCTGCCGGACACGGTCATCGACGAAGTGCTCAAGTCGATGGACCGCGAGAACCGCGAGCGCCTCGAGCAAGTCCTGTCCTACCCGGAAGACACTGCCGGCCGCCTGATGAATCCCGACGTGGTGACGGTGCGCACCGACGTCAACGTGGATGTGGTGCTGCGTTACCTGCGCCTGCGCGGTGAACTGCCGGACCATACCGACCACCTGTTCGTGGTCAGCCGTCGCCACCAGTACCTCGGGCGCCTGTCGCTGGCGGCCCTGGTGACCCATGACGACAGCACGCCGATCAACCGCCTGATCGACGACGAACAACCGGCCATCGACGTCGAGGAATCCGCCGAGGAAGTCGCGCGCCAGTTCTCCGACCATGACTGGGTATCCGCGCCGGTGGTGGACGAAAACAACATCCTGCTCGGCCGCATCACCATCGATGACGTGGTCGACATCATCCGCGAACAGGCCGAGCACCAGGCGCTCGGTGCCGCCGGCCTGGACGAAGACGAAGACCTGTTCTCGCCGCTGAAGCGCGCCGTGCGCGGCCGCGTGGTGTGGCTGGGCATCAACCTGTGCACTGCGTTCCTGGCGGCGACCGTCATCGGCCAGTTCGAACTCACCCTGCAGAAAATCGTCGCCCTGGCGGTGCTGATGCCCATCGTGGCCGGCATCGGCGGCAACGCGGCCGTGCAGGTGTTGACCCTGATGGTGCGTGGCCTGGCGCTGGGCCAGGTGGGACCGAGCAACGCGAAGATCCTGCTGTGGAAGGAAATCCGCGTCGCCCTGGTCAACGGCATCCTGATCGGCGGCATCGTGGGCGTGATCGCCTACTTCTGGTTCCGCAGCCCGTTGTTGTCGCTGGTGATCACGCTGGCGTTGATCATCAACTTCTGCGCCGCCGCCACCGCCGGCGTGTTGTTGCCGCTGTTGCTCAAGCGCATGAACATCGACCCCGCAGTCGCGGGCACGGTGGTGGTCACCGCCGTGACCGACGTGATGGGATTCTTCAGTTTCCTCGGCCTGGCCACGCTGATCCTGCTGCACTGAGCGCGCTGCCATGCAAGGACTCGGCAAGATCCAGGAGTGGAATGACGAGCGCGGCTACGGCTTCATCGCGCCGCTGGATACCACCGTGGAAGGTGGCAGGACGTTCTTCCATATCCGCGATTACGAACAACAAGGTCGGCGACCGGAACCGGGCGAACTGGTCAAGTACATCGCCGAGCGCCAGGGTGATGGACGCTGGCGCGCGACACAGGTGATGCGCGCAGCGCAGCGCGCACGCAAGGCGACGGCGCACACGCGGAAACCGGCCAGGCCTGGCAACCCCTACGCGACTGGCCATGACTTGCTGCGTGCAGGCGTGGTGCTTGCGTATGCATGCTTCCTGGCATGGGCGATCAGGGGCGGGCTGCTTCCGCTCGAATTCGTGTTCGTGCCCACGTTCATGAGCATCGTCACTTTCATGGCCTACGCGCTGGACAAGGACGCTGCGCAGAAGAGCCGATGGCGGATTCCCGAAGCCCATCTCCACGTGCTCGAATTGTCGTTCGGCTGGCCCGGCGCGCTGTTCTCGCAACGCGTGCTTCGCCACAAGACCAGCAAGAAGAGTTACCTCCTGGGCTTCTGGACCATGGTCGCATTGAACGTGGGTGCGACGATTGGCTGGATATACTGGAAATCTTGATACGACATTCCTGATCCATTCCTGGTATGGCAAGAGGTTCACTCCATCATGAAATTTCCCAAGTCCTTTGCGGCCTTGATGACTGTCTGCTTGCTGCTTCTATCGTTGGTCGGTTGCAGCACCGTGCCGACTGACGAAGCCGGCACGTTCGTTGAACGAACCGTACTGGTGGAGGGCACGCCACGCCTTTACCGGGTGTTCGTGCCCGCGCGCCGTGCAGACAAACAGGGCACGCCGGTCATCCTGTTCCTGCACGGCTCCGGCGAGCGCGGCAGCGATGGCGACAAGCCGACGCAAGCGGGGCTTGGGCCATACGTGAAAGCGCATGCAGCGGATTTCCCGGCCATCGTGGTGTTCCCGCAGGTCGAGGAAAACGGCGAATGGATGGGATCGAACGTCGACATGGCCCTGGCCGCCACCGAGGCCGCGAGCAAGGAATTCGGCGGCGACCCGAAGCGTACCTACCTCACTGGATTGTCGATGGGCGGCTATGGCACCTGGGAAGTCGCGCTACAGGCGCCCGGACGCTTTGCGGCACTGGTGCCGGTTTGCGGTGCGATCCTTGCGCCCAACGACGAACGTGCATTGTTCGTGACCCAAGTGGCCAACGCTGCCGACCCGTATGCCGCACTCGCCACCAAGCTGCAGCATGTTCCTGTCTGGATCTTCCACGGCGCCTTGGACAAGGTCGTGCCCACCACCGATGACCGCAAGACCTTCGCTGCATTCAAGGCGCTGGGTGCGGACGTGAAATACACCGAGTTCCCGGATGCCGACCACAACTCCTGGGACGCGACCTACCACCACGCGCCCATGTGGGCGTGGCTGTTCGCGCAGAAAAAGAACTGAGTCGGCAACCCGCCATGGCAGAGATCATCCGCAACTATTTCATGCCGCGCTGGCGGACTGACCGCATCAGCTGTGCCTGCGGGTGGGAAGGCGATTCCAGCGGCATGCAGATGGAACTGCACGAGGAAGTGACCGACTACGCCTGCCCCGCCTGCGAGAACACCCTGCTGATCGTGTCGCATCCGGACATGCAGCAGGTGCAGCAGGCCGCCGCCGAAGGCAACGCGGAAGCCCGGCAGCAACTGGCACTGGTGGAAGAAGCGCTGGCCCTGCACCGCAAGGCATGAAGGCCAGGTAGGAGCGCCTCATGGGCGCGAGCTTTCGAGGCCCCACACGCGAAACATCAAAAGCTCGCGCCCATGGGGCGCTCCTACCTATTGTCAGGCCAGCAGGGATTCCAGCACCGCCATGCGGATGGCGACGCCGTTGCTGACCTGGCGCAACACCAGCGACTGCGGGCCGTCGGCCACTTCATCGGTGATTTCCACGCCACGATTGATCGGGCCGGGATGCAGCACGACGGCATCCGGCGCGGCGCGGCGCAGGCGCGCGGCCGTGAGGCCGTATTGCGCGTGGTAACCGTCCAGCGTGGCCACCACGCCCTCCTCCATGCGCTCACGCTGCAAGCGCAACATCATCACCGCGTCCACGCCCTCCAGCAGGGCGTCGAAATCGTCGCCCACCGTGCAACCTGCCAGTGTCCCGTCTTCAGGCAGAAGGCCGGAGGGCCCGCACACGCGGATCTCGCCAGTGCCCAGGGTGCGCAGTGCGTGCAGGTCGGAGCGCGCGACGCGGGAGTGCTTCACGTCACCCACGATCAAGACCTTAAGCCGCGAGAAATCCGCGCCCTTCGCCTGCTTGATCGTCAACGCATCCAGCAAGCCCTGGGTGGGATGCGCGCTGCGGCCGTCGCCGGCATTGATGAGGGTGGTGCCCTCGCCTGCATGCGCGGCGAGCATCTCGGCCGCACCGTCCTCCGGATGGCGCACGATGAAGCCACGCACGCCCATCGCCTCCAGGTTCTTCAGCGTGTCCAGCGCAGTCTCGCCCTTGCGCGCCGACGAAGTGGAGGCGTCGAAATTGATCACGTCCGCGCCCAGTCGCTGTGCCGCGATATGGAAGGAGCTGCGCGTGCGCGTGGAAGGCTCGAAGAACAGCGTGCAGATGGTGGTTCCGCACAATGAATTGCGCTTCTGCGTGCGACCCAGGGCCGCGTCGCGGATCTGGCCAGCACGATCCAGCAGCCGGCACAGGGTTTCCTTCGGCAAACCATCCAGGGTCAGCAGGTGTTGCAGGCGTCCGTCGGAATCAAGTTGTTGGGTCATGCTTCAACCATCGCTTCGTTGATAGCCCTCTCCCATCGGGAGAGGGGTTGGGGTGAGGGTACGGCGGAATACGGGCGTTCCAGAAGTCCATGACTTCGCCGCACCCTCATCCGCCCTTCGGGCACCCCCGCCTTCGCGGGGTCTGGTCTGTCTCTTCTCCCGAAGGGAGAAGGACGTGCAACTCAAATCTGTACAGCATCCTGCGGCGCCGCCAACCAGCGTTCGATGATCACCGCCGCCGCCACGGCATCCAGCGCCACTGCATCGCGACGACGCTTGCGTCCTTCGGCCCGGTCCAGCGCGAAACGCTGCGCCGCTTCCACCGAGCTGGAACGCTCATCCACCAATACTACCGGCAGCTTGTACCGTGCCTGCAACTCACGCGCGAAGGCGTGCGCGCGCTGGCGGATCGGTTGATCGCCGCCCTCCAGCGTCATCGGATCACCCACCACCAGTCCATCCGGCCGCCATTCCATGCGTAGTTTGTCGATCGCCGCCCAATCCGGCCCGTTGCCGTGCACATCGATCACCGCCAGCGCACGCGCGCCACTGCCGAACGCGCTGCCCACGGCCACGCCGATGCGCTTGGCACCGACATCGAACCCCAGCACGGTGCCATCCAGTTTCATGCGTGCCCGCACCAGAAGCCCCTCTCCCACCGGGAGAGGGGTTGGGGTGAGGGTACGGCGACGCCGCGACGCCGAAAGCATCCATGACCTTGCCGCGTCCGCCCTTGTGCGAATTTTGGATTCAGGCTGCTCATGCGTGCCCGCTGTAATCGGTGACGCGGGTGATATCGATGCCGATGCGACCACCCGCGGCCTGCCAGCGCTGCGCCAGCGGCAGTGCGAACAGCAACTCCGGATCGACCGGCGCGGTAAGCCAGCTGTTTTCGCCAAGCTCGAATTCAAGCTGGCCAGCGCCCCAGCCCGCGCAACCCAGCGCGACTACGGCATGCGCCGGTCCTTCGCCGACAGCGATGGCTTCCAGGATGTCGCGTGAGGTGGTGAGTGCCAGGTTGTCGGCAATGGCAAGCGTGGAATCCCATTCGCGCTTGCCATCGTGCAACACGAAGCCTCGCTCCGGGTGCACCGGCCCGCCGTTCAGCACGACCTGGTCGCGCAGCAGCGGATCCGGGGTTTCCAGGTTCATCTGCGCCAGTACTTCGCCGAGCGTGTACTCGGACGCACGATTGACCACTACGCCCATGGCGCCGTCGCTGTCGTGCTGGCAGATCAGGGCCACGCTGCGGATGAAATGCGGGTCGTCCAGCGCCGGCAGCGCGATCAGCAGCTGGTTGGAGAAGGTGGCGGACGGCACGGGCATGTGCCCATTCTAGAGCGAGTCACCCGTTTTGCGTGATGAACAGGGCCCTTGCCCCCTTTGGAAAAGGGGCCGTGCGGCCGACGGCCGCGCGGGGGGGATTTGCTCTTGATCTTGCTTGCCGAGTGCAAAGCCAGAGCAAATTCCCCTCGATCCCCCTTTTGCAAAGGGGGAGGCATGAAAGCATCAGTAGTCGTCTACCTCTCACCGACAGTTCGAAATACACGACCAGACGCGCTAATCTTCACGCATGTCCAGTTACTGCGATTTCGCGCCGGGCCATCCGGTGCACGGCCCCTACCACGACAAGGAATACGGCTTCCCGCAGGACGGCGAATCCGAGCTGTTCGAGCGCCTGGTCCTTGAAATCAACCAGGCCGGCCTGAGCTGGGAAACCATCCTCAAGAAGCGTGAAGGTTTCCGCCTGGCTTACAGTGGCTTCGATGTGGACAAGGTCGCGCGCTATGGCGAGAAAGACCGGGTGCGCCTGCTGGCCGATGCCGGCATCATCCGTAACCGCTTGAAGGTTGACGCTGCCATCCACAACGCCAAGGTCGTCCAAAGCCTGCGTGAGTCGCATGGCGGCTTCCTGCAGTGGATCGAAACACACCACCCCTTGGCGAAACCGGAGTGGGTGAAGCTGTTCAAGAAGACCTTCCGGTTCACCGGCGGCGAGATCACCGGCGAGTTCCTGATGAGCCTGGGCTACCTGCCCGGCGCCCATCGCACGGATTGCCCGGCGTTCAAGCAGGCGGCAAAACAGAAACCGGCATGGATGCGCACGTAGGGTGGGCCTTGGCCCACCATTGCAATGATTCCGATTACTTTGAATATCGGCGAAAACCTCTTCGCTGATTATCAACGCCGATTCACGGATGGCGATGGTGGGCCGAGGCCCACCCTACCTCTGCAACGCAACCTGCAACGTCGAGACGCAATCCGCATCCAGCTTCAATGACGCAAGGCTGTCAGCACGAGTCTGCCCGAGGTTGAGCAAGGCGATCGGCTGTCCGCTTTCATGCGCCATGCGCGCGAAGCGGAAACCGGAATAGACCATCAGTGACGAGCCGACCACGAGCAGTGCGTCCGATGCAGCCAAGGCGTCGCGGGCTGCTTCGTACCTGGTCTTCGGAACATTCTCGCCAAAGAACACCACGTCCGGCTTCAACATCCCGTTGCATGCCTGGCAGCTTGGCGCCCGGAAGCGGCTGAAGTCGCGGCCTTCCAGATCGGCATCGCCATCAGGCGCAGTGCCTGCGCTCAGGCCGGCCCACGATGGATTGTCCGCCGCAAGTTGTTGCTGTATCTGCAGGCGCTCGTAACGGGCCTTGCACACCAGGCAGACGACTTCATCGATACGGCCGTGCAGGTCGATCACGTCGCGACTGCCCGCTTTCTGGTGCAGGCCATCGACATTCTGGGTCAGCAGTCGCGAGAGTCGGCCGCTGTGTTGCCATTGGGCCAGCGCCTGGTGGGCGGCATTGGGTTGTGCCGTTGCGACCACCGGCCAGCCGATGAAGCTGCGTGCCCAATACCGTGCGTGCACAAGGGGATCATCGACGAAATCGCGGAAGTTCACCGGTGGCGTGCGTTTCCACTCACCCTGCTGATCACGGTAATCGGGAATGCCAGATGCGGTGCTGCAGCCTGCGCCGGTGAGCACGAAGACGCGCTCGAGGGGTGCCAACCATTCGCGCAAGCGCTGGGCAGCAAGCGGGTCAATATCAAGGGAATCCATGTCCGTGATTGTAGGCTGGCCTAGCCAAAGTAAAGCGGGTAAAGCCGTCATCCCGGCGCAAGCCGGGACCCAGCCCAACGAGCATGGATCGTTGGGTCCCGGCTTGCGCCGGGATGACGATCTTGCCCGATGGATGCTGGCTGTTGCCCCGCTGGAGCACGCATGGAAAAGGGGCAGTTGCCCGCCCCTTTTTACATCAGCATCGACTCGCGCAGGTGCTCAGCGAACCTCGGCAATCTCCACGCCATCCAGCCCTTGCGACAGGGTGCGGGCGTCGCCGCCCTGGGCCAGCTTGATGCGCAGGCGCACTTCGTTCTGCGAATCGGCGTAACGCAGCGCATCCTCGTAGCTGATCTCGCCGGCCTGGTACAGCTCGAACAGGCTCTGGTCGAAGGTCTTCATGCCCAGGTTGGTGGATTCCTTCATCACTTCCTTGAGCTTGTGGATCTCGCCCTCGCGGATGTAGTCCTGCACCAGCGGCGTACCCAGCATGATTTCCATGGCAACGCGGCGCGCCTTGCCGTCAGGCGTCGGGATGAGCTGCTGGGCGACCACGCCCTTCAGGTTCAGTGAAAGGTCCATCAACAGCTGGCCGCGACGGTCCTCGGGGAAGAAGTTGATCACGCGGTCCATGGCCTGGTTGGCGTTGTTGGCGTGCAGCGTGCACAGCACCAGATGGCCGGTTTCGGCGAAGGCGATGGCGTGGTCCATGCCCTCGCGCGTACGCACCTCGCCGATCATGATCACGTCAGGTGCCTGGCGCAGGGTGTTCTTCAGCGCCGCGTCCCAGCTGTCGGTGTCGATGCCGACTTCGCGCTGGGTGATGATGCAACCCTCGTGCTTGTGCACGAACTCGATCGGGTCTTCGATGGTAATGATGTGGCCGGTGGAATTCTGGTTGCGGTAGCCGATCATCGCCGCAAGCGACGTCGACTTGCCCGTACCCGTGGCGCCGACGAAGATGATGATGCCGCGCTTGGTCATGGCCAGCGTCTTGATGATCGGTGGCAGGTTGAGTTCTTCGACGGTCGGAATGCGCGCCTCGATGCGACGCAGCACCATGCCCACCTGGTTGCGCTGGTAGAAGCAGCTGACGCGGAAGCGGCCCACGCCGGCGATGCCGATGGCGAAGTTGCACTCGTGGGTCTTCTCGAATTCCTCGCGCTGCGCCGGCGTCATCACGTTCAACACCAAGTCGCGGCTTTGCTGCGAGGTCAGCGGCGTCTGCGTGATCGGCGAGATCTTGCCGTTCACCTTGATCGACGGGGGCATGCCCGAGGTGATGAACAGGTCCGACGCCTTCTGGTGCGCCATCAGCTTGAGGAACGAGGTGAAATCGATGGTGCTCATCGCTTTGCTCCGAGAATGGGGAATGGAGAATGGGGAATGGGAAGAATCAAAAGCAGCGGTCTGTTGTGCTTTTCCATTCTCTATTCCCTATTCCCTGTTCCCGGCTTCACTCAAACAACCGCTTGTCCTTGGCGTATTCCTTGGCCTGCTGGCGCGTGATCAAGGCGCGCTTCACTAGGTCCTGCAGATGCTGGTCCAAAGTCATCATGCCGTTCTGCTGGCCGGTCTGGATGGCCGAATACATCTGCGCCACCTTGTCCTCGCGGATCAGGTTGCGGATGGCCGGCGTGCCCACCATGATTTCCCACGCAGCGGTACGGCCACCACCGATCTTCTTCAGCAGCGCCTGCGAGATGACCGCGCGCAGCGACTCGGACAGCATCGAGCGGACCATCGGCTTTTCGCCAGCGGGGAACACGTCGATGATGCGGTCGATGGTCTTGGCCGCCGAGCTGGTATGCAGGGTGCCAAACACCAGGTGCCCGGTTTCCGCGGCGGTCAGCGCCAGGCGGATGGTTTCCAGGTCGCGCAACTCGCCCACCAGGATGTAGTCGGGGTCTTCGCGCAGTGCCGAGCGCAGCGCCTCGTTGAAGCCATGGGTGTCGCGGTGCACTTCACGCTGGTTGATCAGGCACTTCTGCGAGGTGTGCACGAATTCGATGGGATCCTCGACGCTGAGGATGTGGCCGTATTCGTTCTTGTTGATGTGGTCGATCATCGCGGCGAGCGTGGTCGACTTGCCCGAACCGGTCGGGCCGGTGACCAGGATCAGGCCCTGCGGTTGTTCGATGAGTTGCTTGAACAAGGGCGGGCAGCCCAGGTCTTCAAGCGTCAGTACTTCCGATGGAATGGTGCGGAAGACCGCGCCTGCGCCACGGTTCTGGTTGAACGCATTGACGCGGAAGCGCGCCAGGCTGGGAATTTCGAAGGAAAAGTCGACTTCGAGGAATTCCTCGTAGTCGCGGCGCTGCTTGTCCGACATGATGTCGTAGATCAGCGAATGGACCTGCTTGTGGTCCAGTGCCGGGATGTTGATGCGACGCACGTCGCCGTCTACCCGGATCATGGGCGGCAAGCCGGCCGACAAATGAAGGTCAGATGCTTTGTTCTTGACCGAAAACGCCAGAAGTTCGGCGATATCCATACGCTGCTTCCCCAGTTGCTGCGATTCTGGTAACGATACAACCCCGAGGGGGAGTATAGCGCCCTTGCCCCGATATCCAACGGTTGGATGATTATGCTCGCCCAGCGCCTCAGCGCAACACTGCAAAGCATTGAAAACGCTGCATCCGCGAGCCACCGGCCAAGTCCACGGCTGCTGGCAGTATCCAAGACGCAAAGTGCGACCGCCGTCGCGGCGTTGGCCGCTGCCGGCCAGCGCGCCTTCGGCGAGAACTACGTCCAGGAAGCCCAGGCCAAGGTGCGTGAGCTGGCGACACTGGAGCTGGAGTGGCACCTGATAGGGCACCTGCAGTCGAACAAGGCGGACGTGACTGCCAAGGTTTTCGATTGGGTGCAGACGGTGGATCGGGCCAAGCTCATCCCGGCATTGGCCAAACATCGCCCAGCGGAACGTGCACCGTTGAATGTCCTCATCCAGGTCAATATCGATGACGAGGACAGCAAGCACGGCTGTACGCCCGATGAGGTAGCAGCCTTGGCGGCCAGCATCGTCGCCGAGCCACGCCTGCGTTTGCGTGGCCTGATGGCCATCCCCGCCCCGCATCCGGATCCGGAATTGCGTCGCAGTGCCTACCGGCGCATGGCAGATCTATTCAAGCATCTTGCGATGCAGCACCCGAGCGCCGACACACTCTCGATGGGCATGAGCGATGACTTCGCCCTGGCCATCGCCGAAGGTGCGACGATGGTGCGCGTGGGCACGGCACTGTTCGGAAAACGCGACTAGGCATTCTGCCCACTCATTCCCATCCTCGTTCTGATTCAACGACTCGCAAAGCAATGCAGGACCCATGATCATGACAGCGGCTTCCATTTCACACTCCCTGCCCCCGGTTACCGACACTGCCGGCACCATCGCCTTCATCGGTGGCGGCAACATGGCGCGCAGCCTGATTGGTGGATTGATCTCGCGTGGCGTTGCGGCCGACACGCTGCGTGTCGCCGAGCCGGTGGCCGAGTTGCGCGATGCGCTGGCCAGGGACTTTGGCGTCTCCGTCTTCGATAACGCCAACGATGCCGTTGCAGGCGCGGCGTTGTGGCTGCTGGCAGTGAAGCCCCAGGTCATGCGTCATGTCTGCGGCGACCTGTCTGCAGTTGCGCAATCAGGAAAGCCACTTGTGGTTTCGATTGCCGCAGGCATCACCGCGGCCCAACTGCAGCGCTGGCTGGGCGGCGATACCGCCATCATCCGCGCGATGCCAAACACGCCGGCCTTGCTCGGCGCGGGCGTGACTGGGCTGTATGCCAATGCGCATGTCTCGCCAGCCGGGCGTGATGAAGCAGAAGGCTTGCTGGCGAGTGCGGGCAAGACCGTGTGGATAGATGACGAGGCGTTGATGGATTCGGTGACGGCGGTGTCTGGCAGCGGCCCGGCCTACGTATTCCTGCTGGCGGAAGCGATGGAGGCCGCTGCGAAAGCCGAAGGACTGGACGATGTCGCGGCGCGGACGCTGGTCCTGCAGACCATCCTTGGTGCAGCGCGGATGCTGACCGAATCGGATGAAGCACCGGCGGAACTGCGCAAACGCGTTACATCACCGAATGGCACTACGCAGGCGGCTGTCGAGACTTTCCAGCGAGGAGGCTTCGAGACGTTGGTCGCGCAGGCGATTGCTGCGGCGAGTGAGCGTGGCAGGCAGCTGTCTGCTGCGAACGACTAAGGGTTTCCCGGGAGCCGACTTGTCCACCGTCCATGAGTTCAGAGAGATCGTCATCCCCGCGTAGGCGGGGATCCAGTGGCGCCAAACAAACCGAAGCGAAGGCACTGGGTTCCCGCCTTCGCGGGAATGACGAACGGAAGCAATCAGCGATCCAGTTGAGAACTGATTGAATAAAATTGACTGCTTGAAGGCGATCTACATTCATTCACGCTGGAAAATAGACGACACCCATCCCATGAACATCTTCAAACCCGTTGCCACGCTCACGCTTCTCCTGTTGATAGCTGGATGCTCCGGCAATCAGACCCCACAGCCCGCCGTGTTCGTGACGCCAGCGGAGTCTTCTTCCGATTTCGGTGATTTGCGCGTGCACTACAACGCGCTGCCTACCGCGAGCCTGGGGGATGCGGTGGCGCGCGACTATGGCGTTCAGAAGGACTCGGGCACGGGGATGCTGGTGATTGCTTTACGCCAACTCGCGGACGGGAACGAGGTGGCCGCGCAAGGGGATGTCTCGGCCGTGGTGCACGACCTGCAGGGCGTGCGGCAGCAGGTTGGTTTCAGGACCGTAAAGACCGGGGACTACATCGACCACTTGGGCACGTTCCAGATCAGCCCGCGGAACACCTACCGCTTCGAGGTCACGGTGAAGTCTGGCGGACGCACGGAAGTGGTGAAGTTCCAGCGCAGTTTCTGATTCAGGCATCCGTCCGCATATTTTCGCGGTGTGGACGATAAGATTTTGTAGAGCCGAGCTTGCTCGGCTGCACTTCGCATAGATCAAGTGCAGCCGAGCAAGCTCGGCTCTACAAAATCGGTGCGCCCCGCCAGACGAATCAACGCGCTCTTTTCGACCATGCCTGCACGATGCGCGCCATCTCGCGTACGCCATCGGTCAACGCCGCTGGCCCGGGCTGCAGGATCAATGGTGATTTGATTTCGTGCAGTTCGCCATCGCGCACGGCGGGAATCGCGTCCCAGCCGGGGCGCGCAGCCACTTTGTCGGGCCTGAATTTCTTTCCACACCACGAGCCGATGATGATGTCCGGCGCGCGCCGTACCACTTCGCTGGCATCGGCCAGGATCCTGTGCTTCGCCAGTGACTCGACGGAACGTTCCGGGAACACATCGTCACCGCCGGCGATGCGCGCCAGCTCGGCAACCCACCGGATCCCGGTGATGGGTGGATCGTCCCATTCTTCGAAGTACACCTTGGGGCGCTTCGACAGCAGCGCCGACTGACGCTCGATGGCGTTCAGCCCACGCCGCAGTTCGTCTGCATAGGCATTGGCCTTGTCGCCCGCACCCACCAGCGCACCCAGGCGACGGATGTAATCGAGGATGCCGTCCACGCTGCGATGGTTGGATATCCAGACCTCTACGCCGTGCTTGATCAGCTCGGCCGCGATGTCGGACTGTATGTCGGAGAAACCGACCACGAAGTCCGGCTGCAGCTTCAGGATCTCGCCGATCTTCGCCGAAGTGAACGCACTGACCTTGGGCTTTTCCTTGCGTGCAATGGCCGGCCGCACGGTGAAGCCACTGATGCCGACGATGCGGTGCTGTTCGCCAAGCGCATACAGCGTCTCGGTGGGTTCTTCTGTCAGGCAGACGATGCGTTGCGGACCCATCACGTCATTCCATTCATGTGGGAGCGACGTAAGTCGCGAGCTTCTCGAGAATTCTCAAAAGCATCGCGACTTACGTCGCTCCCACATACGCGGCAACCTTTTGTCATGGAAAAAGCATCCGCTTGCCCCAAACACCTTCCGCATCGTGCTCATATCTCCACCGCTCGTGCAGGCGGAATTCCGCGCCGTACCAGAACTCGAACGCATCCGGCATCACGCGATAGCCGCTCCAGCCGGGTGGCCGAGGAACATCGCGACCCTCGAATTCCGCGTCAACACTGGCCATGCTTAGCTCGAACTGTTCACGCGACTCCAACGTCTCCGATTGATGGGAGGCCCATGCGCCGATCTGACTGAGGCGCGGACGTGAAGCGAAATAGTCATCCGCCTCGGCATCTGAGACAACGGAAACCGAACCTTCTACGCGCACCTGGATGCCCGCCACGCGCAGGCTACGCCACAGGAACAACAGGGCCGCGCGCGGATTCGCCTGCAGCTCGCGGCCCTTGTGGCTATGCAGGTGGGTGTAGAACACGAAGCCCTTCGCATCGAAGGACTTGAGCAGCACGGTGCGCGCGGACGGACGACCGTCCGCCGTGGCCGTGGCCACCGTCATTGCATTGGGCTCGATTTCGCTTCCCGCCTTGGCCTCGAGGAACAAGTCGTTGAACGTGGAGAGTGCTTCGCTGTACAGATCGGTCATCGATGGTTCGCCTTCGGCTTCAAGTCGCGCTTGCGCTATTGTCGCCCCATGGCTGCCAACACGCACGTCTCGACGACCATCGGATTCGCCCCCGCACTGGTCACCAGTGCACTGGACGCTGCCTTGGCCCTGCCGCATGCGACCCCGGTATTCGCCATCGCCGGCCTGCAAGGCAGCGGCAAGTCCACTTTGGCCGCGCAGATGGCAGCGTTGGCGCAGTCTCGCGGACAGCAGGTCGCCGTGCTCTCCATTGATGATTTCTATCTGCGCCGGGCCCAACGCGCCCAGCTTGCGCATGCCGTGCATCCGCTGCTGGCCACGCGCGGACCACCCGGCACGCATGACCTGGCATTGGCGATGGAGACCCTGGAACGCTTGCGTGCCGGCAAATCGACGGCGCTTCCACGCTTCGACAAGTTTGCAGACGATCGCCTGCCATCCTCGCAGTGGCCGCGGACGCAGGGACGTTGCGACCTGGTGGTACTGGAAGGCTGGTTCCTGAAAACCCCGGCACAGGATCCTAACGAGTTGGTTACACCGATCAACACGTTGGAACGCAGGGAGGATGGCGAGGGTCGTTGGCGCACCTGGTGCAACGAGGCGCTGGCGCGTGACTATCCCGCGCTGTGGCAATGCATGGACGCGCTCTGGTTCCTGCAGGGTCCGGATTTCGACGTGGTGCCGACATGGCGGTGGCAGCAGGAACAAACCCTGCAGGCCAGCGATCCATTGCGTGTCGCGATGATGCGCGAAGAGGTCGAACGTTTCGTGCAGCTGTTCGAACGCGTCAGCCGCCAGGCCTTGCGCACTTTGCCAGCCATTGCAGACCGCACGCTTCGCTTGGACAAAGAGCGGCACGTGAAACCGTAGGAGCGGGCCCTGCCCGCGATGCTCTTCGGTTGGTTACATTTCCAAGCCAGGAGCATCGCGGGCAGGGCCCGCTCCTACACGTGATATCGGAAGGGGAAATTATTCGACGACGAAGGTGATGCGCAGGTTCACCCGCCACTCGGTGATGTTGCCGGCGTCATCGGTGACGACCTTGATTTCGTTGACCCACGCGCCCTTGATGCCCTTTACCGTCTCCGCGGTCTTCTTCAGCCCGGTCTTCACCGCATCCTCCACGCTGGTCTTGGACGAGGCGTTGACTTCAATGATCTTGGCTATCGACATGGCTTGCTCCTTGGTTTCCGCGGGACATCCGCGGGGAGTGCCAAGGTAATCCTGGTGCTGTTAATGGTTCGCTACGAAACAGGGGCCGGTGATAGCATCTGTTCATCATGAACCCCGCCCCCAACCTCATCCTCGTCGGCCCCATGGGCGCAGGCAAGACTTCGATAGGCAGGCGCTTGGCCGAACGTTTCGGCCTGGAGTTCGTCGATGCCGACCAGGCCATCGTGGAACGCACCGGCGCCACCATCAATGCCATCTTCGAACACGTGGGCGAAGCCGGTTTCCGCGAACGCGAACAGGCGACCCTCTCACAATTGCTCGCCCGCGAGGGCGTGCTGGTCTCCACTGGAGGCGGCGCGGTGTTGAGCCTGCACAACCGCAAGCTGATGCAGGAACGCGGATTCGTGGTCTACCTGCGGGTCAGCGTGGAGGCGCAGCTCAAGCGCCTGGGCCGTGACCGCAGCCGTCCGCTGTTGCAGCGAGGGGATCGGGAACAGGTATTGCGAGACCTGTCCGCTCATCGCGAACCGTTGTATGCCGAAGTCGCCGACCTGATGCTCGACACCGACGGACTGTCGCCCAGCTCGGCGACCTCCGCCCTCGCACACCTGCTGGCCACGCAATGGCAGCACACCGGGCAAACCGCATGACCACCGCTGCATCCCTGCGCACCGTCGATGTACACGGCGAACACCCCTACCGCATCGTGATCGGCCCCGGCCTGTTGGCCGACGGCACCGCGCTGGCGCAGCATGTGCGCGGCCGCCATGTGCTGCTGGTCAGCGACTCCACCGTGGCGCCGCTGTACGTGGCCACGGTGCGCGAAGCCTTGCACGCCGCACGTGACGACCTGCTGATCGGCACCTTCGTGTTGCCCGCGGGTGAAGCGTCAAAGACCTTGTCGAATTTCGGCGCGGCCATCGAAGCCCTGGCCACGCTGGGCGCGACGCGCGACGGCTGCATCTTTGCACTGGGCGGCGGCGTGGTCGGCGACCTGGCCGGGTTCGCGGCGGCCTGCTGGATGCGCGGCGTGGATTGCGTGCAATTGCCGACCACCTTGTTGTCGATGGTGGATTCGTCGGTCGGCGGCAAGACCGCGGTGGACATCGCCCAGGGCAAGAACCTGGTGGGCGCGTTCCACCCACCGCGCGCGGTGTTCGCCGACACCTCCACCCTGCGCACGCTGCCGCCGCGCGAATTGCGCGCCGGCCTGGCCGAGGTGATCAAGTACGGGGCCATCCGCGACCCGCGCTTCTTCCAGTGGCTGGAAACCGAGCACGCAGCCCTGTCATCCGCTGACGAATCCACCCTGGCCTTGGCCATCGCCGCCAGCTGCGAGCACAAGGCCGAGATCGTGGAACGCGACCCGCTGGAGCGTGGCGAACGCGCCCTGCTCAACCTGGGCCACACCTTCGGCCACGCCATCGAGACCGAACAGGGCTACGGCAGCCCGCACAACGACAACCTCAACCATGGCGAGGCTGTCGCCGTGGGCATGGTGCTGGCGGCGCGGCTTTCCGCCGCGCTGGGCATGGCCGACCCCGCGGACACCGAGCGCCTGGCCGCCCTGCTCAAGGCCTATGGACTGCCCACCGCCCTGCCGGCCGGACTCGCACCCGAGGCCCTGCTGGCCCGCATGCGCCTGGACAAGAAGAACCTGGCCGGGCGCCTGCGCCTGGTGCTGTGGCGCGGGATCGGGCGCGCCGAGGTAGTGCCCGACGTCGATGAAAATACCGTGCTGGCGGTGCTCTCCGGCTAAAATGGCGGCATGCGCCTCTTCCTGCAGCAACGCCCCTCCGCGGGCGAATCGCCCCGCTATGTGCAATTGACCCTGCAGCCGGACCTGTTCGGCGGCTGGGAGCTGTTGCGCGAGAGTGGCCAGATCGGCGGCCGCGCCCAACTCAAGCGCGAGCAATACCTGCTGCAGGACGAAGCCACCGCCGCCTTCGAGAAAGCCCGCGATGGTCACGTGAAACGTGGCTACCAGGTGACCTTCGTGCGTGGCGCGGAGGCGCCGAAAATCTGAAAGCCGGTTCCTGGTTGTTGGTTCTTGGTTGTTGGTGAAGGCGGGAATGTCCGCTTCTACCAATAGCCAAGAACCAACAGCCAACGACCTCCCAAAGCCCCTTACGGAACCCTCCCCCCTTGTCCAACACCCCTCTCCGCAACGACCGCCTCCTGCGCGCACTGAAGCGCCAACCCGTGGATTGCACGCCCGTTTGGCTGATGCGGCAGGCCGGCCGCTACCTGCCGGAATACCGCGCCACCCGCGCCAAGGCCGGCAGCTTCCTGGCCATGGCCAAGAATCCCGACATCGCCTGTGAAGTGACCCTGCAGCCGCTGGCGCGCTTCGACCTGGATGCGGCGATCCTGTTTTCCGACATCCTCACCATTCCCGATGCGATGGGCCTGGAACTGTATTTCGTCGATGGCGAAGGCCCCAAGTTCAAGCACACCGTGCGTAGCGCATCGGACTTGGCCAAACTGCGCACGCCGGACATGGAAACCGACCTGCGCTACGTGATGGATGCGGTGCGCGTGATCCGTCGCGAGCTGGACGGCAAGGTGCCGCTGATCGGTTTCTCCGGCAGCCCGTGGACGCTGGCCTGCTACATGGTGGAAGGCGGCGGCAGCAAGGACTTCGCGCGCATCAAGGCGATGGCGCTGAACGACCCTTCCACGCTGCATAAGCTGTTGTCGGTCAACACCGATGCCGTCATCGC